>NZ_JAMJFM010000063.1:0-52214 GCF_023544705.1 Streptomyces sp. MCA2
AGTCGATGAAGGCCGGCCGGGCCGAGGAACTCCTCGCGCTGCCCCTGGACGAGCGCCTCCAGCGGCGCATCATCGACGGGGAGAAGAACGGCCTGGAGGCGGATCTCGACGAGGCGCTGCAAGAACGGCCCGCGCTCGAGATCGTCAACGACACCCTCCTGGAGGGCATGAAGGTCGTCGGTGAGCTGTTCGGCTCCGGGCAGATGCAGCTGCCGTTCGTGCTCCAGTCCGCTGAGGTCATGAAGACCGCGGTCGCTTACCTCGAACCGCACATGGAGAAGTCCGACGCGGAGGGCAAGGGCACGATCGTGCTGGCCACCGTCCGTGGTGACGTCCATGACATCGGCAAGAACCTCGTCGACATCATCCTGTCCAACAACGGCTACCACGTCGTCAACCTCGGCATCAAGCAGCCGGTCTCGGCGATCCTGGAAGCCGCCGAGGAACACCGCGCCGACGTCATCGGCATGTCCGGTCTCCTGGTCAAGTCCACGGTGATCATGAAGGAGAACCTCGAGGAGCTCAACCAGCGCAAGATGGCGGCCGACTTCCCCGTCATCCTCGGCGGCGCCGCGCTGACCCGCGCCTACGTCGAGCAGGACCTCCACGAGATCTACGAGGGCGAGGTCCGCTACGCCCGCGACGCCTTCGAGGGCCTGCGCCTGATGGACGCCCTGATCGCCGTCAAACGCGGCGTGCCCGGCGCCACCCTCCCCGAACTCAAACAGCGCCGGGTCAAGGCCGTCCCCGTCCAGGTCGAGGAACGCCCGGAAGAGGCACCTTCCCGCTCCGACGTCGCCCTCGACAACCCCGTCCCCGCCCCGCCGTTCTGGGGCACCCGCGTCAGCAAGGGCATCCAGCTCAAGGAGTACGCCTCGTGGCTGGACGAGGACGCCCTCTTCAAGGGGCAGTGGGGCCTCAAACAGGCCCGCACGGGCGACGGTCCGACCTACGAGGAGCTGGTGGAGACCGAGGGCCGCCCCCGGCTGCGCGGCTGGCTCGACAAGCTCCAGACCGAGAACCTCCTCGAAGCGGCCGTCGTACACGGCTACTTCCCCTGTGTGTCCAAGGGCGAGGACCTGATCCTGCTGCACGAGGACGGCACCGAGCGCACCCGCTTCACCTTCCCCCGCCAGCGCCGCGGCCGGCGCCTGTGCCTGGCCGACTACTTCCGCCCCGAGGAGACCGGCGAAACCGACGTCGTCGGACTCCAGGTCGTCACCGTCGGCTCCCGGATCGGCGGCGCCACCGCCGAACTCTTCGAAGCCAACTCCTACCGCGACTACCTCGAACTCCACGGCCTGTCCGTCCAGTTGGCCGAAGCACTCGCCGAATACTGGCACGCCCGGGTCCGCAGCGAACTCGCCATCGGCTCCGGCGATCCGGCGACCCTGGACGGCATGCTGCGCACCGAGTACCAGGGCTGCCGCTACTCCTTCGGCTACCCCGCCTGCCCGGATCTGGAGGACCGGGCCAAGATCGCGGTCCTGCTGCGGCCGGAGCGGATCGGTGTCGAGCTCTCCGAGGAGTTCCAGCTGCACCCCGAGCAGTCCACCGACGCCCTCGTCGTCCACCACCCCGAAGCCGGCTACTTCAATGCGGGAGGCCGGGGATGAACACCCTTCGCGACACGCTGGCCACGGGGGCACGCTCGCTGTCCTTCGAGTTCTTCCCGCCCAAGTCCGCGGCCGGTGAGCGGGCCCTGTGGCAGGCCATCCGCCGTATCGAGCCGCTGTCGCCGACCTTCGTCTCCGTGACGTACGGGGCCGGCGGCTCGTCCCGCGACCGCACGATCGACGTCACCAAGCGGCTGGTCGGCGAGACCACGCTGCGGCCGGTCGCGCATCTCACCGCCGTCGGCCACTCGGTCGCCGAACTGCGGCACATCATCGGGCAGTACGCGGACGCGGGCGTACGCGATGTGCTCGCCCTGCGCGGCGATCCGCCCGGCGCGCCCAACGGCCCCTGGCGCCCGCACCCGCAGGGGCTGCGCCACGCCCAGGAGCTGGTGACGCTGGTGAAGGAGTCGGGTGAGTTCAGCGTCGGGGTGGCCGCCTTCCCGGAGCGGCATCCCGCTTCGCCGGACTGGGACAGCGACATCCGGCATTTCGTCGCCAAGTGCCGGGCCGGCGCCGACTACGCCCTCACCCAGATGTTCTTCCGCGTGGAGGACTATCTGCGGCTGCGGGACCGGGTCGCCGCGGCCGGCTGCGAGACCCCGGTCATTCCCGAGATCATGCCGGCCACCGATGTCCGCCAGATCCGGCGCTTCGCCGAACTGAGCCATGCCGCGTTCCCCGAGGATCTGGCGCACCGGCTGGAGGCCGCCCGCGATGACCCCGCGGCAGCCCATCGCATCGGCGTCGACCACGCCACCATGATGGCCGAGCGGCTGCTCGCGGAAGGAGCCCCCGGCCTGCACTACATCACCCTGAACCGGTCCACCGCGACACTGGAGATCCACCAGAACCTCGGCCTGTCCGCCGCCGTCGCACGGCACCGACCGGACCGACACCAGTAGGAGGACGACCCATGCATCCCCTGGTCCCGGCGGAGGCCGGCACATGAAACTCCTGGTGACCGGCGGAGCCGGCTTCATAGGCTCCCACTACGTCCGTACACTCCTCGCCGGCGGCTACCCGGGCCATGAGCAGGCCGCGGTGACCGTCGTGGACAAACTCACCTACGCGGGCAACCGGGCGAACCTGCCGGCGAGCCATCCGCGGCTGACCTTCATCGAGGGGGACGTCTGCGACCGGAGCCTGCTCCTCGGTCTGCTCCCGGGCCACGACGCGGTGGTCCACTTCGCCGCGGAGTCCCATGTCGACCGCTCACTGACCGACGCCGGCGCGTTCGTGCGCACCAACGTCGGCGGCACCCAGACGCTGCTCGACGCCTGTGTCGCCGCCCGCATCCAGCGGGTCGTGCACATCTCCACGGACGAGGTGTACGGGTCGATCGCCGAGGGCGCCTGGACCGAGGACCACCCGCTGCTGCCCAACTCCCCCTACGCCGCGTCCAAGGCGTCCGCCGATCTCGTGGCCCGCTCGTACTGGCGCACCCACGGTCTCGATCTGTCGATCACCCGCTGCTCCAACAACTACGGCCCCTACCAGCACCCCGAGAAGCTGATACCCCGGTTCGTCACGAACCTGCTCCAGGGAGAACCGGTGCCCCTGTACGGGGACGGCAGGAACGTACGGGAGTGGCTGCACGTCGACGACCACTGCCGGGCCATCCAGCTCGTGCTGACCCGTGGGAAGGCCGGCGAGGTCTACCACATCGGCCAGGGCAACCAGCGCTCCAACCGGCAGATGACCGAACTGCTGCTGGAGCTGTGCGCTGCGGATCCGCACCTGGTGCGCTCGGTGCCGGACCGCAAGGGCCACGATCTGCGCTATGCGCTGGACGACGGCAAGATCCGCCGTGAGCTGGGGTATGCGCCGGCGGTCAGCTTCGCGCGGGGCCTGGGCGAGACGGTGGCCTGGTATCGCGACAACCCGGCCTGGTGGAAGCCGCTGAAGGACGATCCGCAGTGAGCGGCGCGCTTCGCCGTACCCGGTGCGCGGCTCGTCTGAGCGGCAGCCGCGCACCGGGCGCAGGCGAGACCCCCGGTCGCGGGGCGGACGGATAAGGGGTGGTGCGGCCCGCGGGCCGCACCACCCCTCTTCGCTGCTGCCACCGGGCCGGTCAGCCGCCGGCCGCGCCCAGCAGCACCGCCGAGTAGTTCTTGCGGGCCGCCGTGTCGTACTGGAGCGCAATATGACCGGCCGCGGAGGTGACGTCGCGCCACAGCCGCTGGAGCGGTGAGGACTCCCCCAGGCCCCCGGTGCCCGCCGCCCGGACCAGCAGGCCGACGGCGTCGGTGCACAGCTCCGCGGCGAAGGTGGCGTTGCGTTCGTTGCGGGCCATGTGCTCGGGGGTGAAGCGGCGCTCGTCGAGCACCTCGGCGTTCTGCTCGACGAGGTGGCGTGCGGCGTCGATCCGGCCGGAGGCACGGACCAGCAGCAGTTCGTTCGACGGGTTGCGGCGCCGGCCGGTCATGGTCGCCGCGCTCGCGGCCAGCGCACCGGCGGCGGCACCCACGACCGGTGCGATGAAGGTGAGTCCGCCGACGGCCTGGAACGGCACGTTGTGCGCGGCCACATCGGAGTCGATGCTGCGGCCGGCCAGCATGTCGGCCCGGTCGAACGACAGATGACCGGGCACGGCGACCCCGTCCACCGACACCGTGTGGCTGCCGGTGGCGCGCATCCCCACGTTGTCCCAGGTCCGCTCGATGGTGCAGACCTCGCGCGGCAGGGCGAAGAACCGCATCAGGGGCGGCCCGTCGGCGCCGTCCGGGCCGCCGGCCACCGCGGCGCACACCAGCACCCGGTCGGCGAAGTCGATACCGCTGACGTACGCCCAGCGGCCCGAGAGCCGCCAGCCGTCGCCGTCGGGCACCGCACGGCCGCCGGGCATCAGCGCGGTCGCGATCACCGGGTCCGGGCTCGCGCCCCAGACCTCCTGGTGGCCGCGGGCGGGCAGATGGCTGGTGAAACGGGCCGAGTAGGCGCTCAGCGAGGCACACCACGCGGTCGCCGCGCAGGCCTCCCCGATCGTGAGGACCGCGCGGGTCAGCTCCGCGAAGGTCCCCTCGGCACCGCCCCAGGAGCGGGCCACGAAGTGCCGGGCGAAGCCGGCGCCGCGCAGCGCGTCGATGACGTCCGGGGAGAGGGAGCCGGTGCGGTCGGCCTCGGCCGCGTGCACGGCCGCGAGGATGCGCACCTTCTCCGCGGCCGGGGCGAGCCCGGTGTCCAGCTGTGTATCGGCAGGCATCCTCATGTCCTCCTGTGATGGCGGGTCTGTGGTGCGGTGCTCTGTGCGGTGATCCGTGCAGTGATCTGTGCGGTGATCCGTCAGGGTGCGGGGGCCGCCTAGAGGTCGGCTGGACCGTGGCCGGGGCGACGGGAACCTCCGCGCGCGGCCGGACCGGCGCGGGCCGGAACCGGCGAGGCCCCGGACCGCGCCGTTGGGGTCCGGGGCCTCGGTGGGCAGGGGCGTACGGGGTGCGGGCGTCCCTGCACGGTGGCGCGGCGCGTCCTGGGGTGGTGGACACACCGCGCGCCACACGGCGGCGGGGGCACCGCCGCGGGAGTCGGTGGCGGACGGGGGAAGAGGCGGGCCGCAGGCATCGTGCCCGGCCACCTCGTTCCGTCTGCCGTCTGCTGTCGGCTGTCGGCTGTCGGCTGTCAGATGGCGCGGGCGAACCGCTCCAGCGTCTCCCCCGGGCTCGGCCCGTCCAGGGCCTTGAAGATGCCGAACGCGCCCTCGCCGTGCCGGTGCAGCTTGACGTGGGCCAGCTCCACCTTCGTGGTGTGGGCGTCGACGGCCGTGAAGTCGACCTCGATCTCGCTCGCCCGCTCGTCGTCCGGGATCGACTGCCAGTGCCCGTCGATGCGCCAGGTCATCACGAGGCGGCGCGGCGGGTCCCACTCCAGGACCCGGCCCCAGGCGATCTCGTTGCCGTCCACGTCCCACTCGTAGTAGCGGCCGCCGACGCCGGGTTCGAAGGCGAGGCCGGCGCGTTCCTTCTTGACGAGGATGTGCGACGGCGGCCACCAGTCGGCGGGCCGCTCGGTGAACACCTTGAAGCAGTGCTCGGGTGTGGCCGCGACCGTCACCGACTTGCGTACGTCCGGGATCGTCTGCGGCGGTGTCGGTGCCTGTGTCTGCTCGGGCACGGCTCCTCCTTCATGTCCTTCAGGGCTGGGCGCACCGGCACGCTGACCCGTCCGCCTCGACACCGCGTCGAGCCCCGCTCGACCCGCCGCCGTACGCCGCCCGCCCGGTCGCCGCCCCCGCCGCGACGCTCCAGAGGCAGTCGAGACCCGCGCAAGGCCGCGCCGCCACCGTCGGCAGTCCGCGGCCACGACAACGGGAGAGCACCATGACTGACGCACCACGACGAGTCGCCTTCGTCACCGGCGCCACCAGCGGGATCGGCCTGGCCGTCACCGAGCTGCTGGCCCGTCAGGGCAGTGCCGTGTTCGGCGTGTCCCGGGGCGAGGAGAATGTGCACAGCACCGTCAAGCGACTGCGCGCGGAGGGGCTGGAGGTCTCGGGGACCACCTGCGACGTCTCCTCGCCGGAGCAGATCCACGCGGCGGTCCTGGAGGCCGTCGGGACCTACGGCCGCATCGACATCCTCGTCAACAACGCGGGGCGCAACGGCGGCGGCGAGACCGCGAAGATCGACGACGCGACCTGGCTCGATGTCATCGACATCAACCTCAACAGCGTGTTCCGGGTCACCCGCGAGGTGCTGACCACCGGGCGGATGCAGGACGGCACCTGGGGCCGGATCATCAATATCGCGTCGACCGGCGGCAAGCAGGGTGTGGTGCTGGCGGCGCCGTACTCCGCCTCGAAGCACGGCGTCGTCGGCTTCAGCAAGGCCGTCGGTCTGGAACTCGCCAAGACCGGGATCACCGTCAACGCGGTCTGCCCCGGTTTCGTCGAGACGCCGATGGCACAGCGCGTACGCCAGGGCCACGCCGAGCACTTCGGCATCTCGGAACGGGACGTCCAGGACAGGTTCGAGGCCAGGATCCCGACCGGCCGCTACGTCACCCCCGAGGAAGTGGCCGGTCTGGTGGGCTACTTGGCCACCGACGCCGCCGCCTCGGTCACCGCGCAGGCGCTCAACGTCTGCGGCGGACTCGGCAATTACTGATCCGGCACCCCGCCGCGGACGACAGAGACGGAGCCCCACCGATGACCGACCCCGGCACCACCCTGCTGGAAGTTCCCGACACCGCCACGTTCCGGGCGGCCATGGGGAACTTCCCCACCGGCGTCACCCTGCTGACCCAGGGCATCGGCGACGGGACGATCGTGATGACGCTCAACAGCCTCGCCTCGGTCTCCCTCGACCCGCTGCTGATCCTGGTGTCCGTGAAGAAGGAAGGCCGGATGCGGCCGCGGATCCGGCACGGCGGCGGCTACGCCGTCAACGTGCTCGGCGAGCAGCACCACCACCTCTCCACGGAGTTCGCCCGCCCGGACCGCCCCGAGGGGCAGCAGGCGATGGCCCGCATCGGCGCCGTCGAGGGCACCACCGGCAATGCCGTCATCCCGTCCGCGGTGGCGGCCTTCGAGTGCCGGCTGGACAGCGAGTACGAGGCCGGGGACCACGTCCTGCTGATCGGCCGGGTGGTGTCCGTGCACCGCGCGACCGACCGGGCCCGGCCGCTGGTCTTCCACCAGGGCCGCTACACCCGGCTCTCCGGCACCCAGGAGACCGCGTGAACGCCCCCGCTGCCGCCCTCCGCACCCCGCTGTCCACTGCCGGAGCGCCCACCCTGCGGGAGCTGGCCGACGGCGTCTACGTCTACGAACAGCCCGACGGCGGCTGGTGTCTGAACAACGCCGGAGTGATCACAGGAGGCGGCCGGTGCGTCCTCGTCGACACGGTCGCGACCCGCGCCAGGGCCGAGCGGCTGCGCGACGAGGTGACACGCGTGGCACCCGGCGGCCCGGACACCGTGGTCAACACCCACTTCCACGGCGATCATGTCTTCGGCAACTCCCTCTTCACCCCGCGCGCCACGGTCATCTCCCATGAGGGGACCCGCAGCGACATGGCCGAGTCGGGGCTCGGTCTGTGCCACCTGTGGCCGGACGTCGACTGGGGCGAGGTCACCCTCGCCCTCCCCGACCAGACGTTCACCGAGCGGCTGACCCTGCGGGCCGGTGAGCTGACCGTCGAGCTGCTCCATGTCGGCCCGGCCCACACCGCCGACGACGTGGTCGTCTGGGTGCCCGAACACAAGGTGCTGTTCACCGGCGATGTGGTGTGGTCACAGGTGACGCCCTACGTCCTGATGGGCTCCCTCACCGGCTCCCTGCGCGCGCTGGAGCGGTTGCGCGCCCTGGGACCCGAGACCGTGGTCTGCGGCCACGGCCCGGTCGCCGGACCCGAGGTACTGGACGCCACGGAGGACTATCTGCGCTGGGTGGGCCGGCTGGCCGAGGACGGTCTGCGGGCCGGCCGCAGCCCGCTGGAGACGGCCCGCGCCACCGACCTGGGCCGCTTCGCCGGCCTGGTGGACGCCGAGCGCCTGGTAGGCAACCTGCACCGCGCCTACGCCGAGGCCACGGGCCTGCCCCCCGGCGCCCGTATCGACGTGGCGGCCTCCTTCAAGGAAATGGTCACCTACCTCGGCCGCCTCCCGGCCTGCCACGCCTGAGGGCCGCTCCCCATCGGGGCGGCGACCGCGTCCCGGCAAGCGGTGAGGGCGGTGGGAGATCTCCCACCGCCCTCGCCGCCGCGTGCACCGCCGGACTCCCCCTGTGCGTACCGCTGTCCGCGCCTCGCGCCGTACCGAGGGCAGTGCCGGGGCCGTACCGGGAGCCGTGCCCTCAGAGGGCGACCGGGCTGTCGCGGTGGATCACCCGCGACTGCGTCAGCAGCTGCCCGTCCCGCCGCACCAGCACATCCTCGACCGTGAAGGTCGGTTCGAAGGTCACCACGCCCGCCCGGTCGGTCCGGGTGACCAGGGAGTAGTACGACACCCTCAGCGCCGCACCCTGCCGGTCGACGGGCTCGATCAGCAGATGGTCGAACCAGTGCCGTACGGCGATGTCGCGGTAGCGGGGCAGCGCCGCCCGCATCCCGGCGACCATGGCCTCCCGTCCCTTCGCCAACTCGCCGTTGGCGTGCAGCACTTCACCGTCCTCGGTGAACGTCGCGGCGAAGCCCTCGATGTCCAGGGCGTCCACGCGGCGCATCTGGCGCGCGTAGAAGGTCCGCACCTCGGCGTAGAGGTCCCCGGTGACCTGACTTTCCGTTGCCCGTACCGCCTGCGACACGGCTGCTCCCTCCGCTGAACGCCGGCCGCCACGGACGGCGGCCCGGTCACGGCCCACTCTTCCGCCTGGGACTTCAGTACCTCTCCAGCGGCGCTGGAGCTCGGCAGCCGTCAGCCGGCCGGTCACCCCGCACCGCCTTCACTGGGCCATTGGTACAGTCACGACGCCCAGGAAGCCCACCCGGTGAGGAGGCCGTTGCAGCATGGCCGTGGATGCCCTCGATGCCCAGATCCTGCGGCTGCTGCTGGAGCAGCCGCGCACCAGCGTGCGGGAGTACGCGCGTCTCCTGGGTGTCGCCCGGGGAACCGTCCAGGCGCGCCTCGACCGCCTCGAACGGGACGGTGTGATCACCGCCTACAGCCCCCTGCTGTCCCCCGCGGGGCTCGGTCACCCCGTGCTCGCCTTCGTCCACATCGAGGTGACCCAGGGGCATCTGGAGGAGGTGGCCGATGCGCTGGCGGAGGTCCCGCAGATCATCGAGGCGTTCTCGACGACCGGTGGCGGTGATCTGCTGACCCGGGTGGTGGCACGGGACGCGGCGCATCTGGAGGATGTGATCCAGCAGCTGATCAGCGTGCCGGGCGTGGTCCGCACCCGTACGGAAGTGGCGCTGCGCGAGCGGGTGCCGCACCGGATGCTGCCGCTGGTCGAGGCGGTGGGCAGCGCCGCCGGGCCGCGATGAGGCGCCGCTTGGCATCCTGGTGGGTATGAGCGCCTCCCCCGCCCCCCAGGTCACGCCGGCCCCACCCGCTCCGGTGATCTTCGATCTCGACGGCACGCTGGTCGACAGCGAGCCCAATTACTACGAGGCCGGGCGCCGGCTGCTGGCCGGGTACGGCGTGCCGGACTTCAGCTGGGAACAGCACAGCCGCTTCATCGGCATCGGCACCCGCGAGACGCTGGAGATCCTCAGCGGGGAGTTCGGTATCGACGCGCCGGTCGAGGAGCTGCTGGAGGGCAACAACCGCACCTATCTGGAGCTGGCGCGGGCGCACACCGCGGTCTTCCCCGAGATGCGCGCTTTTGTGGAGCGGCTGTCGGCGGCCGGGCATCCGATGGCGGTGGCGTCCGGCTCGTCCCGGTCCGCGATCGAGGCGGTGCTGGCCGGTACCGGGCTCGATGCGCTGCTGACCACGATCGTGTCCGCCGAGGAGGTGGCACACGGCAAGCCCGAGCCGGATGTGTTCCTGGAGGCGGCGGGCCGGCTCGGTGTCGATCCCGGGGACTGTGTGGTGCTGGAGGACGCGGCGCCCGGTGCGCTCGCGGCACACCGGGCGGGGATGCGGTGCATCGCCGTCCCGTATGTGGCCGCCACCGCCGACGACCCGGCGTTCCTGAGCGCCGGGCTGCTGTTCAAGGGCGGTCAGGGGGAATTCACGGCGCGGGCCGCGTACGACTGGATCGGGCAGCCGGTCCGCTCTTCCCCCTGACCGGCGCGGTCACTCCAGGTCGAGGGACTTGCATGCGGCGGCGAGGTCGCCGGCGCAGAGCAAGTCGGTCCGGACCGTGCCGTCGCTGACGACGGTGTCCTTCATGTTCTTCCGGGTGACGATCTGCGCCTTGAACAGCGTGGCGGGGATGCCGGTCTTGCTGCTGTTGTCGGCGGTGGTCGACGTCAGGGACTTGATGCTCTTGCCGCGCAGCAGGCGGAAGGCGATTTCGGCGGCGGTCTCGGCCTCCGGCCTGACTTCCTTGTAGATGGTGAAGGACTGGGTACCGGCCACCAGCCGCTGCAACGCGGGGAGTTCGGCGTCCTGGCCACCGAGCGGCACATTCTTGAGACCGGCCGACTTGAGCGCGGCGGCGATACCGCCCGCCATACCGTCGTTGGCCGAGTAGACCGCGTCAAAACCCTCCGGTCCCTCGGCGTTGATGACGTCGGTCATCTCCTTCTTGGCCGCCTTCGCGGACCAGTCGGGGATGCTCTTCTCGTAGATGATCTTGCGGACCTTGCCGTCCAGGACGGCGTGCGCGCCCTTCTTGTAGGACGGCGCGTTCGGGTCGGTCGGGGAACCGTTCATCATGACGACGTCGGAAGTGGCCGCCTGGGAACCGAGGGCGGCGAGGATCCCCTGCCCCTGGAGCCGGCCGATCTTCTCGTTGTCGTAGGAGACATAAGCCGCGACATCGCCCTCGGCGAGCCGGTCGTATGCGATGACCTTGACGCCCTTCTTGGCGGCCGAGTCCACCCAGCCCTTGACCGCCGCGGCGTCGACCGGGTCCAGGATGATGACCTTGACGCCCTTGTCCACGAGAGCATCGAACTGTCTCTTCTGGGCGTCGACCTTCTGCTCGGCATTGTGGTAGTCGAGCTTGCATTCGAGGCAGAGCGAAGCAATGCGCGAAGAAATAATGCGGCGGTCGAACTTCTCGTACCGGGCCGCTTTGCTCTCCGGCAGGAGCAGCCCGATGGAGTCCTTGCCGGCGCCGGCGTCCTGTTGCTCACTCCCACAGGCCGCCAAGGGCGTCGCGAGCGAAAGCGCCATTGCGCCGGTGAGGGCACGCCGCATTATTGCATTCATTTCCGGTACCTCCAAAGGGGCCGCCTGACCGGCCCAGAACGGCTGAATTGAACGCCATCTCCGGCCCTACCGTCAAGAATCGAAGCAAGAACGATATGGAAGCGAGCTGTGCGTTGACCCTCTGAACCCCCGTCACTCGCCGACGTTCCGGACAGTGCCGAAACGGTCAATTCATTCCGTAACACTCCGGAACGTTCCCGTTACCGGCCCCGCCGCTTCGGCCGCACAAATCGGGAGAAAACCGGTTTCTTCACCCCCGGCCGTCGCGCCAACCATGCGATATCCGAACGGAGTTGGACGACCGCACCGGACATCGAACTCGCGCGCGGGCATGCCTTACGGCCTTTCACCGCACCCGCCGACCGCAAGAAGTGGAGGGAAATAGATGCTGGGCGCAGCTTTCCGAGTCGGCCGCCAAGCCGAGCGGGCAAGTGGTCAAGACCAATCGGAGCCGGGCCGACGGCGTCCGGGCGCGGTACCCGTCACAGCCCTTTCCGCTCCGCAGTCAAATACGGCGCCAGAAATAGGGAATCCTGGGAATGTCTTCAGCATAATTTTCGGCCCGGGCTCTCTTCACCAAGAGAACCCGGGCCATAACCACCCCTGTATCGCGTGAAGCACGGTGCGCGGAACAGCCGGAAGGGCCGGTCCCAGGGCCCTGGGACCGGACGCGACCGCACCGGGTCAGCCCACCCAGCCACCCGTCAGGCCGAGCACCGCCGAGCCGTCCAGGTCGGTGAGCTTGGTGCCGGTGAAGCCGCGTGCCCAGTCCGACGTCTGGAGGCGGAACGCGGGCCGGTCCGCGGTGAGCGCCTCCAGCACGGCCTCGGCTGCCTCGGCCGGGGTCTGCGCGCTGCCGAGGAACTGCGCGACGGTGCGGTCCAGGTACGCCTTCAGCGCGTCCGCGTACGGGCCCGCGGCGGCGACCTCGCCCTCCAGGTCGACCCCGATGTTGTTGACGAACTCGGTCGCCACGGCGCCGGGCTCGACGACGGAGACCGTCACCCCCAGCCGCGCCGCCACCGGCGCCAGGCTCTCCATGTAGCCCTCGACGGCGAACTTGGCCGCGCAGTAGGCCTCGTTGAAGGGCTGCCCGACGACCCCGCCGACGCTGGTGACGGTGATCAGACGGCCGCCGGTCGCGCGCAGATGAGGCAGCGCCGCCTTCGACACATGCAGCACGCCGAAGAAGTTGACCTCCATCACCTTGCGTACCTCGGCGACGGCCTCGTTCTCCAGGGTGCCGAGATGTCCGGCACCCGCATTGTTGATCACGGCGTCGAGGCGGCCGTGATCGGCGATCACCCCGTCGACCGCGGCGGCGACGGAATCCTCATCGGTGACATCGAGCTGCCGGACATCGAGCTCCACCCCCGCCTCCGCGGCCGCCGTGCGCAGCGCGGCGGCACGGCCGGTGTCGCGCAGCGTCGCCACGACCTGCCAGCCGGCCTGCGCCGCGGCGACCGCGGCGGCCAGGCCGATGCCGGAGGACGTGCCGGTGATCAGAACAACCTTGGAAGACATGGCGGACCTTTCGGCTCCGTACGACGGAGCAAATTAAGTGCGTGTACACACACCATAGACATTATGTGTGCGCACACGCAACCGGTAGCCTTGCCGCATGGCGAAAAGGAAGCTCACCCAGGCCGAGATGCCCGTGGCCGACCACGCGTTCTACGGGCTGGTCTGGGCCGGAACCGTCCTCACCGAACGCGTGGACCGCGCCCTGACCAAGGCCCACGACCTGCCGGTCTCCTGGTTCGAGGTGATGCTCTGGCTCGCCTCCAGCCCGGACCCGGTCCCGGCCTCCGTGCTCGGCAACAGCACCATGCTCAGCCGCAGCCAGGTCTCCCGCGTCGTGGACGCCCTCCAGAGCCGCGGGCTGGTCACCCGCACCCCCTCCGCACGTGACGCACGCTCCGTCGAGGTGTCCCTCACCCCGGAGGGCCACCAGCTCTTCGAGGAGGCCGAAGCCACCCGCCGCTCCTGCCTGGCCCCGGTCTTCACCGACCTCCTCGACCAGAAGGACCTCGAAGCGCTCAGCACGGTGTGGCAGAAGCTCAAGGCCAACAAGGACGGCCAGGACAGCTGAGGGCCGTCCCGTGTTCCCTCGCGGGCCGGGGCGAGCCAGGGTGGACCGGACGGTGCCGTCGGTGCCTCAGTGGGTGATCGTCCGGGCGATGTCGAGCGTGAGCCGCTGCCAGGGGTCGCGTGGGTCGCGCGTGGTGAGGTCGCTGATGCGGCGCAGGCGGTAGCGCAGCGACTGGGGGTGGAGGCCGAGCCTTCGGGCGGCGGCGTTCGCGGAGCCGGTGTCGAGGTAGGTCGTGAGCGCTTCCATGAGGTGGTGGCGGCCGGGCTGGACGAGCGGGCCGAGGATCAGCCGGCCGATCTGGTCGGGAGTGGTGGCGGGACGTCCGCCGAGCAGCGCCAGCACCTGGGCGTCACCGTCCGTCAGGACCCGCGCCGGGTGGTGGGCGTGCGCGGGCGCCGTGTCCAGGGCATCGGCCGCGAGCCGGTAGGCGACGGCGATACGGTCCGGGCTCTCCCCCGAGATGGCGCAGCCGCGCAGGCCCCGCTCGCCCAGCGCCCACGGAGCGGCCCCGCCGGCCGCGGCGGGCAGCAGCAGGACCACGCGCGAGCCCCGGACCGTCGCCAGCGAGGTGACCTCACCGCTGTGGCCGTCGAGCGCGACGAGGAGCCCGACGGCCGTCTCCTGCGTCACGGCCGTGCCGTCCCCGTCGGCGTGCTCCGCCACCAAGAGGCAGTAGGGGTCCGGAAGTTGCCGTCCCAAGCGGGCGGCCCGGTCGGTCAGCGCGCCGACGGAGGCGTGCCGTCCCGCGATCAGGTCGTCGAGGAGCAGCCGCAGCGCGCGGTCGCGGTCGGCGGTGAGGTCCTCGCTGGTGGCGGTGTAGGCCGTGGCCATCTCCTCGGCGAGCGTGTCGAGGGTGGTCAGCGCCATCCGCGCGAGCGCGAACGCATCCGGGGCACCCGGCGGCGGTGTGGCGGCCGCGACCTCGTCCGTCAGCACCGTCGCCGCGACGCGGTAGGCCCGCAGGACCGCCTGCATGGGGCGGCCGTCCGCGGCCCGCGCCGCCGCGATACCGCGGAACCGCCGGAGGTCGGCCGGGGTGAGAGCGCTGTCGGTGACCCAGAGATGCAGCAGCCGGTCCAGCGCCCAGGCGGCGATGGCACGCACCTCCTGGAGCCGGCTGTCGTCGAGCACGGCGTAGGCCGGGACCTGTTCGCGCACGGCGGTGACGATCGCCGCGACGACCCGCGGAGCGGCGATCAGCTGCTGCCGGACACGTTCCCGTTCCTTCATCACAGGGTGATGATTCCACCCGCGTGTTGTGCGCACCGCGGTGGACGGGTGTTGTCACTGTCGCCAGGATCGCGGGTGAGCACGCAGTCTCAGCGACGAGAGGCGGGACGTACGGATGGCGAAGCACTGGGCCGACTTCCAGTACGAGATCTATCTCCACGGCATGACGGGCGCCGTGCCGCGGCTGCCGACCGATCTGACGCGCCTGGAGGAGCTCGCGGAGCGGCGCCTCGGCCCCGGCCCGGTCGGCTACGTGGCGGGCAGCGCGGGCACCGGCAGCACCGCCGACGCGAACCGGGCGGCACTGCACCGCCGGCGGATCGTCCCCCGCATGCTGCGCGAGGTGCACGAACGCGATCTGTCCGTGGAGATGTGGGGCCGCGCCCTGCCCGCGCCGCTCGCGCTCGCGCCGGTGGGGGTGCTGTCGATCATGCATCCGGAGGCCGAGCCCGGTGCCGCGCGGGCCGCGGCGGCGCAGGGCGTTCCGTACATCCTGTCCTCCGCCTCCAGCACCCCCATGGAAGAGGTCGCCGAGGCGATGGGTGACGGGGAGCGGTGGTTCCAGCTGTACTGGGCGAAGGACCGCGAGGTCACCAGGAGCTTTCTGAACCGCGCGAAAGCGGCCGGTTACACCGCCCTGTTCGTCACGCTCGACACCCCGCTCCTCGCCTGGCGGCCGCGCGATCTCGACCAGGCGTACCTGCCGTTCCTGCACGGTGTGGGCACCGCCAACTACTTCACCGATCCCGCGTTCCGGGCGGGGCTCGCCAAGCCGGTCCAGGAGGACCCGAACGCGGCCGTCATGCACTTCCTGGGCATGTTCGCCGACCCCGCCAAGACCTGGCCCGACCTGGCGTTCCTGCGCGAGAACTGGGACGGCCCGATCGTGCTCAAGGGCATCCTGCACCCGGAGGACGCCCTGCGGGCCGCCGAGGCCGGCATGGACGGTGTGGTCGTCTCCAACCACGGCGGCCGCCAGGTGGCGGGCTCCGTCGCCGCCGCCGACGCGCTGCCCCGGGTGGTCGAGGCGGCGGCCGACCGGCTCACCGTGCTCTTCGACAGCGGCATCCGCACCGGCGACGACATCTTCAAGGCGCTGGCCCTGGGCGCGAAGTCGGTGCTGGTGGGGCGCCCGTACGCCTATGGGCTCGGCCTCGACGGCCAGGCCGGCGTCGAGCATGTCATCCGCTGTCTGCTCGCCGAACTCGATCTGACCCTCGCACTGTCCGGGCACTCCCGCCCGGCCACGCTGACCGCCGACGACCTCATCAAGGAATCCGCATGACCACCACGCCGGACCCGGCCCCCGCCACGGAGCCGCAGACCGTGCACCACGTCCTCGCCGTCGTCTCGCCGCACGTCGGGGGCCGCGCCGCCGGCGCCGCGCTGTCCGGCCTCTTCCCCGGGCAGACCCGCGTCACCGTCGTCGAGAGCACCGACGAGGACCCGGCGGCCCTGCGCGACGCCCATCTCCTCATCACCGGCCTGGCTCCGGTCACCGCCGCACACCTCGCCGCCGCACCGTCCCTGGAGCTGGTCCAGTGCGCCAGTCACGGCTTCGACTACGTCGACCTGGACGCGGCCCGCGAACGGGGTATCCCGGTCTGCAACATCGGCTCCAGCGGCGCGGAGAAGCAGAACGTCGCCGAGCAGACCTTCGCCCTGATGCTCGCCCTGGCCAAGCAGCTGGTCCCCGCCCACACGGCCCTCGTCGAGGCCGACTGGGCACTGCCGCGCCTCCAGCAGTCCATCACCGAGCTGTCCGGCAAGACCCTCGGCATCATCGGCCTGGGCCACATCGGCGAGGAAGTCGCCCGCCGGGCCGTCGCGTTCGACATGAACATCGTCTACGCCGGGCCGCGGCCGGTGGCCCCGGAGACCGCGGCCCGCCTCGGCGGTGCCCGGCATCTCAGCCTCGACGAGGTGCTGCGCACCTCCGACTACCTCAGCCTGCACGCCCCGCTCACCGACGCGACCCGCAACCTCCTCGACGCGGAACGCCTGGCCCTCCTCAAGCCCACCGCTTTCGTGATCAACACGGCCCGCGGCGCCCTCATCGACCAGGACGCCCTCGCGGACGCCCTGACCTCCGGGGCCCTCGCCGGCGCCGGTATCGACGTCTTCGACCCCGAACCGCCCACGGCGGCCCTGCGTCTGCTCAAGGCCCCCAACGTGGTGCTCTCCCCGCATGTCGCGGGCGTCACCCGCGAGACGCTGGTCCGCATCGCCCTGGCCGCCGTCCAGAACGTCATCGACCACCTGGCGGGCAAGCCGCTGCGGGACATCGTCTCGTAACGACCGCACCGCGGCCGGCCACCACCGGCGCCCGCGCACTCCCGCACGACCGGCCCGAGCCGCGTACGTGCGGGAGCAGCCGGACGTCGAAGCCGATGCCCCCACCGAGCCCCGCCCAGCCCTCGCGCCCTGCCCCGGGGCCCCATCGGGCTCGTTCGCGCATTCCGGCCATTGTTCGGCGCACGGATGCGGTACCGGTCCGGCCTCAGATGTGATCACCATGGTCGGCGTCTCGCCGACCAGGCCGGCCACTCCGGTCGGCTCGTCACCGGCCTCGCGTCCGGGAAGCCTCGGCGGGACACCCTCACCAAGGCATCCCAGGCCGTTCCGCGCTCCGTGACGGCCGCATCAGGAAAGGCTGGTTCACGCTCGTGGAACCCCGTGGAGGCACCCGTTGGGCAATGGGTGGACTGCTCGCCGGAGGCATACTCGTCAACTTCCTCGACCGCACCGCGATATCGGTGGCGAGCTCCTCGATCGCCGCCGACTTCGGGCTGGACCTCCAGCAGCTCGGTGTGGTCCTCTCGGCCTTCACCTGGTCGTACTGCCTGGTCCAGTTACCCGCCGGCCTGCTGGTGGACCTCCTGGGAGTCTCGCGGCTCACCCGGATCGCCTCCGCGCTATGGGCCGTTGCCGGTCTGCTGACCGCGGTGGCCGGCGGAGTGGGCCCGATCATCGCGGCACGGCTGCTGCTCGGGGTGGCCGAGGGGCCCTCGATGGTCGGCGCCTCCAAGGCGACCGCGGCGTGGTTCCCCCTCAGTGAGCGCGGTATGGCGACGGCGATGTTCGACGGAGCCACCAAGCTGGCCAACATGGTGGCGTTCCCGGTGCTGGCGTTCGTGATGAGCGAGTGGGGCTGGCGGGCCGGTTTCCTGTTCACCTCCGTGATCAGCGTGCTGTTCACCGCCGTGTGGTGGTGGGGTTACCGGGACCCGTCCACGGCCCGCTCGCTGCGTCCGGCGGAGCGGGAGTTCATCCTCGAAGGCGGGGCACGAGACATCGACCGGGGCGGGGCACGGCAGTTCCGCTCGGCGCTGCGCTCCGGCAGGATCTGGCTCCTGTCCTGCGGTTTCGCCTGTTACGGCTACACCATCAACATCGTGCTGACCTGGATGCCGGAGTTCCTTCAGCGGGAGTTCCACGTACGGCTGCTCCAGTCCGGCATCTACTCGATGATTCCGTGGGCGGTGGCGACGGTGGCCGAACTCCTCGTCGGGGGATGGCTGGTGGACCGGCTGGTGCGCCGGGGCCGCAACCCGTGGACGGTCCGCAAGACCGTGCTGACGTGCGGGCTGGCGCTCGGCGCGACGATCGGCGCCGCGGGGAGTGCCGGGTCTCCCGCCGTCGCCGTCGTCTGGATGTCCCTGTCCCTGGCGGGCCTGGCCATCGCCGCGCCCGTCGCCTGGGGTCTGCCGGGACTGCTCGCACCGCCGGGAACGGTGGGCGCGGTCAGCGGACTGATGAACTTCCTCAATACGGCGGCCACCGCCGGCGGCGTCCTGCTCACCGGTTGGCTGGCCCAGGCGACCGGATCGTTCCACGCACCGTTCCTCTTCGCGGTCGCCGTACTGGCCGTCGGGATCGCGCTCTACTGGCGGGCGCTGCGCCCGGCCGCGCTGCCGGACTCCGGCCCGGTGCGGAAACTGCACCGGGTCTGAGCCCCCGGTCCGTCGCCTGGTGCAAGGACAACGCACCTGCGTGACATGGGCAGTTGTTGTGTCTGTCATCACAGATTCGCCCTGCTGGGCCGGGGAATCCCTAGTATGGCTCGGCAGTTCTCGGCAGGGGGGCATGGAAAGCAGTGATGCACACCGTCGGCCCGACCCGGCCCAGGTCTGACACCACATCAGAGCACCCACGGCAGTCGCCGGAGCTCACCGATCCCGCCCCGGACACGACCGGTCCGGCGTCACATTCCGCTGCGGTCGAGGTTTGCCGTCGATGAACGATACGTCCGTCTTAGCGTCCTGCCTGGCGCGATTATCCTGGCCGCCGGAGCGGCTTGCACGGGAGATCAACAAGAGGTGCGGCACCGGCACCATCAGCAGCAAGGCCCCCTACAACTGGTTGAAGGGGGCCTGCCCCCGGCGCCGGCTGCCGTACATCGTCGCCAAGATCCTTTCCGACCAGCTCGGCGAGTCCGTCGCGGTCGAAGCGCTGTGGCCGGAGCACTTCCCGGCCGCGGCGCCCCCCTGTCAGCGCCTCCATACTCAGCGGCGCACCCGCTCGTCCGCCCCTCGCCCGGCCGCACTGGACCCGGTCACCGCGTCGGTGGACTGGCTGGTGGCCGACGACGCTCCACCACCCTCGCGCACACGCGGCGCCGAGATCCCGGAGGTCGCGGTCGACATGCTGACCGCCAGGATCCAGCAGCTGCGTCAGCTGGACGACAGTTGCAGCAGCGGGCTCGTACTGGACTGGGCGCTCCAGGACCTCCAGTGGGCGAAGAAGCTGGCCGGCACGTACTCCTACGGCCCCTCGACCGGACTGCGACTGCACCGGATCATCGCCGAACTCGGCCAGCTGACCGCCTGGTTGACCGCCGACCAGGGCATGGACGAGCTGAGCAATTCCCGCTTTCTGACCGCGCTGGGCGCCGCACGTGCCGCCGGGGACCGGCCGCTCGCCGCGTACATCATCTCCTGTATGAGCTACCGGGCCGCCTGGGCCGGGCGGGCGGAGGAGGCGCTGCGTCTGATCCGCATCGCGCGCAAGGGGTCGGCGCAGGAGGACATGGGCATCGGCCGGGCACTGCTGGCGACGCGCGAGGCCAGAGCCCATGCGAGCCTCGGCGACGAAGCGGGCTGTCAGCGGGCCCTGGAGGAGGCCGCCGAGCTGAGCCGGGCCGGCCGGCCCTCGGCCGACCCTCCGTGGGCCTACTGGCTGACGCCCGCGGTGATGGTGGCCGATGCCGGGCGGGCCTGGCTGGAGTTGGGGCGCCCCCGGCGGGCGGAGTGGCACCTCGCGCACGGGATCGACTTGCTCCGGGGCAGTCAGCCACGCAACCTTCTGCTGCACAGCGCCTCGCTGGCCGAGGCGCGGCTGGCGCACCGCGAGGTCGACGGCGCCGCGGAGGCCGCCGCGGATGCGCTGACCCTGGCCGAGAGCGTCACCTCACAGCGCGCCCACTCCCGCCTCATGGCGCTACGGGGGCGGTTCGGACGGTACGACACTCCGGTGGCGCGCGAGATCGTGCAACGGGCCGACGCTCTGCTGGACGAGGACCGGGCCCGGGCGGCGTGCTAGACGGCAAACCCCGGGGTGTGCCGGTGCGCGCATCGGCCCCCACCGGCAGTGCGGTGACACGGGCAGCCGTCCCGCTCGTCACAGACTGAGGGACGCTCCCTTCACCACCGCGTCCCCTTTTGGCAGGACCCCCCACCACGGAACGGCATCCAGGAGAAGCAGGAACATATGCGAGTCATTCACGAGGCACCGCTTGCCCCGATGACCACGTTGGGCATCGGAGGACCGGCTGCGGCGCTCATCGAGCTGCACGACCCCGCGGACTTCCCCGAGTTCGTGGCGCTGGCCGACACCTTCCCCGGTGAGCCCTTCTGCCTGGGCGAGGGAAGCAACGTGCTGGTCAGCGATGCCGGATGCCCCAGTGCCGTGCTGCGGATGAGCACCAAGGGCGTACGTATGGCCGGGAACACCGCCGACGGACGGGTGCTGGTCGAGGTCCAGGCCGGTCATCTGCTCGCCGATCTGGTCGCCACCACCATCGCCGAGGGCCTCACGGGTATGGAGATGCTGGTGGGCATCCCCGGGACCACCGGCGCCACACCGATCCAGAATGTCGGCGCCTACGGTCAGGAGACCGCCGACACCTTGGTGCGGGTGACGGCGTGGGACCGGAAGGTGCGCCGCATGGTGACCATGGATGCCGCGGAATGCGGGCTGGGCCACCGCACCAGCGTCTTCAAGCACTCCCGTCGGTGGACGGTGCTGAGCCTGGTGTTCGCGCTGCGCCGGTCGGAGCTGAGCGCACCGGTCTCCTACCGGACGGTCGCCGCCGCACTCGATGTCCCGGTCGGCAGCAGGGTGCCCCTGGACGAGGTGGCCCAGGCGGTGCTCACCGTCCGACGGAGCAAGGGCATGGTGCTGGGTTGCAGCGGCACCGACGACCGGTCGGTCGGCAGTGTGTTCCTCAGCCCCGAGATCTCCCCCGCACAGGCCGAGGGCCTGCGGGCACGTCACGCGCCGGTGAACCGTTTCCCCGACGGCTCGATCCGGGTGAGCGCGAGCTGGCTCATCCGGCAGGCCGGCTTCGAGCTGCGCCGCCCGATCGTCCCGGGCGTCCGGATTTCCTCGCTGCACTACACCCTGGTCGCCGAGGAGGGTGCGACCGCCGCCGGCTTCCGCCAGGCGGTCGACATCGTGTTCCAGGAGGTGCTGCGCCGCACCGGGGTACGACTCACTTCCGAAATCGACTTCCTCTGAACTCGCCGCCCTTCCCGGGGGCGGGAGGAATCACCCTTCCTTGCCTTTTTCGCGCCCCGGAAGATTAGGCATATCCACTCACGTGCGCACAAGCGGTTTTGCCCGAAGCGAATTCCCGGGAGCGCTGGGGTGCTCACTTTCCGGGGAGGCGGAGCTCACTCACCCCGTTGCAGCGAGGAAATTGGTCGGCGAACTCGGGCCGCCGGCAAGGGAATTCACCACGAACCGGATTTAGCCATTCCGGTCACATTAACCGGAGCATGCCTCCGAAGCTTGACATGACATGCACCCTCCGATGGAATATTCCGGCGGTTGCGAAATACCTCCGCAACAACCGGAAATACTCCGGGATTAAAACATCTTTCTTTGGAGGGGACCATGGAGAACATCATCACCAGCATGGACGAATTCGACCTCGACCTCGACATGGAAATCACGGATGCGGCCACGGTCACCATGAGTGCACAGGAGTCGAAGCTCATGACGCAGGTCTGTCCCGTCACCTCCTGGCACTGCTGAGGTCTGAGCGCGGGGCGGCGCCGAGTACTTCGGCCCGCCGCCCCGCAACCTCGGCGGGCGCAGGTGTGGGTGGAACGGGACGGGGAGAATCGTGAGCGGCAGGAGTGACGTCGAATTCGCGTGCGGGAAGGTGGCACTGGTACGAGCGGCGGCCCTCCCCCTGCCCGCGGACGACGCACCGGCCCGGCAGCCCCGGCCGCCCGTCGGAACCCCGGACGAAGAGAGCTGGCTGCACCGGCAGGTGACCGAACTCGCCGCCGATCCACGCCTCATGGAGGCGGTGGACCTGGCCAGCGCGAGCCTGGCGGCGGATGTCGCCCGGGTCGTCGCGGGCGAGCGGCTCAGGCTCAAGTCCCTGCGCCGTATCGCGGTGTCCCTGACGAAGTACCACTCGCGGATGTCCCACCGTCCGACCCCGTTCGGCCTCTTCGCGGGCGTAGGGCTCGCCGGATTCGGATCCGCGCCCTCGCCGGGACCGGCCGGTGGCCTGCGCAGTGTGACCCGGCCGGACGCGGACTGGCTGGACGGCGTGCTGGAAACTCTGCTCGACGTCCCGGCCGTACTGGAGCGTTCACGGCTGACGGCCAACAACCTGCACACCGTACGAGACGGCCGGCTGGTGCTGGTCGACCGCCATGACCGCACCGGAAAACGGCAGTTGTCGGGTTCGGTGCGCCACACCCGGGTGGTCCGGCACCTCCTGGCGGCCACGGCACGGCCCACGCCCTTCCCCGAACTGGTGGAAGACGGCAAGCGGCAGTTCCCGCAGGCCCCCGAGGGCGCGGTCGACAACAGCATCGTGCAGCTCGTACGCGGCCACTTCCTGCTCAGCGACCTGATACCGCCGCCCGACTGCACCACGCCCCTGGCCCACGTGTGCGACCGGCTGCACGGAGTCGACCATCCGACGGCCCGTCGACTTCGCGCCATCAAGGCCGAGTTGGACGCCCTGGACATGGCTCCGCCGGACGCCCGGCGCACCCGGCCGGCCGCGGTCTCCGAGCGGATGCGGGCGGTGCGGCCGGCCACGGACGTCCTCCAGACGGACCTGGCGCTGGAGGTGCCGCTGACCCTGCCGTACGAAGTGGCCCGGGAAGCGGAACGCGCCGCGACGGTGCTGTGGCGGACCTCCCCCGTTCACCGGGGCAGTCCCTGCCTCCGCGACTACCTTCCGGCGTTCCTGGAGCGGTACGGCACCGACAGACCGGTCCCGGTCCTGGAACTGCTCGACGACACCCGGGGGCTGGGGCTGCCTCCCGACTACCGTCGGCACAGCGCCCCGCCGCCCCTCCCGACCTCCCCCGAGGCCGTCGCGCGCGATCGCGTGCTGGGCGAGCTGCTGATGGACGCCGCCCGCCGCGGCAGCCGGGAAGTGGTGCTCGACGAGGAGACCGTACGCGCCCTGGAACCGGCGGAGCGCGGACCGGCCCCCCTGAGCATGGAGGTGGGGGCCGAGCTGGTGGCAGCGGGCCAGGAGGCCCTGGACGGCGGGGACTTCCATCTGGTGCTCGCGCCCCAGGCGGTGTCACCGCTGGCCGGCGCGATGTTCAGCCGGTTCGCGCCGGTGCTCGGCCGGTCGGCGGCCGGACGGATTCAGGAGCTGGCCCTGCACGCCGAGCGGACCGCGGCGCCCGACGAGATCCCGGCCTGTGTCGCCTACCGGCCCAGGGTGGCGCGTTCGGCCAATGTGTCCGCCGTCCCGCAGTGGCTGTCCCATCGCATCCCGTTGGGCGTCGGCCCCGCCGAGTCCGGGACGGCGCACGATCTGCGCCTGGAGAACCTGGCGGTCCGCGCCGACACCGACAGCCTCCACCTCATCGACAGGCCGTCGGGCCGAAGGGTGCGGCCGCTCTCCTACTCGATGCTCAACCCGAGCAGCGGCCATCTTCCGCACGTGGCCCGGTTCCTGCTGGACATCGGGCAGGAGGGGCGGTCCTTCTGCGCACCGTGGAGCTGGGGAAGCTGGGCCTCGGCCCCCGCGCTGCCCCGGGTACGCCACGGCCGCACCGTGCTCTCCCCCGCACGCTGGCTGCCGGACCGGGCCCTGGCCGCCGCGGCCGGCCGGGAGGACGGGGAGTGGGGCGACCAGGTCGGCCGGTGGCGGCGGCGTTGGGATGTCCCACGGCAAGTGCTGCTCACCAAGGCCGACCACCGCGTCGCGGTCGACCTCGACAACCCCCTGCACCTCATGGTCTTGCGTGACGAGGTGCGGCGGGCGCCCGGCCTGACGCTGGTGGAACAGTTCGGGGACCGAGCGCAGAGGCAGTGGTTCCGGGGACCGGAAGGCTCCCATGCCGCCGAGTTCTTCTTCCCGCTCTTCGCCAGGCCTGCCCGTCACAGCGCGCCGGACGGTACCGGGCAGGCCCTCCCCCTGGCCGCGCCGGTCCCGCTTCCGACGGACGGCACGGACAGCGGCCACGGAGCGCGGGCGCATCTGCCCGGCGGCGAGTGGCTCTACGCGAAGCTCTATGCGCCCCAGGCCCGTCAGCCGGAGCTGCTGGCCCGCCACCTCGCACCGCTGACCGACCCCGACCTGCTGCGCAGAGCGGGCGCCGACCTCTGGTTCTTCCTCCGTTACGAGGATCCGGCGCCCCACATCCGGCTGCGTTTCCACGGCAAGCCGGAATCCCTGTGGCCGGTGCTGCTGCCCGCACTCCACGCCTGGGCCCGGGCACGCGAGGAGGCGGGGCTGCTCGCGAAGATGGTCCTGGACACCTACGATCCCGAGGTCGAGCGGTACGGCGGACCGGCCGCGATCGAGCACGCCGAGCGGCTCTTCCACGCCGACAGCGAATCCGTCGTCACGCTGCTGGCCATGGCCCCCGACCAACTGGGCGATCCGACGTTGCCGGCCGCGCTGGGCATCCTCGACATCCTCACCCACCTCGGCTCGCCGGACCAAGCGCTGGGCTGGCTGAGCAGCCCGTCGGTGCTGGAGCGCCGGGGCGACGTACCGCGCGAGCGGAAACAGGCCGTCGCCGCTCTGCTGGGCCCGCACGCCAGGCCCCGGCCGCCGGCCGCCGCGGAGGGCTGGGGCGTGGGATGGAGCACCCGCGGCCCGTCGCTCACCGGTCTGCGCGAGGTCCTCTCCGCCGCGGAAGCGGACCCCGACCGGACGGGACGGATCGCCCGGAGCCTGGCGCATCTGCACTGCAACCGGCTCCTCGGTCCCCGGCCCGAACTGGAACTGACAGCACATGTGACGGCCCGTGAGGCGCTCGCGCTCTGGCTCGGCCGGAAGAGGAACAACAGATGACCGCGACAGCACCCCACGCTCTGTGCGACACGGCGTCGGGAATCGCGTACCGGGTGGCCGACCTGCTGAGCTCACCGGAGCAGGTGGCCGGCGCCGCCCGCGACGCCTCCGCCACGCTGCCGCCCGGACTCCCGCTGCCCGGCTGGCAGCCCGCGTCCCTGCTGACCGGACACCCCGGCATCGCGCTGCTGCACACCAGATGCGCCCGGACCGACACCCGGTACGCGGCTCTCGGGCACGCCCATCTCGCGGCGGCCGTCGCGGCGACCACCGATGCCGGCCCGGCCGCGGTCGGTGACCTGCTGCTGCCCGCCCGGCTGCACGCGAACGCACACGGCGGCTACGCCCGCCTGCTGGCACGCTCCGCCGAGGTGCACGCCGCCTACGTACGGGCGCGCGCGGCCCAACTGGTGGCACGGCGGCAGGAACACGGCCCCGGACTGGCGTACGGCGACTACGACGCGATCGCCGGCCTGGCGGGAGAGGGACGCGGCCTCCTGCTGGCGGCCGACCACGGCGACGAGCGGTGCGCACAGGCACTCGGCGACGTCCTGGACTTTCTGGTCGGCATCAGCCACCCCGTACGACCGGCCGATGGCGACGGACACCAGGTGCCCGGGTGGTGGTGCGCCCCCGACCGCTACCTCCTCCCGCGCGACCGTCAGGAGTTCCCCGGAGGCGACTGCAACGTCGGTGTCGCCCACGGGATTTGCGGTCCGCTCGCCCTGCTGTCACTGGCCCACCGCTCCGGGCACCGGGTACCGGGCATGCAGGACGCCATCCGCCGCATGGCCGACTGGGTACTGAGCGTGGGCTACACCGACGGCCGGGGCATGCAGTGGCCCGGCCGCGTCGCCTTGCCGGAGCGCTCCGGGGAGCCTTCCCGGGCCCATCTCCGGCCCCGGCCCTCCCCGGAAGCGGGAGCGGTAGTGGGAGCCGGAACAGGAGCGGGAGCGGAAACGGGAACGGAAGCCGGAACAGGAACGGCAACGGGAGCGCGCAGCAGACCCGGATGGTGCTACGGGACATCCGGCATCGCCTGGACCCTCCATCTGGCCGGGCAGGCGCTCGACGACCACCGGATGACGGCCCTGGCCGAGGAGGCCGTCAGCGCCCTCGCGCACCGCCCGCACGGCGCCCTGGTGTCCGACGACCCGGGCCTCTGCCACGGCCGCGCCGGCATCCTGCACACCACCGTCCGCATGGCGACCGTCACCGGACGCACGACGTTGTGGGAGACCGCTGACCACCTCGCCCGGGAACTCGTCGCAGAATTCGACGCACGAACCCCCTTCGGCTACCCCCAAGTTCTTCCGCCCTCCCCCACACCGGCCCCGTCGCCGCCTCCCGCACCACGCCGGATGCACCACCCCGGCCTGCTGGACGGCGCCACCGGTATCGCCCTCGTCCTGGCCGACTACGCCGACGCCCGCCGGGGCACCCCACTCGCCGAGCGGAACGGCTGGGACGCGGCACTCCTCATGAGCTGAAGCGGTCACGCGTCGCCGGAGGCGTTCCACGGCCGTTCACCCTGCACTTCCCGAAGGCGGGGAACCGGCCAGGAGAGTTCGACCAGGAGAGTCGGACCAGGAGAGTCCGACAGGTTTCTAGAACCCGCCAGGCGTCGGCCGGATGTCGAAGCCCGTCAGTTCCTCGGGTTCTTCCTCCTGGACGGACGCGGTGTTGACGGTCGCCATGGGGGGACCCTCGCGTGCCCAGTCCACCATCTCCTGTACGCGCTCGGACTCCCCCTCGAACACCGCCTCGACCGTGCCGTCCGGCAGATTGCGCACCCAGCCGGTCACGCCGTGCTCGTCCGCCTTGCGCCGGCAGGTGTCGCGGAAGAACACACCCTGCACGTCTCCGGAGACCACCACGCGTCTGCGGATCATCCGTGCCTCACCTCGTTCGCTCGCCCCGGCGGTACGAGCGCAGATATATCCCGGCCCCGCGGTCAGCGGGCGGAGCCACGCCCGGACGGCGTACGGCTCACGGAGCGTCCGGCGGCCGAGGCGGCGCGGGCGAACTGGACGGCGTCGAGGACGGCCGCCCCGCCCACATCGTTGTTGAAATACGTGTAGACGTCGGCCCGGTCCGGCCAGGTGTCGGCGATCCGCCGTGCCCAGCCGGCGAGCGCCTGCTTGCCGTAGCGGGGGCCGGCTTGCGCACGGCCCCCGTGGAGACGCAGATACCCCCAGTCGGCGGTCCGCCAGAGGGGCGCCACGGGCCGGGAGCGCCGGTCCGCCCAGCACAGCGCGGCGCCCCGCCGCTCCAGCACGGCACGGATCTCCGTCGTCCACCACGAGGTGTGGCGGGGTTCGACCGCCACTCGCGCGTCGGCGGGGAAGCAGCCGAGGCAGGTGTCCAGCAGCCCGGCGTCCGCGTGCAGCGTGGGGGGCAGCTGGAGCAGGACGGGCCCGAGCCGGGGACCCAGGCGGACGGCGCGCGACATCAGCCGGCCGACCGGCTCCTGCGGGTCGCGCAGCCGCTTGATGTGCGTCAGATAGCGGCTGGCCTTGACGGCCATCACGAACCCGTCGGGGGTGCGGTCCCGCCAGTCGGCGAAGGTCTTCTCCTCGGGCAGCCGGTAGAAGGCGGCGTTGCTCTCGACCGTGGCGAACTGCCGCGCGTACTCCTCGAGCCACAGCCGCTGCGGCTGGTCCGGCGGGTAGAGGACACCGCGCCAGTCCTTGTACTGCCAGCCGGAGGTTCCGACGAGGACGGTCATGTCCGCATCCCTGCCCGGTCCGGGCCGGGGGCTATCAGCCGTCGCTCGTCGGGGGCGGCCGCCCGCTGGTCCGGTGCACTCGGCAGCCGTCGCCGGCCGGCGGCGCTGTGATCTGCCTTGCATCACCGGCCGTACCGCACAACCCTTCGGCCCGCCAGGAGTCATGATGCGCAAGCACCTGGCAGCTCAGGTGACATCTCAGGAAGGTCTTCTTGATGACGTTACGCCAAGCCCTGACGGCCGCCGCGGCGGCAGCCCTCATCGCACCCGCCGCCGTACTGGGCACGCCCGCCGCCGCGTCCGCCACGGAAGCCCCGAGACCGTCGGCACACACCGACGAGTCGCAGAAGACAGCCGGCCCGGAGCGCGGCGGCGATTCGGCGCGGACGGAGGGGGCGACGGGGCCGGGCGAGTCGTCCGGGACCGGGGGCCCGACCGCCGGGACCGATGAGGCCACGGAGCCCGGTGCGGCGAACGATGCGGGGAACGATGCGGGGAAGAGCACCAAGCCCGCGCCCGATGCCAAGCCTGGTGAGGAAACCGGTACCGAGCCCGGCGCCACGTCCGGCGGGTCCTCCTCCGGGGAGGTTCCCCCGGACGGTCAGTGCGAGAGCTCGTCCCAGCATCTCCAGATGGCGATCAAGGGGCTCCAGTCCGGGTTCGTCGCCGGTGCCGGCTGGAGCAATTCCGCCATCACGGTCACCAATACCTCCGACAAGGCCATGGAGAAGGTCCGGCCGCAGCCGTACATCTCCTCCGCCGAGATCGTCGACCGTCCGTATGAAGAGTTGGAGGCGCAGTTCCGCAATCCCGTGACGGGCAAGTGGCTGAGCTTCGAGGACGCCACGGTCGACAGCGTGTTCACCGGATTCCCGGTCGCCGCGCACAGCACCGTCACGCTGCCGCTGCGCGTCCGTGCGATCAATTCGGCCAAGCCCGGGTCCGGTTACGCCATCGTGGAGGGGATGTTCTCCCACCAGGACGGCTCCTGCGGCCTCTCGAACCACGAGCAGTACGACTTCAAGATCCTCCCGGCGCGCGGCAAGCCCGGCGGGCCCAGCAAGCCGGACAAGCCGGGTAAGCCGGGCAGGCCCAGTGAGAGCGCCGAGCCCGCCGGTGGCGCCACGGAGGGCGGCCCCAGGCCCCAGGGTGGCGCCAAGGAGACCTCGGGCGCGGGCCAACTGGCCGCGACCGGCCCGTCCTCCGCGCTGCCGACGATCGCCCTGGTGGGCGGCGTGGCGATGGCCGTGGGGGCGGGCGCGATCATCAGCGTGCGCCGCCGCAAGGCCCCTGCCGGCTCCTCCGGGGGCGGCAGGGGAGCCACAGCGTAAGGATGTGCGTGCCGGGCCCCGGCGTTCAGTCCGGGGCCCGGCCCTCGGCCACCCTGCCGATACGGGCAGCAGCGGCAACCGGGGACCTCGGGCGCTCGCCGCCGCCCGCCCGCGGTTCAACCGGCCCAGCGTCCCGACAGGAAGGTGATGGCGAAGATGGTCATCAGCGGCGCCGTCAGGCAGAGATACAGGGTGGTGAACCGTGGCGTGCGCAGGCTCCAACCGGCCAGCAGGATCCACAGGGGCCACCACAGGAGCGTGGCGCGGGGGATGGAGGTGTACCAGTACGACGTGCCCAGCGCCCACAGGCTGAGGCCGACGTAGACAGCCTCGGGCCAGCGGCGCTGACGGGCCAGCACCCCAGCCAGCAGAATGCCGACGACCATGGCGAGGAGTTCGGCCTGGGACATCAGGGCGTACCCCGTGGGCAGTGACTCCTCGAAGGCCGCATGCCAGGTGTTCTGCCAGGCTTCCCAAGGGGTGTGGAAGTCGCGGTACCAGCCGCGTTCCTGGGCGTGCTTCCAGGCCATCCAGTCGCCGGTGTGCAGGTGCAGATACCAGCTGTAGACGACGGGCGCGAGGGCGGGCAACGCCAGCCAGGGCAGCGCGCGCCACTGCCGACGGGTGCGGGCGGTGAGGGCGAAGTGGACGGCCAGGGCGGCGACGAGAAAGAGACCGCTGACGCGGACGGTGCAGGCCAGGCAGGCCAGGACGGCCGCGGCGGGCCAGTTCTGCCGGTGGGCGGCGAGCCAGGCGGGCAGGGCGAGCGCGAGGAAAAGCGCTTCGGTGTACCCCGCCGCCAGGAATATCGCGCACGGCGAGAGCAGCAGGAAGAGGACCGCGCGCCGACCGGCGTTCCCGTCGGGCAGATACAGCCGGGCGACCCGGGCGAGGGCCAGGACGGCCACGGCTCCGGCGACGAAGGAGATCAGCAGGCCCGCGGTGGCCCAGTGCGGGACGACGGTATGGACGGCCCGCAAGAGAAGAGGGAAGCCGGGGAAGAAGGCTTCTCGGTTGTCCCAGCCGTTCGTCCAAGGCCCGGCCAGGCCGGGGAAGTAGCCGTCGCGGGCGATGTGCAGGAAGTGCCCCCAGTCCCACTGCTGCCACGGCGCGAAGAAGCCGGCGACGTGCGGGGTCTTGGGGTCGGCGGGGAACAGCCACCGAGTGCAGTAGGCGGTGGTCCAGATCCCCACCCGGGTCAGCAGATACAGCCACAGCACCTCACGGTCGGCTGGCCCGGGGACCCAACGACGTCGCCGGCGGCCCGCCTGTCGTGGACGGAGCGGAGAAGAGCGGCCGACCGCGCCGGCTTCGGTGGCTGTCCCGACGACACCTGGCGTGCCGACTCTGGTGGCTGTCCCGACCACGCCTGGTGTGCTGACTTCGGCTGCGGTGCCCACAGCGCCTGCCGCGCCCGGTTCGACTGCGGCGCCGGCTGTGCGCGCAGGCGCTGAGCGCCGCTGTGGTTCGGCACCCGGACTGGGGGTGTGGGACGGATGTTTCCGACGCAGGCGGGGCGACAAGGCGGGCATAACGGGATCTCCTGCTCGGACTCAGGCGTGCGGGACCGCCCGGCGGCACGGACCGCCGGGTCAGGGGGCGCGGGTCAGCGCGGTGGGGCCGTGGACGGGGGGTCTGTGGACCTGGGGGGCGCGCCGACCGTGGGAGTGCTGGACGCTCCCGAGGTGTGCTGGCCGGTCCGGGGCGGCGAGGTGGTCGGCACTCCCGTCGAGCTCTCGCCGGGAACAGGCGCACCGGTCCTGGTTGAGGTGCTGCGGGGCGACGTCGGTACGGGGGTCGGCGTGAGCGTCGACTTGGAGGGGGAAGGCGTGACGGCCGGGACGGAGGTGCCCTGAGTCCCCGGCAGGAGTGCGGCAGCGGCAGCGCCGGTGCCGGCGAAGACCAGGCAGGCGCCGACGGCGAGCGAGGCGATCCGGCGCCGGCGCATCCGCTCCCCGCGCCGGGTGACGAGCGAGACCGGCGCGTAGCGCGCACGGGCCTGTCCGGTGGAGGCGGCTTCCTGGAACAACGACCGCAGCAGGTCATGGGGTTCAGGCACCGGGGGCCTCCTCAATACGCGGGTCCGCCAGACGAAGGGAGAGCGCGGTGCGGCCCCGGACCAGATGCGTCTTGACCGTGCTGGCGGACAGCCCGGTCTCACCCGCGATCTGCTCGACGGTCAGGTCGCACACGTAGTGCAGCGTCATGGTCCGACGCTGCTTGACCGGCAGTTGCCGCAGCGCCTCCACCAGTGCCACGGACTCCGGTCCGGGTCCCTCGACATGCGGCGGGGCGCCGCTGCGCTGCCACGCGTCCGCGGTGCGGCGCCGTACGCGCCACCGGCTCACCGCCAGGCGCCAGGCGACCGTGCGGATCCACGCCTCGGGCTGACCGTTCCGGTCGAGCTGACGCCGCCGGCTCCAGCCCTTGGCGAACGCCTCCTGCACCACATCCTGCGCCTCGTGCTGATCGCCGAGCATCACGTACAGCTGCCCGGTCAGCCGGGCGACCGTCTGCGCGTAAAACTCTTCGAACTCCTCGACGGTCAACAGCCACTCCCCGGAATCTTTTCGGTCTCACCAGGCTTACGCCTGGCACACCGCATCCGGTCGACACCGGAGCGAAGATTCCAGCGTGACGGTCGTCACAGGTCACGGCGCAGTCGTCACAGGTCACAGCGCCGTGGACACCCGGCCCCCTGGCCGAGCGCACCCCCTCGGCCGGAGACTGCGCATCGGCACGTTCGGCCGACGCCCGTACGCCGGCGGTACGGCCGACCGGCGACCGGCGACCGGCGGCTGAGCTCAAGCGTCGCCCCGGACGCGCGCGTGAAGGTGCGAGTCATGCCGGCCATCCGGTTGCAGATGCGCGCCGCGCAGGGTCCCCTCCAGTACGAAGCCCGACTTGGTGGCCACCCGGCAGGAGGCCTCGTTATGGACCGAGTGGGCAAGTTCGAGGCGGTGGAAGCCGGCCTCGTCCAGTGCCCAGGCGGTCACCGTGGCAACCGCGCGGGGAGCGACACCGGCCCCTCGGGCAGGCGGCAGGACCCAGTAGGCGCACTCGGCGACGCCGTGCACGAGGTTCATCCGGCGCAGGGCCACCCTGCCGAGGATCTCGCCGTCGTCGGCCCGGGTGATGGCCCACTGGACGTCCTGCTCCCGCTGCCAGGACCGGTGGGTGGCGGTGATCCACTCCTGGGCTTCGTCCGGCGACGTCACATGGTGCACGTGCCAGCGCTGGATCGTCCGGTCCTGGAAGGCGCGTTGCAGGACGGGGGCGTCGTCCGCCTCCCAGGGCCGCAGCAGCAACTCGCCGTCGTACGAAGGGAGGGAGGGCTGAGAAGTACCTGAGAAGGTCCCGGCCGGGATCGTGGGTGCCATCGCCAAGGTCATGAGCGCATCATGTCCAAGGACCTGGCACGGAACGCCGGGAGAACTGCGAAGGACGAGGTTGACCGAGCCGTCGTCGCCTTGGTGCCCGCCCGGCCGTCGGTGCCCTGGTGTTCGCTGTTGCTGTTGCTGTTGCTGTTGCTGACTGTCGATGTCGCAGTCACAGTCACTGTCGATGTCGCAGTCGTTGTCGCAGCCGCTGTCGCAGCCGCTGTCGCTGTCGCTGTCACGGCAACGGACCAGGCACGGAGGGCCACCTGAGGAGAGCCCGGCTCACGCCACCGCCCGCTCCCCGGCTACCCCGCCTCCTGCCTCTCCCCCATTCCTCTCCACGTCCCTGTCCCTCTCCCCGCCCCCGTCCCCGTCCCGGTGAATGGGTGTCCGTGAGCCGGTCAGCGGGGCGCCCGTGCCGCCCCGTCGTGCCGCGACGATCTCGGCCGCGATGGACAGGGCCGTCTCCTCGGGGGTGCGGGCGCCGAGGTCGAGCCCGATCGGCGAGTGAAGACGGGCCAGTTCGGAGTCGGTGACGCCGACTTCGCGGAGTCTGCGGTTGCGGTCTTCGTGGGTGCGGCGTGAGCCCATCGCGCCGACGAAGGCGACGGGCAGCCGCAGGGCCTCCTGGAGCAGGGGAATGTCGAACTTGGCGTCGTGGGTGAGCACGCACAGGACCGTGCGGCCGTCGGTCCCGGTGCGCTGGAGGTAGCGGTGCGGCCAGTCGACCACGATGTCGTCGGCCTCCGGGAAGCGGACCCGGGTGGCGAAGACGGGGCGGGCGTCGCAGACGGTGACGTGGTAGCCGAGGAACTTGCCCGTACGCACCAGCGCCGCGGCAAAGTCGATGGCGCCGAAGACGATCATGCGGGGCGGCGGCACGCTCGACTCGACGAACAGTGTCAGGTCGGCCGCGCAGCGCGAACCGCTCTCCGAGACGGCGAAGGCGCCGGTGCGGCCCGCGTCCAGCATGGCGCGGGTCTCCGCCACCGCCGTACGGTCCAGCTCGGGATGTCCGTCGAGACCGCCTTCGTACGAGCCGTCGGGGTGGACGAGCAGTGCCCTGCCGAGCAGTCCGGCCGGGCCCCGGGCCACGCGGGCGACCGCCGCCGGCTCTCCCCGGGCGGCGGCCGACAGCGCCGCCTCGAACACCTTGCGGCCCGGCGCGTCCGCCGTCACCGGCGTGACCAGGACCTCGATGGACCCGCCGCAGGTCAGCCCCACCGCGAAGGCGTCCTCGGCGCTGTAGCCGAACCGCTCGAGCACCGTCCCGCCGTCCTGGAGCGCCTGGGTGCACAGGTCGTACACCGCGGCTTCCACACAGCCGCCGGAGACCGAGCCGATGACCACGCCCCGGCTGTCGACGGCGAGGGCGGCGCCAGGGCTGCGCGGCGCGCTGCCGGCGACGGCCACGACGGTGGCGACGGCGAAGTCCCGCCCCTCCTCCATCCAGCGGTTCAACTCGTCGGCGATGTCGAGCATCTCGGTCTCCTCATGGTTCGTGGGCCGGTGCGGGGCCCCTTGCGCGGCGGACGGCGCAGGGCCCCGGGCGTCCGTGCGGGCTCAGCCGGTCCCGCCCTCCCCCGCTCCCGCGCCCGCCAGCAGCACACGGTCCGGGCGGATCGGCAGATCCCGGTGGCGTACACCGGTCGCGTGCCAGACCGCGTTGGCGATGGCCGCCGCGGCTCCCACGATCCCGATCTCGCCGATGCCCTTGATCCCGACCGGGTCGTCCGGGTCCGGGTCGTCCACCCAGTCCGCCTCGATGAGGGGTACGTCGGCGTTCGCGGCGAAGTGATAGCCCGCGAGGTCGGCGCCGACATGGCTGCCCGAAGCCTGGTCCCTGACCGCTTCCTCGTGCAGCGCCATGGAAAGGCCCCAGATCATGCCGCCGATGAACTGGCTGCGTGCGGTCAGCGGGTTGATGATCCGGCCCGCGGCGAACATGCCGAGCATCCGCCGTACCCGGACCTCACCGCTGGTCACATCCACCGCGACCTCGGCGAACTGCGCCCCGAAGGAGTGCCGTTCCTTGTGCGCCAGCGCGCCGATGGCCGCGCCGGTGTCCGAGCGTGCCGTGATCCCCTGCGGCGGGATGTCACCGCCCAGGGCCAGTTGCTCCCGCAGCTCGCCCACCGCGGCCGCAACCGCCCAGCCCCAGGAGCGGGTGCCCATCGAGCCGCCGGCGATCATCGCCGGGCCGAAGTCGCTGTCCGCGATCTTCATCCGGATACGCGCCGGTTCCACGTCCAGCGCCTCCGCGGCGATCAGCGTCAGCGCCGTCCGCGCTCCGGTCCCGACGTCTGCCGCGGTGATCCGTACGGTGAAGGTGCCGTCCGCCTCCGCCGTCACGGCAGCCGTGGACGGAACCGCCCTGGAAGGGAACGAGGCGGCGGCCGTCCCGGTCCCGAGCAGCCAGCGCCCCTCGCGGCGTATGCCGGGGCGCGGGTCGCGGTCCGCCCAGCCGAACCTGTGGGCGCCCTCCTGGAAACAGGCGAGCAGATTGCGGCTGCTGAACGGCAGACCGGAGACCGGCCCCGCGTCCGGTTCGTTGCGGGCGCGCAGCGCGATCGGGTCCAGGCCGCACTTCTCGGCGAGCTCGTCGAGCGCGGACTCCAGCGCGAACGAGCCGGGCGCCTCGCCCGGTGCGCGCATGAAGGTCGGGGTGGGCACGTCGAGCTTCACGAGGCGGTTCACGGTGTGGTGCGCGTCGGCGGCGTACATCACGCGCCCCGGATCGGCGCTCCGCTCGACGAATTCGTGCACCGTCGAGGTGAGGCTCTGGGCCTGGTGGTCGAAGGCACGCAGCCGACCGTCGGCATCGGCGCCGAGCCTGACCCGCTGCGCCGTCGGGCTCCGGTAACCGACCAGCGAGAAGGTCTGACGACGGGTCAGGACGACCCGGACCGGGCGGTGGAGGAGGGTCGCGGCCATCACGGCGCAGACCTGGTGGGGGCGGACCCCCTTGGCCCCGAAGGCGCCGCCGACGTGCTCCGAGCGCACGCGTACCGAGGGCGGATCGAGGGAGAACAGCTTCGCGAGCTCTTCCGCCACCCACATACTGCCCTGATTGGAGTCGACGACCTCCAGGCGTCCGCCGTCCCAGTGAGCCGTCGCCGCATGCGGCTCCATCGCGCTGTGGTGCTCTTCCGGTGTGGTGTACTCCGCGTCCACGACGACGGCGGACGCGTCGAGTTCGGCCTGAAGGTCGCCCTTCTCCGTCTCGCATGGTTCGCCGAGGGAGCTCTCCGGTGTGTACGTACCGGGGCGCCCGGCGAAGAACGCCACGTCGTGCGGCTCCCGGTCGTACCGGACCACCAGCGCTTCGGCGGCCTCCCGGGCCTGTTCGGACGTTTCGGCGACGACCAGCGCCACCGGCCAGCCCGCAGAGGGCACCCGGTCGTGCTGGAAGACCAGGAGGGTCGGGTCGGGCCGCCCCAGCATGCCGGTGTAGTCGCCGTCGACGCGGGGCGCGTTGCCGTGGTGCAGGACGGTGAGGACGCCGGGCATGGCCAGGACGGGGTCGGCCTCCACGGCGCGGATGCGGCCGCGGGCGATGGTGGACAGCACCAGCCAGCCGTGGGCGAGGCCGGCGAAGGGGATCTCTCCCGCGTACCGTGCCGTTCCGGTGACCTTTTCCCGGCCCTCGATACGGGTGTGGGCGGTACCGGCGGCCCTCGTCACCGCGCTGGTTCCGGTCGTCGTGGTCATCGGGCGGCCTCCTCGGTGAGTTCGGTCAGCATGGCCACGACGAGGTTGCGCATCAGCGTCACCTTGTATCCGTTGTGGGGCAGCGTCTCGGCGGCTGCCAGCTCGGCGTCCGCGGCGGCGGCGAACGCGGCGGCGTCCGCCGGTCCCCCGGTCAGCACCCGCTCGGCCTCCCGGGCCCGCCACGGCCGGGACGCGACCGCGCCGAAGGCGAGGCGCACTTCGCGTACGACGCCGTCCCGGACATCGAGGGCCGCGGCGATCGAGCCGATCGCGAAGGCGTACGACGCGCGCTCGCGCACCTTCCGGTAGCGGGAGTGCACGGCGACCGGAGCCGGCGGCAGGGTGATGCCGGTGATCAGCGCGCCGGGCGGCAGCGCGGTCTCCAGGTGCGGGGTGTCGCCCACGGGCAGATAGAACTCCGCAAGCGGCAACTCCCCCGGACCGTCGGTGGTTTCGTACCGAACGACGGCGTCGAAGGCGGCGAGCGCCACCCCCATGTCGGACGGATGGACGGCCACACAGTGCGCGGAGGCGCCGAGGATCGCATGGTTGTGGTGTTCGCCCTCGATGGCGGGACAACCGCTGCCGGGGACACGCTTGTTGCACGGCTTGGTGGCGTCGGTGAAGTAGCCGCAGCGCGTGCGCTGGAGAAGATTCCCGCCGACCGTGGCCATATTGCGCAGTTGCCCCGAGGCCCCGGACAGCACCGCCTGCGCCAACGCCGGGTAATGGCGGCGGACTTCGGGATGGGCGGCGAGCTCGCTGTTGGTGACGGTCGCGCCGATGTGCAGACCGCCGCCGTCCACGGCCTCGATCCGGCCGAGGGGAAGTTCACGTACGTCGATGAGCTGCGCGGGTCGCTCCACCCCGGCCTTCATCAGGTCGACGAGGTTGGTGCCGCCCCCGAGACAGCGCGCATCGGGATCTGCGCCGAGCAGGGCGACCGCGCCGGGGACGTCGAACACGCGCTGATAGCCGAATTCCCTCATACCGTCATCTCCACGTCTTCCGTGCCGGCGCCGTCATCGGGACCGCTGAGCCGCCCCGTTGTGGGAGGGGACTGCGCCGCCTCGGCCGCCGCCGCCCGCGCGACCGCCTGCACGATCGACACATAGGCGCCGCAGCGGCACAGGTTGCCGCTCATCCGCTCCCGGATCTCGTCGGCGGTGAGCGGCGGCACTCCCGCTTCGGGGCGTATGTCGGCGGTCGCGGCACTCGGCCAGCCCGCCGCATGCTCCTCGATCACCGCGATGGCCGAGCAGATCTGCCCCGGTGTGCAGTAGCCGCACTGGTAGCCGTCGAGGTCGAGGAACGCCTGCTGCACCGGATGCAGCTCCTCACCCTGCGCCACGCCCTCGATGGTGGTGATCACGCGCCCCTCGGCGGCCACCGCCAGCTGGAGGCACGAGACGGCCCGGCTGCCGTCGAGCAGCACCGTGCAGGCGCCGCACTGGCCGTGGTCACAGCCCTTCTTGGTACCTGTCAGATCGAGCCGGTCGCGCAGTGCGTCGAGCAGCGTGGTGCGGTGGTCGACGGGCAGCGTGTGCTTCTCTCCGTTGATGTTCAGGGTGATGGCGCTGGACGTCGATAGGGCCATGATCAGCCTTCTTTCGCGTATATGAGGCGCGGCGGGCTTCGGGGCGCGGGCCCTGATGCCGACGTGGTCGACCCGGAGGTCGAGCTGTCCCTGTCACGCAGGGGCGGGAGTGTCGGACGAGACGATCCCGGAGACAGTGCGGAAGGCGGTACGGGAGGAGACGGCGGGGTGCATAGCGGCATCGGCTCAGGCGTCGCGGCGTGCGTATCGGGCGAGGAGCAGGTCAAGGTCGTCACCGGTCGTCCCCACCAGCCACCTCTACCGCTATGGTGGCCTAAGCGGACAACTGTCCATTACCCGTGAACTTACCGGACAGCTGTCCGGTTAGCAAGGCCGTCATCGCAATTCCCGGGAGGAGGACGAGTTGCCGGAGAAGAAGGACGCTCCACTGCGCTCGGACGCGCAACGGAATCGCGAGCGCATCCTGGAAGTGGCACTGGCGGAGCTGACCCAGTCGGCCGACGCCCCGCTGAGCGCGATCGCAAGGAAGGCATGCGTCGGGCAGGGGACCTTCTACCGCCACTTCCCCAACCGCGAGTCACTGGTCCTGGAGGTCTACCGCTACGAGGTCCAGCAGGTCGCCGACACCGCGGCCCAGTTGCTGGAGACCCGCGCGCCCGACCAGGCCCTGCGCGAGTGGATGGACCGCCTCGCCCAGTACGCCATGGCCAAGGCCGGCCTGGCCGACGCGATGCGCAGGGCGACCAGCAAGCAGAACGCCCTGGCCGGCCTGGGGCACGGCCCCGTCACCTCGGCACTCACCCTCCTGCTGACGGCGAACGAGGAGGCCGGCACCATCCGCCCAGGGGTGGCCCCCGACGACTTCCTGCTCGCCATCGCCGGCCTCTGGCAGATCGATCCCCACGGTGACTGGCAGTCGCGCGCCGGACGCCTCCTGGACCTCGTCATGGACGGGCTGCGCGCCGGCGCCCCCGGGGCGTGAGCGCCGTGACGCTCCGGGCCGAGGATTCGATCATGCGGGGGACGCCCCGGAGTCGTCGGTGGGCCGGTTCACGGTGTGCGCCGGATCAAGCAGCATCCTGCCGGTATGGACACATATCTGCGTTCGTGGACCGGGCACCGGCCCATCACCTCGCCGTTCGCCCGCCCGAGCGGCACGCGCGGGCGCCTCGCCGGCCGGTTCATGCGGTGGACCAACAAACAGGACGATGTGCTCGACACCCTGGACGTCCAGCCGGGAGACCGGATTCTGGAGGTGGGATACGGCCCCGGTGAGCTGGTGCGGCTGCTGGTCGCCCGGACCGGGGCCGCCGTCATCCGGGGGGTGGACCCCTCGCCCGAGATGCGCCATGCCGCCACCAGGGCCAACCGCGGCGCGGTCCGCACCGGCCGGGTCGCGTTGCACATCGGAACGGCGGACCACACCGGCCTCGCCGATCAGAGCATGGACCGTGTCGTGTCGGTCAACAACGTGGGCCTCTGGCCCGATCTGGAAGCCGGACTGCGGGAGCTGCACCGCGTCGTACGCCCCGGAGGCACGGCGGTGATCGCATGGCACGGCGGCGTGTCCCCAGGACCCATCACCCGGCGACTGCGCCTCCCCGACGACAAGCTCGACCGCATCGAGAGTGCCCTGCGCAAGCTCTTCACCGACGTGACCCGTCACGACGCGCAGAGCCTCGTCATCTACCAGGCCGTGCGGTGACCGCGGCCATGGCGGCCCCTCCCCCTCGGCCGGAGCCGACGGTTGCGGTCGCCGACATCCCGCCCGTCGACCACCGGCCCCGGCGCCTCCAGGACAGGCACCTTCCCGTACCGGTCCCCGCGATACGGTCACGCCTGGCTGACGCCCAGTTGTTGACCACCCCCTCGCTCCTCGTACTCGACCTCATCGACAAGCTGGGCGAGGCCAGTCCGTCCGACGTCAAGGTCGAGGCCGCGCGCGCTATGAGGAACTCGCCCAAGGAGTGGGTGAGTTGCTGACGCAGGGGCTCGGCGGCCTGCTGCTCCCCGACCTGCTCGGCCGTCGTCTGCTGTCACGTCACCCCCACCTCGCCCTCGGTCAAGTCTGAGCACAGTGTCCGAGTTCACCTTTAGACTCGAAGATCACCGTGCCGGCCACAGTTCAAGGAGATGGAATGACACAGCCTCCCTTCGCAACCCTGTCCACCGCGCTTGCGGCGCTGGGCATAGCCCTGGGCGCCTTCGCGGTCCAGTTGCGCGCAGACGGCTACGAGCAGTACGTGGAGTCGGTGGCCACCGCCAGCGTCGTGATGCTGACCACCGCGAGCCTGACCGTCGTGACATGGGTCCGCCACCGCCGCCAGCTGAACTCGGACTGAGTTCGCCATACGCCGACGGGCGCCGGGGCATCAGCTCCGGCGCCCGTTGCGCTCGTCACCACCAGGGTTCCGCCCGATCGCCTGCCCGTTTGCTGACGATGCGGCCAGGGCCCGCCGGGTTGCTCCCGCAGGCAAATCGCATCCACTCCTTCACGAATCCTCCCCACCATTTGACGCCTCTCGGGAGGGCCGGTCTACGGTGACCGACCCTCTATCCCCCCATGTTTCAGAGGTACAGCTCCATGCCTGAATTCAACCGCCGGCGCTTCCTCCAGATAGCAGGCGGCACCGCCGGCGTCGCGGCTTTGTCCGGCAGCATCATGCGTGCCGCCGGTATCCCCGCCGCGGGCCGGTCGGGAACGATCGACGATGTCGAGCACATTGTGGTGCTGATGCAGGAGAACCGTTCCTTTGACCACTACTTCGGCACGCTCAAGGGAGTCCGGGGTTTTGGTGACCCGCGGCCGTTGACGCTGGAGAGCGGAAAGTCGGTATGGCATCAGTCCGGCGGCGGGCAGGAAGTCCTGCCCTACCACCCGGACGCCGACGACCTCGGCATGCAATTCATCGCCGGGCTGGACCACGACTGGGAGACCGGCCATCAGGCGTGGAACAAGGGCAAGTACGACGACTGGATATCCGCCAAGACCTCCGGGGCGATGGCTCACCTGAACAGGGACGACATACCGTTCCACTATGCCCTGGCCGACGCGTTCACCGTCTGCGACTCGTACCACTGCTCTTTCATGGGCGCGACCGACCCCAACCGCTATTACCTCTACACCGGGCACGCCGGCAATGACGGAAAGGGCGGCGGCCCGGTCCTCGGAAACGAAGAGGCCGGATACGACTGGACGACCTACCCGGAGCGGCTGGAAAAGGCCGGTGTGTCATGGAAGATCTACCAGGACACCGGCGACGGACTGACCAAGGACGGCCTCTGGGGCGCGCTCGAGGACGCCTACCGTGGCAATTACGCGGACAACTCGCTGATGTTCTTCAACACGTTCCGCAACGCCAAGCCGGGCGATCCCCTTTACGAAAAGGCGTGCCACGGAACGAACATCAAAAAGGGCGGCCATCTCCTTGACGACCTTCGGGCGGACGTCAAGGACGGGAAGCTGCCGAAGATATCCTGGATCGCCGCTCCGGAAGCATTCTGCGAGCACCCCAACTGGCCCGCCAATTACGGCGCCTGGTACATCTCACAGGTCCTTGACGCGCTGACGGCCAACCCCGAGGTATGGAGCAGGACCGCTCTGTTCGTCACCTACGACGAGAACGACGGCTACTTCGACCACGTACCCCCGCCCTACCCGCCGGCCGACTCCTCCTGGGGAGCGTCCACCGTCGACACCGAGCTCGACCTCTTCCCCGGCGACAGCAGCTACAGCGCCGGCCCCTACGGCCTGGGCATGCGCGTCCCCACCGTCGTGGTCTCCCCGTGGTCCACCGGCGGCTATGTCTGCTCCGAGGTCTTCGACCACACATCCATCATCCAGTTCATGGAACGCCGCTTCGGCGTCCACGAACCGCATATCTCGCCCTGGCGCCGCGCGATCTGCGGTGACCTCACCTCCGCCTTCGACTTCAGCCTCAAACACACCAAGCATGCGCCGCTGCCCAGCACCGACGCCTATGAGCCGCCCGACAAGGAACGGCACAGCAGCTACACCCACACGCCCCCGGCCAACCCCGCCCTGCCCCAGCAGGAAAAGGGCACCAAACCCACCCGGCCACTCCCCTACACCCCCCTCGTCACAGCGGCCGTCAAACCCTCCAGCGGGAACATCACACTCACCTTCACCCCGGGCAACGACACCGGAGCCTGCTTCCTCGTCACCTCCGGAAACCGCCAGGACGGCCCCTGGACGTACACCGCCGAGGGCGGAAAAAAGATCTCCGACACCTGGAGCACCGGCCCCTCCGACGGCCAGTACGAGCTGACCGTGCACGGCCCCAACGGCTATCTCCGCACCTATGCAGGCGCCACCTCGACCGCGGGACCGGAAGTCACCGGCCACCACGACAAGAACAGTGGCCGCATCAAACTCACCCTCACCAATCCCGGCAAAACCGCCTGCCACCTCACCGTCACCAACGCCTACGGGGGCAAGAGCAGCAACATCACCCTCGAGGCCGGCGGGCGGCAAACGCGCTGGGTCGATCTGCGGCACAGCAAGCGTTGGTACGACCTGCGCATCCGGTCCGGCAACGACAGCACCTATCTGCGCAGGCTGGCCGGACACGTCGAGACAGGCGAGCCCGGCACCAGCGACCCCGCACTCCACACCGCCTGACCTGCCGTCGCCGCCGCCGAGCCAGGGCCCGTCACACCAGGCGGGCCCATGCCACACTCACGCAGCAATCACCTCGACTGCCCGACGCGGCCCCGCCCGCAATCCTCACCCTTCTCATGGGCGCCGCCGGCAATCAGCGGGCGCGCCAATACCACCCGCCGTGCGCCACCGACCCGATCGCGTCTCCGCATTTCACCCGTTTCGGCATTCAGCAGCGCATGACGTAATCACTCAACTACCCTGCGTAGGCGATCGTCGTCTGAACAGGCAATCGCCGATCATGCACAGCGTGAAGCGTGAGGAGACCCCTGAGTGAAGCGAACCCGTACCATCCGCACGGTACTTGCCGCCCTCGGTATCGCCGTGGCCACGGCGACAGCCCCCACCGCAGCTGCCGCCCCACAGTCTCAGGACCGGAACCGTCCGACCGCCGCACCACGGCCCGCGCCCTGCACCGGGGAGTACCACGGCGAGGCCCGATTGGGCCCGAGGTGGCTGCCGAAGAAGTGGCAGGCACCCGTGGGGCCGCTCCTGAACGGATGGACGCGGACCGGGGCACTGTCGCCGTCGGCCTTCCTCAAGAAGTACTGGCAGGGGCCCACGGACAGCGGCAGCTGGAAGTACCCGCCCAACGACGGGTTCGCCGAGGTCAACGGCGAGATCGACAAGGAACCCACGAAGCTCCGCGCGGGACAGCGGCTCGACCGTTTCGGATCCGAATTCGGCTCCTATCTGGCACCGGCCGGCGACCGGTACGCCGAGCGGGCGCTGCCCCCACAGAACCTCAACACGCGTGATGCGGCGACGCCGTGCGATTACCACGTCTACAAGGTCGCCAAGCCGTTCTGGGTGTGGGAGGGCAGCATCGCCCCCTGGTTCGAGCAACCGGGCGGAGGCGAACAGATCAAGCTCGACCCGGTGTTCCTCACCCCGAGCGAAGGGCAGCGGCTCAATGTGAAGTGGCTGCTGGAGCACGGCTATCTCGCCTCCGTAGAGCCCTGACCCGGCCGTGGACCGTCACGAGCTGCGCGCCGCACTGATCGCGGCGGGGGTGGCCGACGGCTACTACCGCATCGAAGGCGTCCACGAACCCGGCCCCACGCCTCCCGATTTCCTGTACCTGCGCAGAGCACGGAACGGGGCGGGGGCGTGGGAGACCGGGGCCTACGAACGTGGCACCTACCAGCCCATCTCCCACCATCCGAGCGAAGAGGCGGCCTGCGCCCATCTGTTGCGGCTGCTGACGTGACCGCGACGGCGACTGAGCGCTCACCTGGATTCCCCCGGAAACGAAAGAGGGCCCGCCACGCTTCCGCGTGACGGGCCCTTTCGCATGCGCTCAGCGATGGGCGAACTTCTGCCTGCCCGCAGCACTCTTACTCGCCGGCGCCATCGACAGCGGCGACCGCGACCCAGCGCTCTTCGTCGTGGTGATCACCTTGCCCGACGCCCGGTTGGAGAACCGGCCCCCCGACCACTTCCACTGCATCGAGGTGTACTTGTGGCGGCACTCGCTGCGCTTGCCCTGCTTGACCTTCGCGCCCGTCGCATGACCGGCCGCATACAGGCACATCCCCGAGCGCTTGTTCCATACCGTGTACCAGCCCTTGGCGGCCTTCTTGAACGTGAACACCTGGGTGGGAAGCCCGTTCTCGCACCCGCGCAACGTCATCGTTGCCGCGTCACCCTGCGAACCGCCCATCGACCAGCATTTCGCGCTCTGCCCGTGGGTCCTGGCGAGCTGGACGTTGCCGTGGCTGCCCGCGGCCGACGCCGGAGAAAGCGCCGCCCCCACCATCGCCACCGAAACCCCCGCCAGCACCGCGGACCTCATCGAGGTGCGCATACCGGTACGCATACTCTTCCCCCTTCATACGGGAGAGCTCCCGCAACCGGGACCACCCAGGTCACTTGTTCAGGACGACCTTGCTGGTGACCGTCGGGTCCCCGATCGAGGCCCGCGCCTTCTTGCCCGGGTTGATGGCGTACTTGAAGTAGTAGCCCACCGTGGCCTTACCGGTCTTGTTGCCGACCTGCACCGGGAACACACAGGTCCCCGACAGCCCGTAGACCTTCTTCGCCTTGTGCGGGTGCGCCTTGCTGCCCACCTTGGAGTGCCATATGTAGCCCACCGGGATCGACGCGTGGGTGTCGTGGTACTTCCCCTTCAGGCCCTTGGCCACGCACTTCATCGGGCCGCGGGCGATGGATATCAGCTTCTTGTTCGTGATCTGCCACGACCAGGGCATCGGGTAGTACTTGGGGTACTTGCCCTTCAGCTTGACCTGGGCGTGCAGGATGCCGGCCTTCCGCTTCGCCTTGGGTGTCACGTAACCCTGGTGCTTGGGGGTGAACACGGTGGTCTTCTGGGCCTTCACGTTCGCCGGGGCGGCCTCGGCCGCACCCAGACCTCCCATGGCCACCATGACCACAACCCCGGACGCGACGGCGGTGCGGCCCAGACGGTTCATCTTCCGGGGAGCAGCGGCCTGCTTGCCGTCCGGGCGTATCGTCGTGATCTGCAAGGTATCTCCATTCCGGTTACCGGAAAGAGGAGTTGACGCTCTTTCCGGGCTGTGTTGACAATGTGTGGTCTTGCAAGAGTCAGAAATGTTTTGGGGGAGTCATCACTAACCATCCGGTTCACGGAACCGTCCAGTCGTGGGACGACGAGGAGGGATGGGGCGTACTGGCCTCACCCGACATTGAGGGCGAGATCTGGGCCCACTTCTCCGCCGTATACGCAAAACCAGGCGCTTTCGCCTCCCTGAACCCCGGAGAGAGCGTCCTGTTCACCTGGGAGGAATTTCCGCAGGACGGCTACTCCTACAGGGCAGTTCACGTACGTCGCCCCAGCGACCCGGAGACCGACTGGGAACCCGAGCAGGACGACGAGGACGCGGCCGACCTGCAAGGCATCCACATCGAATTCGACCCGGAGTGACGACAACGGCCCCCCCCTCAAACCTTCCGGCCCCGGACCACGAACATAGGGTCGAGGGAGCCGAGTTGGGTAGATCCCTAAAGGTCACTGCCCCAAGGGGAGGTCGGGCAGTCGGGGGCCGCCCGCAGTCCGCTGGAACCGGACGCAGGCGGCCCCGGACCTATGCGGCGTGAGGTTCCGGGCACCGCCCGGCGGAAGGGGCACCTTCCGGTGCGCACAGCAAAGGTCCTCACACCAGCGACTCGCACCCGACGACTGCCAGGACCAGTAGAACCCGGCAGGACCGCTGCCAGGACCGCCACCTGAAGGCGGCTCCACTGCCCCAGCTTTTCCACGATGCGCGCGATATGAGCCGTTGCCTTACGCTCCGCGATCCCCAACTCCCGTGAACGCTGACGCTCCCGATTTCCCACACCTGCGCCTACAAGGAGAAGACCTTCCCTTTCCCGGGCCGTGAGCCTCTTCAGCTTCCACACCGCCGCCTGCGCAAGCAAAGCGCCCCAAAGGACACTGCCCCTTAGGGAGGTGTCCTTTGGGGCGCTGCCTCAAGAGACAATTTCGGTCAACACTCAGGATTCCTAAGGTCATTGGCGATCACACATCTCCATGCCCTTACCAGGAGTCCCATATGCTCACTCGCACCCCGGGCCGCATCGCCACCGGCGCCATCGCCACCCTCGCCGGCATCGCCGTCCTGTCGCCGATGGCCCACGCCGACAGCCACACCTCCGCGGCCTCCAAGAAGCCCTCCAAGCTCACCGTCCAGAGCTACACCAAGTACCTCAAGAAGCAGCACACCAGCCACGCCCGCACCACGCTGGTCAAGTTCAGCAAGCTCAACAAGAGGCAGAAGGCCGTCTTCCTCAAGGACCTCCAGGACCGGAAGGTCTACAAGGCCCTCCAGGGCAAGGTGAACGTCCGCTTCAACAAGCCGGTGACCACCACCGACAAGTACAACAAGGAAGTCACCTTCGTCACCCGGACGAACACCTCCATCGCCAAGGACAAGGCGCGCACCGCCACCGTCCGTTTCACCGTCATCGAGAAGATCTTCAACATCCCGGTGACCGCCGAGACGATCTCCATCAAGTTCGGCACCGCCCCCAAGGCGTCCAAGCGCGCCACGGCCACCGCCGGCGTCAAGAACGTCAACGCGGCCATCGCCATCGACAACAAGCGCGTCAACGTCAAGGGCAGCTTCGCCCAGACCATCTGGACCGCCACCCCGCAGGTGAAGTCCTTCGGCAAGAAGGCCGTCTACAAGACCGAGAAGGTCTTCGCCAACAAGTCCCGCGTGCGCGCCGGCCTGGCCAACAACGGCTGACCACACCGCCCCTGACCTGTGCCAGGGGAGCACAACAGCGAGGGCCCAGGGCACCCTCCCGCCCTGGGCCTCGCCCCTGCCCGAACACCGTCCGAAGGAGCCCCACGTGAAGACCCGCGCCGCCCTGACCGCCCTCACCGCCGCCGGAATCCTCGCCGGCCCCATCGCGGCCGCCCACGCCGCCCCCGTCATCCCGCCCCAAGGCTGCCCCAAGGGCTCGATCCAATACACCAAGGACAACGGGCCCGCAGGGAAGCTCCCCTACACCAAATCCATCGACCTGTGCGCCAACAAGAAGACCAACAAGCTCTACACCGCCGACGGCGACTGGTACACCAAGAAGGCCGCCGCGGGGCCCGTCTACATGAAGCTCATCATCGACAAGCCCAAGGCCAAGCCCTACGCCTACAACGGCAAGAAGTGGATCAAGGCCAAGAAGGTCGCCGGCACCGCCCACGTCTACCGGGCCGAATGGAAGATGAAGAAGCCCCTGGGACTCCCCAACCACACCCGCGTCCACATCCAGATCAAGGGACACGGCAACACCCCCGCGATCACTCTGTAGCGTGATCACCTGGTCGTGAACGCAGATCCCCTGCTTCACCTGGGGGTTATCCCATCTCGTTACTCCTCTGCCGAGTAGCCGAGGGGGATCTCCCCCAGCTCCCCCACACCCTCCGTGCGTAAAAGTCGCCTCTACACACGCTCTTGTCGCTCTGATCAGCAGACCATTACGGCACTCGCGGTCAGGCGTCAGCACGCGAACATGCGGGGGTGTCGCTGGTCGCCCTCCTGCATCTTCGCGATTGCCTTCCGCTCCGCCGCAAGCCGTTGGCGCTTCTGACGGATCCAGCGCACCAGGTAGGCGTTGATGCGCAACCCGAGGGGGAGGCGGCGTTGGTGCGCATCACGAAGGGGGTCAGCTCCGCACGGCCTGAAAACAGCCGTAGTAGTTGAGCCGACCCGCCATCACAGGTCAGGCCCAGAACGCGAACTCGGCCCGCAGCCGGCCCTTGGTGACCCGGCCCCCGTCGCTCCAGAAGAGGGCCTTGTACTCCGCGCCCTTCTTCAGGTTCGCGCTGATCAGGGTCGAGCCGTACCCGCCGCAGTGGTCGTGGCCACAGGCCCAGTCCCACGTCACACGTTTGCCGTTGCGGTCCTGAATCTCGACCCAGTCCCAACTGTCGTACGGATCCCGCCCCGAGGGCGCCATCCACGTCACGCTGATCCCTTTACCGTGGGTCTGGTACCACCAGCCTTTGTACTGGGCCGGCGCCACCTCGCTGATCACGAAGTCGGTGTTGATCTTGCCTGGCTCCGCCCTGGCGGCCCCGGGGCCCTCGCTCTGGCCCGTAGGCGGCTGCCAGCGCTCACGCACCGCATCGGTCGCCGGAGCCGGCTGCACAGCGGCCGACGTCGACTCCCCCGAAACCTGCGACGCCGCGGAAGCCGTACCGAGCGCCACCACGGACACACTCGCGAGCACCCCGGCCATGACCGCGGCCCGCCGCCGGGGTGATTTCGCCCCGGCGTATAAGGAAGAAACCGTGCCCCCACCTCGCGTGCGGAACAACATGCCTACTCCACCTCGCCGTTGATCGGTGATCGATGCGCCAGAAAGCCTAGGTAGCGGCGATTAACATCCCTTTGACGACCCCTCAACGCGATCCTTCACGAAGGCGATGCATGAGGCCGAGGAGCCTTTGGCGCGACTCCGCGGCTCGTCAGGCAGGTCATGGCCGGAGCCCGAGGCGAGGGGCTGCCACGGTCACGGCCTCCTTCCCCTCGGATGAAACCTGGCCGTGAGGCGCTCGAAAACCAGTGGAGCAGCGCCGCTGTGCGCCATTACCGTGCTGCCGAACCAAGTCGTCCAGGCAAGGACGTGCCGTTGTACACCCTGTGAGACCTCCCGAGAGCTGATCTGTCGCGCGTCGCGCATCTGCGCCGCGCTCTTTTTTGCTGCGGACTTCTCACTGAAACCGGTGTACTTCTGTGCTCGAAAACTGGGTGGTCATGCCCGCCTGCCTGCCGCTCGTTCGCCGCCGTTGCCACGCGTGCGCGTCCGAACACTTCCGGGCAAACGGTAAATTCCGCGTCAACGCAAACCACAAACTCCTCGACGCCTGGCTCCTGGTGCTCTGTACCGCTTGCGGGGACACGGCAAAGCTCACGGTCCTGGAGCGGATGAACATACGCTCCGTACGGCCTGGACTGTTGGACCGGATGCATGACAACGACCCTGCCCTGGCAGCCGAGTTGCTCCAGGATCCGGTCGTGCGGCGCCGTAATCGCATCGCCCTCGACTGGGACAACGCCTGGCGCCTCGACACCGGCGGATCGGATCACCTGGACCGCGAGGTGATCGACGTCTCGGTCCGCTTTGCGGCGCGGATTCCTGTCCGGCCGGTGCGACTGATCGCTGAAGGCTGCGGTCTTTCGCGGGCCGAGGTCGAGCGACTGATCACGGAGGGGAAACTCGTATCGGCAGTCCGGCTGAGCGGCAAGCTCTCCGCCGACTTCACCTTCACGCTCAAGCGCTGAGCCGTCGCGCCCCGTAGCGTGCGGCTGAGGGGAGGCTGGGCGGGCACGAAGCAGACCCAAGGGCATGGCCCGCTGTTCGGTCTGCCGGAGGAACGTGAGCAGCCCTCCTTGGGATCAGGAGGGCCGGCCGCGCAGGACGATGACCTGCTGCACTCCGCCCACGGCTTCCTCGCGCTGGCGGAGCTCGTCCTCGACTGCACGCCGGAGCGGTTCCAGACGGGCGGGTGAGCGGTTTTCTCCGTCGGTCACCACCTCGCGGACCACATGCGCGCGGGCAAGTCGCGGTGGCAGGCCACTCGCGCGTGTATGAGCGGGTACTCGCCGGCGGTTCCGTCGCACACTCAACTGGACGGCGTGACGGGGGACAACATGCCGAGCCACTGCTCAGCGCCCCAGGCCTCGAACCGCTCCACCTCGGTGAACCCCAGCTTCGCCGCGAGACGCATCGAGCCGACGTTGGCGGTCTGGGTGCTGAGCACCACCGGCTCGCCGGGAAGCGCGCCGGCGAGCCAGCCGAGTGCCGCCGCGCACGCCTCGGCGGCGTACCCGAATCCCCATGCCCGCGGCAGGAAGAGGTAGCCGAGATCGGCCTTCCCCGCGGCAGCCGGGCGACTGGGCCCCGTTGCTCTCCTGAGCAGGATCTGGCCGATCATCGACCCGTCGAAATCAACGACGAAGCTCCCGGGCCACCGCTCGGGCGCCGCGGACATCCCGCGCTCAAGCTCGTCACGCGGCCGGGGGCCGCCGAGGTAGGTGTGCACCTCTGGCGAGGTGAGCAGCTCGATGAACCGCGCACGGTCCCGGGTCTCGGGCTCACGAAGCACGAGCCTCTCGGTGCTGATCGGCTCAGGCGGCCAAGCCACGGGTCCCAGATCTTCCATCCGCGCACGCTAACAGGTGGTCAAACCAACCGAACGGGAGACGCTTAACTCCCCGCCCTGCATCAGACAGCACACTTCTCCTCCCCGGCCCTGCATCAGACAGCGCTTCTCCTCTCCGCCCTCCTGATCACCCTTCTGTGAGCTGGGAAATCTGATGAGGGACTGCGGGAAGCCCAAGCCGGACCGGGTCGCTTCGCAGGAAGTCGGGACCGTTCGGTTCGCGGGCAGTGTGTGCCCGGGGAGAGCACGGCCCAGACCGCGGTGCCTCGACACGGAAGTCGCAGCTGCCGAAGAATGCTCGTCCTGCGCTCCGTGCACGGAATGACGAACGCCGTGAGCAGATGGATATCCCGTGAGCAGACGTCAGTGCCCACGACGGCCTGATTCACGCAGACCTCTCCAGGCCAGGCCGCTCAGCAGCGCGAGGACGACGGCGGCACTCCCGGTCGCCATCGCGAAGCCGCCCGCAATCGAGTGCGTTATCCGTCAGATGACGGATGTTCATCCGGCCACCCGCGATTACGTTGTCGATCGCATCACGGCAGATCAGACGGACCAGGTGGACCAGGCGGACGGGGTGAACTGCTGCCCGCCAGGGCCTCCGGCTGGAGACCATGCCGCGGGTACCGCTCGGGGCACCTGCCCCGGCCCCATGAGCACGGCTTATGGAATGAGGAAAAGGAACCATGACCGTTGAGATGACCCCCCGGAGCCCGGGGCCGCGTATCACCGCCGCGGTGCTGGCGGTCCCGGTTGCGGCGCTGGGAATCGTGCTTTCGCCGCTCAACGCGGTGGCCGCGCACGCGGACACCGGAAGCATCGCCGCAGAGATCCCTGTCTCCATATCCACGTCGGCACAGAACGGCTCTCTCGCACTCCGCTGGGGCAACGAGTACGCCGGTGGGACGACCTATGACCTCTGGAACAAGGACGACTCGGCGCAGCAGAAATTCAAGATCGTTCCCAATGAGGACGGCACCTTCCGGTTGGTCAACGGAAATTCCAGCAAGTGCCTCGATCTGTCCAGCGCTACCTACCCCGATGATCTCAGCGAGTCGGGCTGCGGTGACACCGATGCGCAGAAGTGGTATCTCCAGCCGGTGAGCGGCGATGCTGCCGACGCGGGTACGTATCTGATCCGCCACGTCGGCGACAACAAATGCATGAAGCCCCTCCACAGCATGGGCACTGCCTCCATAGTCGGAGCCCGTGATTGCAGCCGCGGTGACGCGACGCAGAATTGGGTCCTCGCCGCCGGAACCGAGGATGCGCAGCTGCGCACGCTGGCCACCGTGTACGCCCTGAAGCAGTTCGACGACAAGTCGAGCGTCATCCCGATGGCCGACTACAAGGTGGATGGCAGCGCCACAGCGACCCTCGGCGACTTCCAGAACGTGACGGCCGACGGCGGGCGGATAATGAACGGCACGAGCGAAATCATGGACAAGCAGGTGAATTGGAGCCAGACCACTGGCTACACCTACACCGCGGGCGGATCCGTCACCACCACGGCGGGTGTGACCTTCGGTCCGAAGGACGGGCCCGTGCAGGGGAAGGTCGACGTGGCGATCCAGGGCAACTGGTCGAACAGCTGGCGGACGGACAACACACAGGGCGGATCCGCCACCATCCACATCAAGCCCAATCACTACGGCTGGTTCCTGCGGGCCCAGCTGACGAAGAAGGTGACCGGCACCTGGACGATCACCAACGACCTGGGGAATTCGTGGACCGGCGCCGGCACCGCCACCGTCCCGGCCAAGGATGACACCGACTCCAAGAGCAGCGACTTGATCGGTTGCAGTTCTGACAGCGCTCAGCAGGTCTGCAAGGACCACGATCCCGGGCGCGCGTAACACCTTCCGCCCCATGAGAAAAGCCAGATCAGACAGGGGTCTGATCTGGCTTTTCGACTGAGCCGCCTTCGGGATTCGAACCGAGACCTAGGCATGACGGGGACC
>NZ_JAMJFM010000064.1:0-50248 GCF_023544705.1 Streptomyces sp. MCA2
CGCGCAGCGGACCGGCCCGCCGCAGGCGCAACGGCGAGCAACAACTAAGGCGGGACAGCCGAAAACGTGGGGCCAAAGGCAAAGCGCAGCGGAACGTTCCCCGGTAGGAAAGATCCCCTTGGTCCCCTCCACGCACGGTGCGCCGAGAACAGCGGTATGCGTGTCGTCCTCGTCACCGAATCCTTCCCGCCCGATGTCAACGGCGTCTCCCACTGCGCCCTGGAAACCGCCCGGCATCTCGTCCGGCGCGGCCACGATCCGCTCGTCATCGCACCGCTCGGTGGCGCTGCGCCGGCCGCCGGTACGTACGAGAGCCCCTGCCCCGTCGTCCGTGTGCCCTCCATGCCGCTGCCCGGTTACCCGCAGGTGCGGATCGCGCTGCCCGGACGCCGGCTGTCCGCGGCGCTCGACGGGCACCGCCCCGATCTCGTGCACCTCGCCAGCCCCTTCGTCCTCGGGGCCCGGGGCATGGCGGCCGCCGCCCGCCGCCAGGTGCCCGCGATCGCCGTCTACCAGACCGATCTGGGCCGCTACGCCCGCACCTACCTCGGCGGCGGCGCGGCCGCGGCCTGGCGCCGTATCCGGGCGGTGCACGCCGCCGCCGACCGCACCCTGGCGCCCTCCAGCGCGGCGCTGCTGGACCTGACCGAGCACGGTGTGCCGCGGGTGCATCTGTGGCCGCGCGGCGTCGACTCCGAGCGGTTCCACCCCGGGCGGCGCGACGCGGTGCTGCGCAGTTCGCTGACCGCGGGGCGGGAGTTGCTGGTGGGGTATATGGGACGGCTCGCGCCGGAGAAGGACGTCCGGCTGCTGGCCGAGACCTCGCGGCTGCCGGGCGTACGCACCGTCGTCATCGGCGAGGGGCCCAGTGCCGCCGGGCTGCGCACCGCGCTGCCGGAGGCCCGCTTCCTCGGCCGCCGGACCGGGGACGAACTCGCCCGGCTCTACGCCTCGCTGGACGTATTCGTCCACACCGGGCCGTACGAGACGTTCTGCCAGACGGTGCAGGAGGCGATGGCCTCCGGTGTGCCGGTGGTGGCGCCGCGGGCGGGCGGTCCGCTCGACCTGGTGGACCACGGCCGTACGGGGCTGCTGGTGACGCCGGGCGACGGCGGTGCGTTCCGGGACGCGGTACGCCTGCTCGCGGGCAGCGCCGACCTGCGGGTCCGGTACGGTGCCGCGGCCCGCAGAGCCGTGGCGGACCGCACCTGGGCGGCGGTCGGCGACCAGCTCCTGGGCCACTACGAGGCCGTGCTCAGCGGCCGGACGGCGGTGGCGGCATGAACGCGCGGCGCACCACCGGGGCGGGCCTGCGGATCGTCCGGATCGCCAACTTCGTCACCCCGGCCTCCGGCGGTCTGCGCACCGCGCTGCGTGAACTGGGCGCGGGCTACCGGGCCGCCGGGCACGAGCCGGTGCTCATCGTCCCCGGACCGCCGGGGACGGGCGGGACGGCCGGCCTGCGCGACGAAGTCACCGCGCAGGGGCGGGTGATCACCGTGCCGGGTCCTGAGCTGCCGGGCAGCGGCGGCTACCGCCTGCTGACCGACCGCCGCCGGCTCCAGCGGCTGCTGGACTCGCTGGCCCCCGACCGGCTGGAGGTCTCCGACCGGACGACGCTGCGCTGGACGGGGCAGTGGGCGCGCCGGGCGCGGGTGCCCGCGGTGATGGTCTCGCACGAGAGCGTCGACGGGGTGCTGCGCACCTGGGGCGTACCGCGGCCGCTGGCCCGCGCCGCCGCGGACCGGCTCAACCTCCGTACGGCGCACGCCTACAGCCGCGTCGTGTGCACCACCGACTGGGCGGCGGCGGAGTTCACCCGGGCCGGTGTGCGCAATGTGGTGCGCGCTCCGCTCGGTGTCGATCTCGTCGCCTGGCACCCGGACTGCCGCAGCGCGGAGCTGCGACGGCGCTGGGCGGGCCGGGCGGAGGTCCTGCTGCTGCTCTGCTCCCGGCTGTCGCAGGAGAAGCGTCCCGGGCGGGCCCTGGACGCACTGGCGGAGCTGCGGCGCCGCGGGATCGACGCGACGCTGGTGGTGGCCGGTGACGGGCCGCTGCGCGCACGGCTGGAGGCCCGGGCGCGGTCCGAGCGGCTGCCCGCGGCGTTCCTCGGACATCTCGCCGACCGGTCCCGGCTCGCCGCGTTGCAGGCCGGTGCCGACGTCGCACTGGCGCCCGGCCCGGCCGAGACCTTCGGGCTGGCCGCCTTGGAGGCGCTCGCCTGCGGCACGCCGGTGGTCGCCAGTGCGGCCTCGGCGCTGGCGGGTCTCGTCGGCAGCGGCGGTGACACGGCGCTCGACGACGGGCCTTCGTTCGCCGATGCCGTTCAGCGGGTCCTGGCCCGGCCCGAGCCCGCCCGGCGGGCCGCCGCCCGCCGTCGTGCCGAGGGCTACGGCTGGCAGCCCGCCGTCGATGCCTTCCTCGCGGCGCACGACGCGCCCGCACCGCTCGGCAGGCCGGTCGCCGCCACGTCCTGGCCGTCCCCGGCCGGCCCGCTGGGCGGGTGGTGACGGTGGGATCCGAGGGAGCGGTGATACCGGAGCAGGTGCCGGGCGGCGGCGGTGGCCCGGCTCCGGCCCGCTTTGTCGCGCTCGGCGATTCGCTCACCGTGGGCCTGGGCGACCCCGTACCGGGCGGCGGCTGGCGGGGCTGGGCGGCCCTGCTCGCCGGGACGCTGGGCGAGCGTCCCGGCGGTGTGGAGCTGGTGAACCTGGCGCGGAGCGGGGCACTGGCGGCGGAGCTGGCCGAGCGGCAACTGCCCGTGGCGCGGGAGCTCGCACCGCGCTTCGCGTCGTTGGTCGTCGGGGCGAACGACACCCTGCGTGCGGCCTTCGCCATCGAGCGGGTCGCGGCCGCACTGGACCGGGCGCACGGTGCGCTGAGCGCCGACGGGGCCGTGGTGCTGACGGCGTGTCTGCCCGATCCGGGCCGGATGCTGGGGCTGCCCGCGCCGCTGGCCCGCCCGCTGGCCCGCCGGATGCGCGCCGTGAACACCGTCGTCCATGCGGTGTCCGCCCGCTACCAGGGCGTGCATCTGCACCTCGCCGAGCACCCCTGGGTCGCCGAACGGGCCTCCTGGAGCGTGGACCGGCTGCACCCCGCCGAGCGCGGCCACCGGCTGCTGGCCCGCGGCTTCCACACGGCGCTCGCCGCCGCCGGCGTGGGCGTCGGACCGCCGCCCGCGCTCACCCTCGACGGTCCGCCGCCGACCCGCGCCGGATCCGCCCGGTGGATGGCGACCCGCGGCACCCGCTGGGTCGCCGACCGCTGCACGGATCTGCTGCCCGGTCTGCTCGGCCTGGCGCTCCAGGAGTGCCGGCACGGTCTGGCCGGATCCGGGCGGCTGCTGGACGACGCGGCCGAGCGGGCCACCCGCGGTGCGCTCGCCGCCCTGGCCGAACCGGACGGTGACCCGGCGCGGACAGCCCCTGCGATGGTGAAGGGCGCTGCGACAATGACAGGATGACCGGACGCTGGGAGTTCTGGATCGACCGCGGTGGCACGTTCACGGACGTCGTCGGCAGGCGACCGGACGGGCGGCTGGTCACCGGCAAGCTGCTCTCGCACCATCCGGAGCGCTACCGGGACGCCGCGGTGGCCGGTATCCGGATGATGCTGGGGCTCGGCCCGGACGAACCGGTGCCCGCCGAGCGGGTCTCCGTCGTCAAGATGGGCACCACCGTCGCCACCAACGCCCTGCTGGAGCGCAAGGGCGAACCGACCGTGCTGCTGACCACCGAAGGATTCCGGGACGCGCTGCGGATCGCCTACCAGAACCGGCCGCGGATCTTCGACCGCCGGATCGTGCTGCCCGAAGCGCTCTACGACCGGGTGATCGAGGTACCGGAGCGGATCGGCGCCCAGGGCGAGCTCGTCCGGCCGCTGGACGTGGACGAGGTCCGCCGGGCGCTGATCCAGGCCCGCGCGGACGGCCTGCGCAGCGCCGCCGTCGTCCTGCTGCACGGCTACCGCCATGCCGAGCACGAGCGGGCCGTCGCCGAGCTGGCCGGACGGGCCGGCTTCGCCCAGGTCAGCTGCTCGCACGAGGTCAGCCCGCTGATGAAGCTGGTGCCGCGCGGCGACACCACCGTCGTCGACGCCTATCTCTCCCCGATCCTGGGCCGGTACGTCGACGAGATCGCCGCCCAACTCCCCGGCATCCGGCTGATGTTCATGCAGTCCAACGGCGGACTGCGGCAGGCCGCACACTTCCGCGGCAAGGACGCGGTGCTGTCCGGTCCCGCGGGCGGCGTCGTCGGCATGGTCCGTACGGCTGCCGAGGCGGGCGGCGGCCACGACCGGGTGATCGGCTTCGACATGGGCGGCACGTCCACCGATGTGTCGCACTACGCCGGGGAGTTCGAGCGGGTCTTCGGCAACGAGGTCGCGGGCGTGCGGATGCGCGCCCCCATGATGAACATCCACACCGTCGCGGCCGGCGGCGGCTCCGTGCTCCACTTCGACGGCCGCCGCTACCGGGTCGGCCCCGACTCGGCCGGCGCGGACCCGGGACCGGCCTGCTACCGGCGCGGCGGACCGCTCACCGTCACGGACGCCAATGTGATGCTCGGCCGCATCCAGCCCGCCCATTTCCCCGCGGTGTTCGGGCCGGACGGCGACGAGCTGCTGGACGCCGGCATCGTGCGCACCCGCTTCGCGGAGCTGGCCGCGCGGGCCGCCGCCGAGACCGGCGACGACCGCGGCCCCGAGGAGGTCGCGGCCGGCTTCCTCGACATCGCGGTGCTCAACATGGCCAACGCCGTCAAGAAGATCTCCGTCCAGCGCGGCCACGACATCACCCGCTACGTCCTGACCAGCTTCGGCGGAGCCGGCGGTCAGCACGCCTGCGGGGTCGCCGACGCGCTGGGCATCGACACGGTGCTCGTCCCGCCGCTGGCCGGGGTGCTCTCGGCGTACGGCATCGGGGTCGCCGACGCCACCGCGATGCGCGAGCAGGCCGTCGAGGCGGAGTTCACCGACCCCGACGCCGTCGGCCGGGTGCACGAGGTGTGCGAGGCCCTCGCCGGACAGACCCGGCGCGAACTCCTCGACGACGGGGTGCCGGACGAGTCGGTCAGCACTCGGGCCCGGGTGCTGATCCGCTACGCCGGGACCGACTCCACCATCGGCGTCCCGCTGGCCGACGCCGAGACCATGACCGCGGAATTCGTCCGGGCACACCGCGAGCGCTACGCCTTCACCATGGACAAACCCCTGGTGGCCGAGGCGGTGTCGGTCGAGGCGCTGGGCGCGGCCGGCGGCGCGGGCGGCTACGAGGCGCCGTCCGGCGGCGGCGAAGGGGAGCCGGCGCCCGCCGCCACGGTCCGGATGTACGCGGGCGGCCGCTGGCAGGACACCGGCCTCTACCGCCGCACGGACCTGCGCCCCGGCGACACCCTCACCGGCCCGGCCGTCATCGCCGAGGAGGACGCGACCACGGTCCTGGACCCGGACTGGCAGGCGGCCATGGGCGAGGGCGGGCACCTCCTGCTGACCCGGGCCCGGCCGCGCACCGACCGGGTCGCGGTCGGCACCGAAGCCGACCCGGTGATGCTGGAGGTCTTCAACAGCCTCTTCATGGCCATCGCCGAGCAGATGGGCGTCCGCCTGGAGAACACCGCGCACTCCGTCAACATCAAGGAGCGCCTCGACTTCTCCTGTGCCCTCTTCGACGCCGACGGCAATCTGATCGCCAACGCCCCGCACATCCCCGTGCACCTGGGCTCGATGGGGGAGTCCATCAAGGAGGTGCTGCGGCGCCGCGCCGGCGAGATGCGGCCGGGCGATGTGTATGCGATCAACGACCCGTACCACGGGGGCACCCACCTCCCGGACGTCACCGTCGTCACTCCCGTCTTCGACACCGAGGGGGCCGAGCTGCTGTTTCTGGTCGCCTCCCGCGGCCACCACGCCGAGATCGGCGGCATCACCCCGGGCTCGATGCCCGCCTTCAGCCGCACCATCCAGGAGGAGGGCATCCTCTTCGACAACTGGCTGCTGGTGCGGGACGGCGAGCTGCGCGAGGACGCGACCCGCGAGCTGCTCGCCGCCGGCCCGTACCCCTCCCGTGCACCGGACGCGAACCTCGCCGACCTGCGCGCCCAGATCGCCGCCAACGAGAAGGGCATCCAGGAACTGCGGCGGATGACCGAGCAGTTCGGGCTGGATGTCGTCCAGGCCTACATGGGGCACGTCCAGGACAACGCCGAGGAATCGGTCCGGCGGATCATCGCGCGGTTGTCGGACGGCAGCTGCCGCTACGAGACCGACAGCGGGGCCGAGATCCATGTCGCGCTGACCGTCGACCGTGCCGCCCGCGGCGCCGTACTGGACTTCGCCGGCACCTCGCCCCAGCAGCCCGGCAATGCCAATGCGCCCAGCTCGGTGGTGATGGCGGCCGTCCTGTACGTCTTCCGCACCCTGGTCGCCGACGACATCCCGCTCAACAGCGGCTGCCTCAAGCCCGTCGAGGTCCGTATCCCGGAGGGCTCGATGCTCGCCCCCGTCTTTCCGGCGGCCACCGTCGCGGGCAATGTGGAGACCTCCCAGGCGGTCACCGGCGCGCTCTACGCCGCGCTCGGCGTCCAGGCCGAGGGCTCCGGCACCATGAACAACGTCACCTTCGGCAACGACCGGGTGCAGTACTACGAGACCGTCGCCAGCGGTTCGGGCGCCGGTGACGGCTTCGACGGCGCGGACGCCGTCCAGACCCATATGACCAACTCCCGGCTGACCGACCCCGAAGTGCTGGAGTGGCGCTACCCCGTCCGCGTCGACAGCTTCGCCATCCGCTCCGGCAGCGGCGGTACGGGCCGCTGGCACGGCGGCTGCGGTGTCGAGCGCCGGCTGCGCTTCCTGGAGCCGATGACCGTGGCCCTGCTGACCAACCACCGCCGGGTCGCGCCGTACGGCATGGCGGGCGGCGCCCCCGGTGCGCTGGGCGCCAACTCCATCGAACGGGCCGACGGTTCGCGCGAGGAACTGGCGGGCTGCGACGCGGCGGATGTCGGCGTGGACGATGTGCTGGTGCTGCGCACACCGGGCGGCGGAGGTTACGGGGCGCCGGAGGGCGGCTGACGGCCGCCCGGCGTCCCAGAGGGGCGCGGGGAACTGCGCGACCGGCCACGACGCAGCCGCAGCCGCACGACGGCACCTCGCGGCACTTCCCGGCAGCCCCGCGGACCGCTCACCGCATGCGGAGAAAGCGGACCGGCGTCCCCGGTACCGCCTGGGCCGCGGGGGCCAGGTAGCGCTCGGGGACGACGCCGATGACCGGATAGCCGCCGGTCGTGGGGTGGTCGTGGAGGAAGAGCACCGGCAGCCCGTTGGGCGGGACCTGGAGGGCGCCCAGCGGCATGCCCTCGCTGGGCAGTTCGCCGGTCCGGGCGCGCTCCAGGGGCGGGCCTTCGGTGCGCAGGCCGATGCGGTTGCTGGCCGGGGAGACCCGGAAGCGGCCGGTGGCGAGGGTGTGCAGACCGGCGTCGGTGAACCAGGCGTCGCGGGGGCCGGGCAGGAACGGCAGGAGGAGCTCCGTCGCCGGACCGGTGTGCGGGACCGCGTCGGCGGTGGCCGGCGGGCCGTGGGGCTCGCCCAGGGGAAGGACCGCGCCATCGGTGAGCGGGTCGGGGCCCAGACCGGACAGCAGATCGGCGGCGCGGCTGCCGAGGACCGGTTCGGTGTCGATGCCCCCGGCGAAGGCGAGATGGGAGCGCAGACCGTGGGTGGCGGGACCCGCGTCCAGGACGGCGCCCGCCGGGACGCGGACCGGGGCGCCCCAGGGGGCGGGGCGGCCGTCGACGGTCACCGGGCAGGGCGCGCCCGTGACGGCGACGGTGGTGGCCGTACGGACCCGCAGGGCGCAGCCCGTGAGCGTGGTCTCCAGTGTGGCGGCGGACTCGGGGTTGCCGACCAGGCGGTTGGCGAGGCGGTGCGCCGGCTCGTCGAGGGCGCCGGCCCGCGGCACACCGAGGTGGGCGTGGCCGGGCCTGCCGAGATCCTGGACGGTGGTGAGCGCACCGGCCCGGACGACCGAGAAGGCGCGGTCGGTCATCAGGCGGTCTCCTGCGGGACGAAGCGGACACGGGTGCCGGGCGTGAGCAGCGCCGCCGGTTCGCGGCGCGGGTCCCACAGGACGGTGTCGGTGGTGCCGATCAGCTGCCAGCCGCCGGGGGAGGAGCGCGGGTAGACACCGGTGTACGGGCCGGCCAGGGCGACCGAGCCGACCGGGACCTTCGTACGGGGCGTGTCCCGGCGCGGTACGTGCAGCGGCTCGGGCAGTCCGGTCAGATAGCCGAAGCCGGGGGCGAAGCCGCAGAAGGCGACATGGAACTCCGTGGCGGAGTGCCGCCGCACCACGTCCTCGGGGGTGATGTCCCACAGGGCGGCCACATCGGCGAGGTCGGGGCCGTCGTAGCGGACCGGGATCTCCACGGCGGGCCGGTCGCCGGCGGTGAGCGGCGGGATGTCCCAGGCGGCGAGTTCGGCGATGAGCCCGCGGGGGTCGGCGAGGCCGTCGAGGAGCACCGTACGGGCGGCCGGGACGATCTCGCGCACCGGCGGCAGGGCGCCGTCGGCGGCCCGGCGCAGCAATTCGGCGTGCAGCGCCTCGACCTCCTCGGCGCTGTCCAGCTCGATGAGCAGGCCGTGTTCACCGACCGGCAGCGGCCTCATGCGAAGCTCCGGATGTGCACCCCGGCCGCGGCCAGTTCGGACCGTACGCGCAGGGCGAGGTCCGCGGCGCCGGGGGTGTCGCCGTGCAGACACAGCGAGCGGGCCGTGATGCCGACGTGCCGGCCGTCGTGCGAGGTGACGGTGCGGTCGCGGGCCATGCCGAGGGCGCGTTTGACCACCTCGTCGGCGTCGTGGATCACCGCGCCCGGTTCACGGCGCGGCACCAGAGTGCCTTCGGCCGTGTAGGCGCGGTCGGCGAACGCCTCACCGACGACGGGGAGGTGGGCCCGCTGTGCGGCCTCGTGCAGCCGGGAGCCGGGGAGGCCGAGGACCGGCAGGCTGCCGCCGGCGGCGCTGATGCCGTCGATGACGGCAGCGGCCTGCTCCTCGTCGTGGACGCAGCGGTTGTAGAGCGCGCCATGGGGTTTGACGTAGCCGACGCGGGCACCGGCGGCGCGCGCGAAGACCTCCAACGCGCCGATCTGGTAGGTGATCTCGGCGGACAGCTCGTCCGGCGGTACGTCCATCGCGCGGCGGCCGAAGCCGGCCAGGTCGCGGTAGGAGACCTGGGCACCGATGACCACGCCGCGCTCGGCGGCCAGTTCGCACACCCTGCGCATCGTGGCCGGGTCACCGGCGTGGAAGCCGCAGGCGACATTGGCGCTGGTGACGACGGAGAGCAGGGCCTCGTCGTCGGTGAGCTGCCAGCGGCCGAAGCCTTCCCCGAGGTCGGCGTTGAGGTCGATGACGGAAGGGGTCTCCGGGCCGTCGCTCATGTGTATCCGTTCGAGAGGTGCTCGGTGCCGGGTGGGAGTGCGGGGTGCGCCGGCCGCTTCGGGGGCGGGGTGGGCGGGGGCTTCCGCACCGGCCGGCCCGTATCCGTAGTGGCTCTCCCCCAAGGGCAACTCGAGCCGACCGGCATGGACGACAACGTAGAGGATCGTTGAACGATCCGACAAGAGGTGGGCTGTATCCGGGAGAGGATGCGTTGTTTTGTTCCCCCATCTGGGATTGACTTTCGCTCACACGACACCGGGGCGGCCTCGACTGCCGCCCGGTACGGCGCGAGAGCGGGGAGCGGTATGGCGGGCGGCGCGGCGAAGAACGATCAGTGGCGGCTCACCGAGGTCGCGGGCCTCGAAGGGGACCGCGCTCTGCTGGGGCGCTCCAGCACGGCCGAGCGGGTGGCCGACATCCTGCGCGACCGGATCACCGAGGGCTACTTCCCGCCCGGCGCCCGGCTCTCGGAGGAGAGCATCGGCGGTGCGCTGGGCGTCTCGCGCAACACCCTGCGGGAGGCGTTCCGGCTGCTGACGCACGAGCGGCTGCTGGTGCACGAGCTCAACCGCGGGGTGTTCGTCCGGATGGTGACGGTCGAGGATCTCGAGGACATCTACCGGGTGCGGATGCTCGTGGAGTGTGCGGCGGTGCGGGGGCTGGGGCAGGGGCCCTACGGCCCCGGTGTGACCGCGGCCGTCGCGGCGATCGAGGCCGCCGTGGAGGCCGGCGAGGCCGCCTCGGGGGACCGGGAGTGGCAGGCGCTCTCGACGGCCAACATCCGTTTCCATCAGGGCGTCGTGGCCCTGGCGGGCAGTCCGCGCACGGATGAGCTGATGCGGGCGGTGCTCGCCGAGCTCCGGCTGGTCTTCCATGTCATGGCCGACCCCCGGCGCTTCCATGCGCCCTATTTGACCCGTAATCGCCAGATTGTCGAGGCGCTACAGGCGGGTGACGCCCCCGAAGCCGAACGGCTGCTGCTGTCCTACCTGGAGGACTCGCGCAGCCAGTTGTCGGGAGCGTACGCGCAGCGCATCGCGGAGGGGTGAGGCCCGCGGTGTGAGCCGTCGCGGGGAGCGCGCGGGCTTGCGCCGCGGGGGTGGCTTGAGATCCGTCCGCGCACACCCCTTGTCGGATCGTTGAACAATCGCCTAGCCTCCGCTGCAATCTCTTCATCTCCTTGTGGGCCCCGTGGGGTCCCCCGTACGCGGAAGGCGGATCCATGATCGTGCTCCTCGGCGTGCTCGTGGTCGTGATCGGCTTCGCCACGAAACGCAATCCCCTGCTGGTCGTGGGGGTGGCCGGCATCGCGACCGGCCTCCTCGGAGGGCTGTCGCCGGGAAAGGTGCTCGCCGCGTTCGGCGATGGCTTCGCCGGCAGCCGGGCGGTGACGATCTTCGCGATCACCCTCCCGGTCATCGGCCTCCTGGAGCGCTACGGCCTCCAGGAGCAGGCCCGTAACCTCATCGCCCGGTTCGCCAAGCTCACCACCGGACGTTTCCTGGCGCTCTACCTCGGTCTGCGGCAGATCGGCGCCGCGGTCGGGCTGACCAATGTCTTCGGCCACGCCCAGACCGTCCGCCCGCTCGCCGTCCCGATGGCCGAGGGCGCGGCCGAGCGCAAATACGGCGAACTCCCGGACCGGACACGGGAGAAGGTCAGGTCGTTCTCCGCCAGCGCGGACAACATCGGCCTCTTCTTCGGGGAGGACGTCTTCCTCGCCGTCGGCTCGATCCTGCTGATCACCGGCTTCGTCAACACCACCTACGGCACCCACCTCGAACCGCTCCAGCTCGCGCTGTGGGCGATCCCCACCGCCCTGTGCGCCTTCGTGGTCCACGGCTGGCGACTGCTGCGCCTGGACCGCCAGTTGGAACGCGAACTGCTCACCGCCCACGTCCACAACACCGCCGCAGTGGAGGCCGCCCAGTGATCAAGGCAGAGTGGTTCTACTGGCTGGTGGGCCTCAGCTTCCTGGTGATGGCCTCTCAAATGGTCACCGACCGCAGCAACCCCAAGCGCTTCGGCACCGGAGCCTTCTGGGGCCTGATCGGCGCCGGCTTCATCTACAGCAGCTGGGTCGTCACCAAGCAGGCACCGGCCGAGCCGCTGGGCGCCGCGGTGCTGGTCATGGCCTGTCTGGCGGGCTTCGGCTTCACCGGGCGCGGCACCCCGCGCACCACCACCCCCGAACAGCGCACCGCCAGCGCCGCCAAGCTCGGCAACAAGCTGTTCGTCCCGGCGCTCACCATCCCGGCCGTCGCCATGGCCTGCGCCATCGGCGTCAAGCACCTGTCCTTCGGGGGCGAGCCGGTCCTCCAGGAGGGCAGCGAAACCATCCTGGGCCTGGGGATCGGTGCCGTCGTCGCCCTCGTCGTCGGCATGATCATGCTCCGCGAGAAGCGGATCTCCGTGCCCGTGCAGTCCGGCCGCTCCATGCTGGAGGCGATGGGCTGGGCCATGCTGCTGCCCCAGATGCTGGCCACGCTGGGCGCCATCTTCCAGGTCTCCGGCGTCGGCGACCAGGTCGGCAAGATCGCCACCTCCGTACTCCCCGAGGACTCGCTCTACGTCGCGGTCGTCGTCTACTGCGTGGGCATGTTCGTGTTCACCATGATCATGGGCAATGCCTTCGCCGCCTTCCCCGTGATGACCGCGGCCGTCGGCTGGCCGGTCCTCATAGGCCACTTCGACGGCAACCCCGCCGCCGTCCTGGCCATCGGCATGCTCGCCGGATTCTGCGGCACCCTCGTGACCCCCATGGCCGCCAACTTCAACATCGTTCCGGCGGCCCTGCTGGAACTGAAGGACCAGTACGGGCCCATCAAGGCGCAGCTGCCCACTGCGGGCGTCCTGCTGGGCTGCAATATCTTGATCATGGCGCTGTTCGCCTTCTGAGCCGGCTCCGGGCACAGGTGCCGCACTCCACGGCACCGTGCCCCCGACCCTGTTCGCTTCCCCCACCACCGGACGCATCGCACCAAGGATGACCGTATGACCCGGGTACTGCTGACCGGATTTGCACCCTTCGACGGCGAATCCACCAATCCCTCCTGGCAGGCGGTACGCGCCGCCGCGGACGAACCGCCCACCGGCATCGAGGCCTTCGCCGTCGAGCTGCCCTGCGTCTACGGAGCGTCGGTGGCGGTGCTGCGCGCCGCGATCGAGGAGACCCGCCCCGGGATAGTGCTGTGCGTCGGCCAGGCGGGCGGCCGCCCCGACATCACCGTCGAACGCCTCGCCGTCAACGTCGACGACGCCCGGATCCCGGATGTCTCGGGCGCCGAACCGGTCGACGAGGCGATCGTGCCCGGCGGCCCCGCCGCGTACTTCTCCACCCTGCCGATCAAGGCCTGTGTGGCGGCCGTGCGCGCCGCCGGGCTGCCCGCCTCTGTCTCCAACACCGCGGGCACCTTCGTCTGCAACCACGTCTTCTACGGCCTCGCCCACCTCATCGCCACCGAACTGCCCGACCTGCGCGGCGGCTTCGTCCACGTCCCCTACGCACCGGAGCAGGTCGTCGACCGCGCCCAGCCGTCGCTGCCGGTCGGTGCGGTCGCCAGGGCCCTGCGCGAGATCGCGGTCACCGCCGCGCACACCCGCACCGACCTGCGCGTCGCCGGCGGGGCCACCCATTGAGACCGGCACCGGCGCCCACGGGACCTGGCGGCCGGCCGCCGCGGGCCACGCCGTAGACTGACGCGCCGGTCCGGCGAGTGGCCCGTCAACGGTTCCACCAGCGGTTCCACCCATGAGCGGATCCGCGCCGTTTCGTCCGTTGTCAGTGCGAGCGCCTACTCTGTGCGACGTGACTTTCTCCGCCCCGGGGGCCGCTGCGCCCCAGCTCAACGGCCCGAACCGGCCCGCGCCGGGCCCGGCCGCCGATGAAGGCCTGGCCCGTCGGCTGCGCGCCCTCGCGTGCACCGCGCCGCTGCACGACCTCGACGTGCGCAAGGCCAACCTCACGGGCGAGTACGGGATCTACGCCATGGCGGAGGTGGCGCTCGCCGTCATCGACCTCGTCACCCTCAACATGGACTTCGACACCGGCGCCGACCACGAGGAGATAGTGGCGAAGGTGCTCCCGCGGGTCGCCGCCCAGGCTCCCCGCCGTCCCACGGGTGAGCACGAGCGGGTGGCCCGCTGGGTGCTGGAGAACCTGATCAACGTCGGCAGCGTGGACCGCGGCTTCCGTGCCGTCTACGGCACCTTCGACACCGAAGGCCAGTACGTCCGCCGCGACTACGACTTCAAGCTCATCGAGGAGGTCCCCGGCGCCGGCGGCAGCGTCTTCCTGCGGGCCACCGACGAAGCCGTCAACGTCCTGGTCGGCGCGCTCGACACGGACGTCACCAGCGCCCAGATCGCCGCCGAGGTCAAGCTGGAGGTGCTGATCAACCGCGGTCGGCTGGCCGACGCCCAGCTCGCCGCCGAGCAGGCCCGCTACCGCACCGTGCAGTACGCCGAGACGCTGCGCAGGACCCTGGACGCCACCCGCCGCAACGTCCGCGCCGTGGACTGGCTGGAGACCGTCCCGGACATGATCAACGAGGCGCTGGACCACGTCGCGGACCGCTACCGCCACGAGAACGCCATCCTCACGAACATCCGCAAGGCCCGGGACGAGACCGAGGAGCCCGAGCACAAGCGTCGCGCCGCCGAGCTCGTCGACATCGTCAAGGACTGCATCCGCCGCCACACCCAGCTCCAGTCCCGGCTGCTGGAGGCCGGACCGCTCTTCCGTGCCGAGCAGGACCGGCAGGCCTTCGCCACCCCCGCCGCCCGCTCCGGACTCGACCTGTACGGCCAGCTCGTCGCCCCGCTGCTGCCGCTCCCCGCCGAGCAGGCCATCCGCGTCACCGACGCCTTCTTCGCCAAGGGCACGGGCCTGCGCACCCCCTCGGCCGTGCGCATAGGGGATCTCGTCGAGGTGCTGCTCACCCCGCCCATGGAGCGCGAGCACCTCGGCGCCGAGATGCCCGAGCCCGACCTGGTGGCGACGCCCGACGACAGCCGCTTCAGCGAGGCGCAGCTCGACTCCGCGATGGCGCTGCTCGACCTGCCCGCCGACGCACCCCGCAGGCTCTCCGGACTGCTCGCCGAGGCGCGCCGCGGCGACCCCGAACTCCCCTACCTCGTCGCCCTGCTGGCGGTACACGCCGCCAGCCCGCCGGTCGGCACGGCCTACCGCCAGGGCGAACAGCAGCTGCTGTTCGCCGTGGACGACGGCACGGAGCTGATAGATCCCGAGTTCGGCGGCGCCGACCTCATCGTCGGCACGGCTCTGCTGGACTCCGCCGGGATGGCAGCGGACCGTTCGGAGGTGGCGTGATGTCCCGCGCCCGGGAGCGGCGGCCGGCGAACGGTGCGGCGCGCCCGGTCCGGCCGGGCCCCGGCGCGCCCGGCGGCCGCCCGCCGTCGTGCCGGCCAGAGATTTCCGAGACCGTCCCCCGCAAGGAGCTAGTTCCGTGACCCAGTACGACGAGGCACCGCAGCCGGACCTGGCGTCCGGGGCCGGTGAACCGGGCTGGGGCGCGCCCACCGCCGAAGCCGAGCCGGCCGCGGCGGGGCCGGCGCCCCTGACCCCGGCCGATGCCGCCGACGCCGCACGGCTGGTCTCCTTCGGCCTCCAGCCCAAGCTGCTGCCCGCCCGTGACGCCGAATACGGCGAACTGCTGCGCCGCTATCGCGACGAGCCCGCGTTCGCCCGCCTCGCCGACGCCGTCGCCACGGGCCTCGGCCTGGTCGTCCTGGAGGTCTCCACCCGCGCCGGGATGGCCGTCACCGCCGACGAGGATTCCGTCTTCGCCGTACGGATGGGCGACTACGCGCGTCGCGCCTCCGCCGACTCCGCCGACCGCTTCCTGCACGGCCTGGCCCATCTCGCCGTCGCCGCACTGGCCTTCCCGCGCCCCGAAGACCTCGCCGACGACGGCTATATCGGCCGGATCACCGTCAACGGCGTGGACGCCTTCGTCCGGCAGGCCTGCCGCCGGCTGGAGGAGCGCGCCGAGCAGGAGGGCGAGAACACCGACCCGGCCACGGACGCCCCCGGCCTGGAGTCCGCCTGGCGCATCTACGCGCGGCGCAGCGCGACCGGCGCCACCAAGGACGCCCGGCGGCTGGCCGGCTCGACCACCGGCATCATCGCCAAGGCCGTCACGTTCCTCGTCGACTCCGGCTTTCTCCAGCGCACCGGCGACGACGCCGGCGGCGCCTACCGCACCACCGCCCGCTATCAGCTCCAGGTCCGCGACATGGCCGGCAGCGCCGCCATGGCCGAGCTGCTGGAGCTGGGCATCGTCCCCGTCGCCGACGGCAGCGCCGCGCTGCTGCCGGGCGAGGAGACCGATGACCTCGAGCTGGTTTCCGATGCCGGACTGCCCTTCCACTCCGGCTGACGGGGCGGCCTTTCGACCGCTGACTGATCCGACCGAGCCGCTACCGACCGCTGACTGATCCGACCGACTGCCCCCGACCGACCGTTCCGATCACCCGCCACCGACCACCGGCCACCACCCCCTTCCCGCCACAACAACGAGAGTCCGCCATGTACGAGCTGTCCCGGGTCCGCCTCTACTCCATCGGGCCCGCCGGTGCGCGCTATGCCGACACCGTGCTGGACCTGCGCGGAGTCGGCGCGCCCGTGCCCCAACCGGCCCCGGCCCAGGCGGACTTCTTCGAGGACGAACCGGTCGGCCCGCCGCGCCGTCCGGCGCCCGCGGGCGTGCTCTTCCTGGAGAACGGCGGCGGCAAGTCCGTCCTGCTCAAGCTGATCTTCTCGGTGATGCTGCCCGGCCACCGCAACACCCTCGGCGGCGCCAGCTCCGGCGTGCTGCGCAAGTTCCTGCTCGCCGACGACTGCGGCCATGTCGCCCTGGAGTGGCAGCACGTCCTCACCGGCGAGAGCGTGGTCGTCGGCAAGGTCAGCGAATGGCGCGGCCGGCAGGTCTCCAACGACCCGCGGAAGTTCGCCGAGGCCTGGTACAGCTTCCGCCCCGGCCCCGGTATGAGCCTGGACTCCCTCCCCGTCGCCGAGGCCACCGTCGTCCGCCCCCGCCAGGAGAGCGGTGAGGGCGGCTCCGGCGCCCAGGGCCGCCGGCGCACGATGAAGGGCTTCCGCGACGTCCTCACCGAGGCCGGGAAGAGCTACCCCAACCTGGACGTCGTCTGGGAAGAGATCCACGAACGCTGGAACGAACACCTCGGCGAACTCGGACTGGACCCCGAACTCTTCCGCTACCAGCGGGAGATGAACGCGGACGAGGGCGAGGCGGCCGGTCTGTTCGCGGTGAAGAACGACTCGGACTTCACCGACCTGCTGCTGCGCGCCGTCACGGACACCCGGGACACCGACGGTCTCGCCGACCTGGTGCACGGCTTCGCCCACAAGCTCGGCCGGCGCGCCGAGCTCACCGCCGAGCGGGACTTCACCGCCGGCTCCCTCGACCTGCTCTCCCGTATCGCCGACGCCGCCGAGCAGCGCGAACGCGCCCGCGAGGTGCATGCGGGCGCCGAACGCCGCACCCGCGGCCTCGCCCAGCGGCTGTACGCCCGCGGCACCGAAGAGCGCGGCCGCGCCGCCGAGCTGGCCGAAGAGGTCGCCGCCGCGGCCCACCGCGTCACCGACGCCGAGCGCGTCCGTGAGCGCCGCTCCCTGGTCTCCGCCGAACTCGCCTACCGGCATGCCTCGCTGGCGCTGGCCGCCGCCGAGAAGGGCGCCGCCGCCCAGCGCCGTGAGCTGAACGACGCCCGTACGCTGCACAGCGCCTGGCAGGCCGCCGAGACCGCGCTGCGCCACCGCGCCGCCGCCGACCGCTCCGCCCGGGTCGCCGCCGCGATCCGTGAGGCCGAGCGGGATGCCGCCCCCGCGCTCGCCGCACGGGCCACCGCCGCCGCCGACCTCGTACGCGCCCTGCATACGGCCGCCGAGGCCGGTGAGCGGGTCGCCAACGAGGAGGAGGAGCGCTCCGCCGCCCTCCAGGAGACCGGGGAATCCGCGCACCGCGACGCCACCACGTCCGCCACCCACGCCCAGCGCGCCCGCAGCGAGGCCGACCACCTCAAGCAGCGGCTGGCGGAGGTCACCGAGGAGACCGCCGAAGCCGTCCGGGCCGGCTGGCTGGACGACAGCGCCCCCGACGCCGACCCGGCCCGTGCCGCGCTCGCCGCTTCGGACGCGGAGAAGACCGCCGTCGAGGCCTGGGACTCGGCCCGTGAGACCGCCCGGCAGGCCACCGACCGCGCCCGCGAGGCCACCGCCCGGCACTCCGCCGCCGAACTCGCGGCGGCCCGCGCCGAGGACGCCGCGCAGGCCGCGGGGCACGCCTACGACGCCGAGCGCCGGGCCGCCGAGTCCATCGGCGCCGAGCAGCGGCTCGCCGACCTCCTCGGACTCCCGCAGTCCGAGACCAAGTCCCTCGGCGTGCCCGGCCCCCGTACGGCCACGCCCGGCACGGACCCGGTCGCCGCGCGCCGTCCCGTCGCCGGCCCGCTCACCGCCGAGGAGCTGGACCGCAACGCCGACGAGCTGCACGAGCTGCTGGAGGAGGGCGTCGCCGCCGCCGAACGGCAGCTGTTCGACCTGCGCACGGCCGCCGCCGACGACGCCCGCATCCTCGGCGCGCTGGGCGACGGCGGACTGCTGCCCCCGGGCCCCGATGTGCTGGCCGCCGTGGAGTACCTCGGCGAGCACGGCGTCCCCGCGCTGCCCGGCTGGCGCTATCTCGCCCAGTCCGTCGACCCCGCCGACCACACCCGGGTGCTCGCCGCCCGCCCCGAGCTGGTCGACGGCGTGATCATCACGGATCCGGAAACCCATGCACGGGCCCGCGAGGTGCTCGCCCAGGCCGCGCTGCTGCCGCGTTCGGCCGTCGCGGTCGGTACTGCCGCCGCGCTGCTCGCGCCCACGCCCGCCCCTGATGAGCGGGACTCCGGCGCCTACGGCGTTTTCCTCGTCACGCCGAACCCGGCGATGCACGACGAGTCCGCCGCCGACGAGGAGCGCCAGGCGCTGCGGGCGCGCGCCATAGAGCGTGACGAGGAGATCCGGGCACTGGCCGCCCGGCTCTCCGGGGACCGTGCGCTGGCCGCCCGGCTCGGATCGTGGCGGGCGGGCTGCCCGGCCGGCCGGCTCGGTGAACTGGCCGCCGCCGCGGACGAGACCCGTACGGCGGCGGACGAGGCCGCCGCCGAGCTGGCCGAGGCCCGTGCCGCCCGCGCCGAGACCGATGAGGTCGCGGCCGAGGCCACCCGGGTGCGGGACGAGCGCCAGGAGACCGCACAGCGCGCCCGCCGCGCCGCCGACCTGCTGGCCGGGCTCGCCCACCGGCTGCGGGAGCGTGCCTCCTGGCAGTCCCGGATGCGGGAACTCGCCGATGAAGCAGCCGAGTTCGAGGCGCGCGCCGAGGAGTGCGTGGACCGCGCGCGGGCCGCCGACGAGGACCGCAGGGCCGCCCAGCGCGCCGCCGACGACGCTCACCGCACCGCCCGCGCGCTGCGCGCCGAGCGCGCCGAGATCGCCGGTGTGCCGGACGACCTGGGGGAGGCCCCCGAGGGCGCGAGCTCCTCGCTGCCCGCGCTGCGCGAGGCCTACCGCGCCGCCTCCCAGCTCTACGAGAAGGTCGGCGTCGGCGCCGATCTGCGCGCCGAACAGGCACGTGCCGAGGGCGACGAGAGCGCCGCCCTGGCCGAGCTGAACCGCCTCACCAACAAGGTCCGCACCCGCGCCGAGGCGCTGCTGGAGAGCCCGGACGCCGCCGACGGCCCGTCCCGGCAGGCCGCCGCGGGCCGTGCCGAATCGCTGGTGCAGATGCTGGAGACCCGCGCCTCGGCCGCCAGCGAACAGCTCGGCCGGCTGCGCGGTGAGGCCGAGCGCCTCGCCCCCGCCGACGGCGAGGCACACACCGAGCTGCCCGACGAGCTGGTGCCCAAGGACGCGGACCGAGCCAAGGAGCTGCTGCGCACCGCGGCCGGCGAACTGGCCACCACCACCGAGGCGTTGGAGACCGCCCGCGAGCGGCACGAGGAGCTGCTGCGCGGCCACCGCGCCGCCGAGGACGCCGCCGGCGGCTTCGACGAGACCGCCGCCCTGCTGCGCGATCTGCTCCGCGACCACCAGGACGCCGAGGATGCCGCCGACGGACAGACCGAGCCGTACGCCGGGCGGGTGGAGGACGCCCGGCAGGCGGCCGCCGAGTCCCGCCGTTCGCTGCGCGGCTGTGCCGCCGACCTCTCCACCGCCGAGTCCGCGGTGCGCGAGGCGAGCGACATCCTCGTACGGCACGCCAACTCCACCCGCTACGAACAGGTCCGTACCCCCGCCCGGCAGCAGATCCGCGAACTGCCCGCCGCGGCCCTGCCGGACCATGCGGCCAAGTGGGCGGAGGCCTTCGCGCCCCGGCTGCGGGTGCTCACCGACGAGTTGGAGCAGCTGGAGCGCAACCGCGACTCCATCGTCGACCGGCTGCGCGGGCTTGTCGAGTCGTCGCTGACCACCCTGCGCTCCGCCCAGCGGCTGTCCCGGCTGCCGGAGGGGCTGGGGGAGTGGTCGGGACAGGAGTTCCTGCGGATCCGCTTCGAGGACCCCGACCAGGCCACGCTCGCCGAGCGGCTCGGCGAGGTGATCGACGAGGCGACCCGTGCGGCCGTCAAGAAGAACAGCGATCTGCGGCGGGACGGGATGTCCCTGCTGCTGCGCGGGGTCAGCGCGGCGCTGCTGCCGCGCGGTGTGGCGGTGGAGATCCTCAAGCCGGATGCGGTGCTGCGCGCCGAGCGGGTGCCGGTCGGGCAGATGGGCGATGTCTTCTCCGGCGGCCAGCTGCTGACCGCCGCCATCGCGCTGTACTGCACGATGGCGGCGCTGCGCAGCAACGACCGGGGCCGCGACAAGCAGCGGCACGCCGGCACGTTGTTCCTGGACAACCCCATCGGCCGTGCCAACGCGACCTATCTGCTGGAGTTGCAGCGCGCCGTCGCCGACGCGCTGGGCGTCCAGCTGCTGTACACCACCGGCCTCTTCGACACCACGGCGCTCGCCGAGTTCCCGCTGGTCATCCGGCTGCGGAACGACGCGGACCTGCGGGCGGGCCTGAAGTACATCAGCGTGGAGGAGCATCTGCGACCGGGCCTGCCGCAGCCGGACCCGTCCGGCGAGGCGGTGCACGGGCAGATCACGGCCACGCGGATGTACCGCCGCCCCGAGGACCCGGCTCCGCAGGAGCAGTCGGACGACGCCGCCGGGTGACCGGCGTGGCGGGAGGCCTGCGGGCCGGGCCGGGGAGGAGCCGGGGAAGCCCGGGGCGGAGCCGGGCGGATCCGCAGGGGACGCCCTACACCACCACCACGGACCGCAGGACCTCACCGCGCTGCATCGTGGTGAAGGCCGGTTCGATGTCGTCGAGCGTGATCGTCTCGCTGATGAACCGTTCCAGGTCGAGCTTGCCGCTCAGGAACAGATCGATGAGTACGGGGAAGTCGCGGCTGGGCAGACAGTCGCCGTACCAGGACGACTTCAGCGCACCGCCGCGCGAGAAGAGGTCGATGAGCGGCAGCTCGATGCGCATGTCCGGTTCGGGGACGCCCACCTGGACCAGCGTGCCGGCCAGATCGCGCATGTAGAAGGCCTGCCGGTAGGTCTCCGGGCGGCCCACCGCGTCGATCACCACATCGGCGCCGTGCCCGCCGGTCAGCGCGCGGACCGCCTCGACCGGGTCCGTACCACGGGAGTTGACGGTGTCGGTGGCGCCGAACCGCTCCGCGGCGTCCAGCTTGCCGTCGTCGAGATCGACGGCGATCACCCGTCGTGCGCCGGCCCGGGAGGCGCCCGCGATGGCGGCGTTGCCGACGCCGCCGCAGCCGATGACGGCGACGGTGTCCCCGCTGCCCACCCCTCCGGTGTGGACGGCCGCGCCGTACCCGGCCATCACCCCGCAGCCGATCAGACCGGCGGCCTCCGGGCGGGCCGAGGGATCGACCTTCACCGCCTGCCCGGCGGCGACCAGGGTCTTCTCGGCGAAGGCGCCGATGCCCAGGGCCGCCGTCAGCTCCGTGCCGTCCAGCAGGGTCATGGGCTGAGCGGCATTGCGCGACGCGAAGCAGTACCAGGGGCGGGCGCGTCGGCAGGCACGGCACTGCCCGCAGGGCGCCCGCCAGGCCAGCACCACATAGTCGCCGGGCGCCAGGTCCGTGACTCCGGTGCCGACGGCCTCGATGACCCCGGCCGCCTCATGGCCGAGCAGGTAGGGGAAGGCGTCGCCGACCGCGCCGTCGCGATAGTGCAGATCGGTGTGGCACACCCCGCAGGCCTGCACGGTCACGAGCACTTCGCCCGGGCCGGGGTCGGGTACGAGGATCGGCAGCACCTCGACGGGGGCGCCCTTCTTGAGGGCGACGACGGCGCGGGCTTCGTGCGGCATGTCTCACTCCTAAAACAGCGCCTGCGGGGCGGCAGGGGCGGGTAGCACGCGTGAGGTGGCACGGATGCCTGTGAGGGGTTGGAGTGGTGCGCGGTGCTGAGAACCTGGGAGGGCGGGGTGCTGAGAACCTGGGAACGGTGACAGCGGTGGAGGACGGTCCACCCCCGTCGCCGTGTTGCCTATAGTGCGCCGGGTTGCGCTATAGGAGACATGCTGGAAGTCCGGTCAGGGATCCGTCAAGGGGGATTTTCCGCTACCGGGGTCAACCGGCGTACCCCATCCGGCGGGAGAGCTCCGCGGCCGCCTTCGCGGACCGCTCCGCGAGCTCCGGCAGCAGCTCATGCTCCATCCGGTAGGCCGGTCCGGAGACACCGAGCGCGCCGATCACCGCGCCGTCGTGCGCCCGCACCGGTGCCGCCACCGCGTTCAGCCCGATCTCCAACTCCTCGCTGGTGCAGGCGTATCCGTCCGCGAGCACGGCAGTGAGCTGCTGGCGGACACCGGCCGCCGTGGTCAGGGTGTTCTCGGTGAAGCGCGGCAGCTTGCGGGTCACCAGGGTCTCCCGGCGCTCCTTCGGCAGATGCGCCAGCAGGACCTTGCCACTGGCGGTGGCGTGCAACGGGGTGCGGCGGCCCAGCCAGTTGTACGCGGTGACCGCCGCGGAGCCCCTGGCCTGCATGATGTTGACCGCCGCATCGCCGTCCAGCACCGCGATGTTGGCGGTCTCCCCGGTGTCCTCGGCGAGCGCCCGGCACACCGGCTGGCCCTCCTGGGAGATGTCCAGCCGGATCGCCGCGGCGCCGGCCAGCCGCAGCACCCCGGCGCCCAGGTAGTACTTCCCGCGGTCCCGCTCCTGCTCCACCAGTCCGCGGTTCTCCAGCACCCCGAGGATCCGGAACGCGGTCGACTTGTGGACGCCCAGCTCCTCGGAGATCTCGGTGACCCCGGCCTCGCCCAGCTTGGCCAGGATCTCCAGCACGCTCACCGCACGGTCCACGGACTGGACGGATCCCGCCCCGCCGCGCCGTTCCTCGGACCGGTCGTCCGTCGTATCGCTCGTCTTCGACATGGGTCTTTGTGTCACCACCCGGTGGCCCCCGAGGGGCACGTCTGAGGGCATCTGCCGGGAAGCCCTTGACGGCCCGCTTCCCGGCTTGGATTCTGTTGCGCATCGCGCTCTGCGATGCGTTATTCAGAACACATGATACCGATCAGCGAGAGGGGGGCCAGATGATTCCCATCTGCCGCATCGAGGACCTGCCCGAGGGCGAGTCCGTACGGATCGAGATCGACGACGTCACGCCGGCCATCGCGGTCTTTCATGCCGAGGGCGGCTATTACGCCGTCGACGACACCTGTAGCCATCGGGACGCCTCCCTCTCCGAGGGCTGGGTCGAGGGCTGCTTCGTCGAATGCCCGCTGCATGCGGCCCTGTTCGACCTGCGTACCGGGGCCCCGGCCTGTCTGCCCGCCCGCAGGCCGGTGCGCACCCACGAGGTCAGTGTCCTGGACGGCATGATTCACGTACGGCCCGCCGTACGGGAAGAGGCGGTGGCGTAACCACCCGGTCACGGCGAGCGCGTCGTGACCGGCCCGGGCCGGGTGCGGTTCCCCGGTTCCCCCGGGAGGACGGACGGACCGAGGGGTCCGGCAGGCCAGGAGCCCTCCGGGGAGCCGCTCGTCCCGCCCGCCGGTTCAGCTCGTCCCGCCTGCCCGCCCGTTCAGGCGGCCGCCCGGTCGATCCCCGACGGGTTCTCCCGTGTTTCCCTGCGCTGCTGCCGGCGCGCCCGGCGCCGCTCCCGGCGCAGTTCCCTGGCCGTACTGCTGGGCTGCGACTGCACCCCGTTGCGCTGCACCCACACCTGTCGGGTCACCCAGACGTCCAGTACCGCCCACGTGGCGACCACGGTGCTGGCGACCGTGCTGAGCACCGCGGGGAACGCGTACCAGGAGCCCGCCAGGGTGCACAGGAACGCCACCATGGCCTGGGTCAGGGTGAGGGCCGCGATGATGACGGCACGCACCGCGGCGGTGCGCACCGGATCGGCCATCCGGCGCCGGACCGCCGGCTCCTCCTGCCACAACAGCTGTCTGCCGGTGTCCATGAACGCGTCACGCTCCCCGTACTCTCCCCGCATGTCCGACTCCTCGGTGGCTGCCCGGATGTGCCGGGTACATGCCCCTCGCGCCGCACCCTGTCCCCTTGCATGGTCACGTACCGGGACCACGCGGAGTGATCCGGGGTAGAGCAAAACCGGCCAACCGTCCGGCATCTTTGCCGCACGGGGAGGAGGTGAACCGGCCCACCAATGCGGGCGGGTTGTCCGGGAATCGGCGGACAACTCATGATGATCCCGCCCCGGCCGCTTCCCCGGCGTCACGACAGGCCTTCGGTTGGGTCACTCGACAGTAGTAGGCTCGCGCCGTTTGTTGACGGAACACCACCCCCGTGCGCCGGGGTTGACGTAGGGGAGGCCATGCGCTTTCGCGGGAAGTCGGTCCGCCGGAAGATCGTGGCGTTGCTGCTCGTACCACTGGTGTCCCTGATGTCCCTGTGGGCGTTCACGACCTATATCACCGGGCGTGAGGCGAACCAGCTGCTGGACGTCGGCAACGTCGTGAAGAATCTGGGCTATCCGGTCGAGGACGTCATCCAGACCCTCCAACAGGAGCGCCGGCAGAGTCTGCTGTACCTCGCCGACCGCCGCGGCGCCGACGCGCTCGACGCGCTCCACCGGCAGACCCGGGCCACCGACGAGGCCGTCAGCCGGCTGCGCGCCGACATCGACCTGCGCGATCTCCGCGAGGACCTGAGCGACGGCACCGGCGAACGGCTGACCGGCGTCCTCAAGGGCCTGGGCGCACTCGGCTCGCTGCGTGCCCAGGTCGAGGACAACACCGTCTCCCGCGACGAGGCCATGGAGAGCTACAACGCCCTCGTCGACCCCAGTTATGACTTCCTCGCCGCGCTCCATGCCCTGGAGAACGTGGAGATGGACAAGCAGGCGCGTGCGCTGGTCAACGTCACCCGGGCCCGGGAGGCGGTCTCCCGCGAGGACGCCCTGATGTCCGCGGTGCTCGCCTCCGGCAGCATGAGCAGGCGCGATCTGCGCGCGCTGTCCGACCGGGTCGCCGAGCGCCGGGTCCTCTACCGCACCAGCCTGCCCGCCCTGCCCGCCAAGGACCGCGGTCTCTACGCCGATTACTGGCGCTCCGCGAAGGCCCGCGAGCTGACCTCCTACGAGGACCGGGTGATCGCCGCCGGTCCGCAGGCCGGACCGCGTGCGGTCAACGCCGAGCGCTGGAACACCACGTCGCGCAAGGTGCTCGACGACCTCCAGCGGATGGGCAAGGACGCCGGGGACCGCTACCAGGAGCGTGTCGCCCCCGTCGCCATGAACGTCCTGCTCAAGGCCGCCATCGCCGGCGTCCTCGGCTTTGCCGCGCTGCTGGTCTCGGTCATCGTCTCGTTCCGCATCGGCCGCCGCCACGTCCGGGACCTGATCCGGTTGCGCAAGACCGCCCATGACGTCTCCGGCGTACGGCTGCCGAGCGTCATGCGCCGGCTGGCGGCCGGCGAACAGGTCGATGTGGAGACCGAGGCGCCCCGGCTCGAATTCGGCCCGGACGAAACCGGCCAGGTCGGCCAGGCGCTCCACACCCTCCAGCGGGCCGCGATCGAGGCCGCCGTCAAACAGGCCGAAATGCGTCGTGGGGTCTCCGAGGTGTTCGTCAACCTCGCCCGCCGCAGCCAGGTCCTGCTGCACCGCCAGCTGACCCTCCTGGACGCCATGGAACGGCGCACCGAGGACACCGACGAACTCGCCGACCTCTTCCGGATCGACCATCTGACCACCCGTATGCGACGGCATGCGGAGGGCCTGGTCATCCTCTCCGGCGCGGCACCCTCCCGGCAGTGGCGCAAGCCGATCCAGCTGATGGACGTGGTGCGTGCGGCGGTCGCCGAGGTGGAGGACTACGAGCGGATCGAGGTGCGCCGCCTTCCGCGGCTCGCGGTGGACGGCCCCGCGGTGTCCGACCTCACGCACCTGATAGCCGAACTCCTGGAGAACGCCACCGTCTTCTCGCCGCCGCACACCGCCGTGCAGGTCCTGGGCGAGCGGGTAGCCAACGGCTTCACCCTGGAGATCCACGACCGCGGCCTGGGCATGACCCCCGATCTGCTGCTGGAGGCCAACCTCCGGCTCGCCGAGACCCCCGAGTTCGAGCTGTCCGACACCGACCGGCTCGGCCTGTTCGTGGTCAGCCGGCTCGCCCAGCGGCAGGACGTACGGGTCTCCCTTCAGCCCTCGCCGTACGGCGGGACCACCGCCGTGGTCTTCATCCCGGGGAGGATCCTCACCGAGAGCACCGCCGGCGGCCGGGAGGACGACGACCCGGCGCCGGACGGTCTGCCCGGCGGCCCGGTCGGCAACGAACTGGAGCATGCGGCGGGCAAGTTGGCCGCGCTCTCCCAGGCACCGCCCCGCCGGGAGCGGCGCGTCCCGGCCGTCATCGACGGCCCGGTGGAACTCGAAGCGCCGCTCGGCCCGGACGAGCGGGGACCGGACGAGCTGGGCCCGGCCGACGACGAGGACGCTCTCTTCCGCAAGCGGGACCGCGGCCGCGAGCGGAAGGGGCCAGCCCCCGCCCCCGACGGCCCGGCCGCCGCCCCCCGTGCCATCGCACCGGTGCCGCCCGTCCCCGAGGGCGAGCAGCACCAGCAGACCCGCGACCAGGCACCCGGCGGGCTGGCACCGCTGCCGCGCCGCCGCCCCCGCCCGCCGGTGCTGGTCGCCGACCACGGCAGAACGGTCGACGACCGCGGCGCCCAGGAGCAGCGGGCAGCCGGGCGTCCCGGCTCCGGGCGTCCGCGCCCCGAGGACGCCGCGGCCCGGCCGCCGTCGTCCGCCGCGCCCGCGCCGCAGGGCCCGGCCCCGGACGGCCCGCAGCCCACCGAGGACCGCGAGCGGCCCGCGCCCACCACACCCACGGGGCTGCCCCGCCGGGTACGGCAGGCCAGCCTCGCGCCCCAGCTCAAGGCCGACCCCACCGGGCAGACCGAGGTGCAGGGGCGGAGCACGGCGGCCGAGGACGACCGCGACGCCGAGCAGGTCCGCGCCCGGATGGCCTCGCTCCAGCGCGGCTGGCAGCGCGGCCGCCGCGACAACGGCGAGGACCCGCGCGAGACCGCAACACCACGGGGAGAAGCCCCCGCAGCCGGCGAAGCGGCGGCTGCGGGCGGTACGGCCCCGGACACCACAGGACCGGACACCACAGACCCGGACGCCCGTGCCACCGCCACGCAGGACGGCCACGACACGGGCAGCACAGCACCACCAGGAACCACATCGGGAGGGGACGGTCCATGACCGCACCGAAGGCAGCAGCTTCCACCGCATCGGTCTCGGAGAAGGGATCCGGGGAGCTGAACTGGCTCCTGGACGAGCTCGTCGAGCGGGTCGGCTCCATCCGCAAGGCACTGGTCCTCTCCAGCGACGGGCTGGCGACCGGGGCCTCGAAGGACCTGACCCGCGAGGACGGCGAACATCTGGCCGCGGTCGCGTCCGGCTTCCACAGTCTGGCCAAGGGCGTCGGCCGGCACTTCGAGGCCGGGCAGGTACGGCAGACCATGGTCGAGCTGGACGAGGCGTTCCTGTTCGTCAGCGCGGCGGGCGACGGCAGTTGCCTGGCCGTACTGGCCGACGCGGACTCCGACGTCGGGCTGATCGCGTACGAGATGACGCTGCTGGTCAAGCGTGTGGGCACGCACCTGGGCACCGCGCCCAGGTCCGGCCTTTCCACCTGAGCACGACGACGGTGACGCCATGAGCGAGCGCGGCGAGCGAAGATGCGAGAGGTGCGCGCCGCGCGAATGCGAGGCCGAGCGAAGCGAGGTTTCGGCATGAGCGACCAGGACGGCCGGGCGGCGCGGGACCGGGACGCCGCCCGCTGGTTCGACGACGACGCGGGCCCTGTCGTCCGGCCGTACGCCATGACGCGCGGGCGCACCCGCACGGCCGCGGAGGGGCGCCTCGATCTGATCGCGCTGGTGATCGCCGAGAGCCGTGCGGAGGAGTCGGTCGACGACCGGACGCTGTCGCCCGAGCACATCGAGATCGTCGACCTGTGCCGCCAGGAGCCGCTGTCGGTCGCCGAGCTGGCGGCCGAACTCGACCTGCCGGTCGGCGTCGTACGGGTCCTGATCGGGGATCTGCTGGATGCGGAGCTGGTCCATGTCAGCAGGCCGGTACCGCCGGCCGAGCTGCCGGACGAGAAGGTGCTGCGCGAGGTGATCGACGGCCTGCGCGCGCTGTGACCCGCCGCCCTGCCCACCTGCCGCCGTCGCCGGGGCCCTGCTCCGCGACGGCGGCCACCGCTCGGCGGCCGGGCCCGGCCCCCGCCGCGGGACCGCCTCCGTCGGCCGCACGCGCATCCGCCGGATCGCGCCGTGGGTTCACCGGCCTCGCCGGTGAACCGGCCACGCGTGGCGGCGGACCGGCCCGCGGTACGGTTCCTGTTGAGCAACTGTCAACAGGAGGAGATCCGCGCCATGGCCACGGACGAGACCCCGGCCCCCGTCGAACACCTGGAGATCCAGGTCGGCCCGCACACCTATGACGCACTGGCCTGCGGCCCGGCCGACGGGGAGTTCGTACTGCTGCTGCACGGCTGGCCCGAGTTCGCCGACTCCTGGAGCGCCGTGCTCCCCGCCCTGGGCGCGGCGGGCTACCGTGCCGTCGCCGTCGACCAGCGAGGCTATTCGCCGCGCGCCCGTCCGCCCCGCATCGCCGACTACGCCGTGCCCGAACTCGTCGCCGACGCACTGGCCTTCGCCGATTCCCAGGGCGCGGGCCGCTTCCACCTCGTCTCGCACGACTGGGGCGGCATGGTCGCCTGGGCGCTGGCCGGCGCCCACCCCGAGCGGCTGAAGTCCCTGACCGTGCTGGCCACCCCGCACCCGGACGCGCTCAACCGGGCCGCCGCCGAGGACTCCGTCCAGCATCACCGTCTCGACTACGTCCGCTTCTTCCGCCGCGACGACGGCGCCGCGGAGGCCGCGCTGCTCGCCGACGACGCCGCCCGGCTGCGCGCCGCATACGCCGGCAAGGTGCCCGCCGAGCTCGTGGACGGCAACGTCCGCCGGCTCTCCGCCCCGGGCGCACTCACCGCCACGCTCAACTGGTACCGCGCCCCCGAGTCGGTCATCTCGGTACCCGCGGGCCGGATCACCGTGCCCACCCTCTTCCTGTGGGGCAGCGAGGACACCGCCCTGGGCCGTGGCGCGGCCGAGTCCACGGGGGAGTGGGTGGACGGCCCCTACCGCTTCGAGGCCCTGGAGGGCGCCAGCCACTGGCTGCCCGAAGAGGTCCCCGACGTGGTCACGCCCAAGATCCTCGACCACCTCGGCCAGTACGCCTGACACCGCGGCGGGCCGGGACACCGCGGCGGGCCGGGACCGCCCCGGTGCCCCGGCCCGCCGTCGCCGTAAACTGCGGGCATGCCCGGCAAGCGCACCACCCGCCTCACGCCCGACCAGCGCAGGGAGCAGCTGGTGGGCATCGGCCTGGAGATGCTCGCCGAGCGTTCCCTGGACGAGCTGTCCACCGACGAGGTGGCCCGGCGGGCCGGAATCTCCCGCGGGCTGCTCTTCCACTACTTCGACTCCAAGCGCGACTTCTACCGCGCGGTGGTCCGCGCCGCGTGCGACCGCTTCACCGCCGCGACGGAGCCGGACGGCTCGCTGGAACCGGTCGCCTGGATGCGGGCCTTCATCACGGGCTTCGTGGCGTACGTCCTGGAGCACCGTCAGGTGTATCTCGCCCTGGTGCGGGGCGCCGCCGGCAGCCATCCCGCGGTCACCGACATCGTCGGCGCGACCCGGGAGACCGTCGCCCGCCGGGTGCGCGACGGGCAGAAGCGGCTCGGCCTGCCGGACGCCCCCCGGCTCGAACTGGCCTCCCGGGCCTGGATGGCGTTCGCCGAGGAGGCGGTCGTCAACTGGCCCGTGCAGGAGCCGGACGCCCGCGAAGAGCTCTGCGCCTTCGTCGAATCCAGCTTCGTGAGCCTGCTCGGGCTGCTCGACCGGCCCGGCGTCCTCGCCGCGCGCTGAGCGCCGGCGGCTCCGCTCCACCCGCTTCCACTGCCCGTGCCGGCGCGCCCTTTTGGGCAGGTTGGCCACCTCTGACCCACGACGTCTCGCCGGCGTGACGCATCTCAAGTGGGCGCCGTGCCGAGCACGTTGTACCGTTCCCTTGCACCAGCTGCCCCGTGCGCCGACGCTCGGGTGCCAAGCGTGAGCTTCCCCCGTATATACGGCAATTCAGGAGAAGAATCCCATGGCCTTCGGGCGATCCGATCGCCGCCGACGGTCCGCCGCCGTCGAGCCGGTGACGCTCAAGATCCTGGTCGCGGGCGGCTTCGGGGTCGGTAAGACCACCCTGGTCGGTGCCGTCAGCGAGATCAAACCACTGCGGACCGAGGAACGGCTGACCGAGGCGGGCAGGCCGCTCGACGACCTCGACGGGGTGGAGGGCAAGACCACCACCACCGTCGCCATGGACTTCGGACGGATCACCGTCAACGAGGAACTGGTCCTGTATCTCTTCGGCACCCCGGGCCAGGACCGCTTCTGGTTCCTGTGGGACGAACTGGCACGGGGTGCGCTCGGCGCGGTGGTGCTGGCCGACACCCGCCGGCTGTCGGACAGCTTCGCCGCCATCGACTACTTCGAGCGGCGCGGGCTGCCCTTCACGGTCGCGGTCAACTGCTTCGACGGCGCGGACCGTTACCCGCCGGAATCCGTGCGCGACGCCCTGGACCTGGACCCCCAGGTGCCGGTGATGCTGTGCGACGCCCGGCTCAAGGACGACGCGCGGGATGTGCTGGTCTCCGTCGTCGAGCATGCGATGGAGGCCGGCGCCCGCCGCCGGGAGCCCGCGCTCCCCTGACGGGGCGCGGAAGTACGGCCCGTACCCCGCCGTCCGGGGTACGGGCCGTACGTCTGCGCGCCGCCGACGCGGCTAGCTCGCCGAACCGTCGTCGGCCAGCCAGCCGAAGCTCCGCTCCACGGCCTTGCGCCAGTTGGCGAACTCGCGGTCGCGGACCTGCGCGTCCATCCGCGGCGTCCACTCCGTGTCCCGCTTCCAGTGGGTCCGCAGCTCGTCCAGGTCCTGCCAGACCCCGGTCGCCAGACCGGCCGCGTACGCCGCTCCCAGACAGGTGGTCTCCGAGATCACCGGGCGGATCACCGGCACGTCCAGCACATCCGCCTGGTGCTGCATCAGCAGGTTGTTGGCGGTCATCCCGCCGTCGACCTTGAGCTGGGTGATCCGCACGCCCGAGTCCTGGAACATGGCGTCCACGACCTCCCGGGTCTGCCAGCTGGTCGCCTCCAGTACGGCGCGCGCCAGATGCGCCTTGGTGACGAACCCGGTCAGGCCGGTGATCACGCCGCGTGCGTCGGAACGCCAGTAGGGCGCGAACAGACCGGAGAACGCCGGTACGACGTACGCCCCGCCGTTGTCCGGGACGCTCGCCGCCAGCGGTTCGATCTCGTCGGCCGACGCGATGATGCCCAGCTGATCGCGGAACCACTGCACGAGCGCGCCGGTGATGGCGATGGACCCCTCCAGGCAGTAGACCGGCGCCTCACCGCCGAGCTGGTAGCCCATCGTCGTCAGCAGCCCGTTCTTGGAGGGGACCGGGCGGTTACCGGTGTTCAGCAGCAGGAACGAACCCGTGCCATAGGTGTTCTTGGCCTCGCCGACGCCGTAGCAGGTCTGGCCGAAGACGGCCGCCTGCTGGTCGCCGAGCGCGGACGCCACCGGCACCCCGTGCAGCTGCCCCACGGCCGTGCCGTACACCTCGGCCGACGACCTGATCTCCGGCAGGATCGCGGCCGGTACATTCATCGCCGACAGGATCGCCGGATCCCACTGGAGGGTGGAGAGGTTCATCAGCATCGTGCGGCCCGCGTTGGTCACATCGGTGACATGCACCCCGCCATCGGTGCCACCGGTCAGGTTCCAGATCAGCCAGGAGTCGATGGTGCCGAACGCGATCTCGCCGCGCTCGGCACGGGCCCGCAGCCCCGGTACTTCATCCAGCAGCCAGGCCGCCTTCGGCCCGGAGAAGTAGCTCGCCAGCGGCAGTCCGGTGGCCTCACGGAAGCGGTCCTGGCCGTCCGCCCCGCCGAGTTCGGCGCACAGCTGGGAGGTCCGGGTGTCCTGCCAGACGATCGCGTGGTGCACCGGCTTGCCGGTGGCCCGGTCCCACAGGACCGTGGTCTCCCGCTGGTTGGTGATGCCCAGCGCACTGAGCTGGTCCGCGCGCAGCCCCGCCTTGGCGAGCGCCCCCGCCACCACGGCCTGCACCTTCGACCAGATCTCGGTGGCGTCATGCTCCACCCAGCCCGGCTTGGGGAAGATCTGACGGTGCTCGCGCTGGTCGACGGCGACGATCGCGCCGCCGTGGTCGAAGATGATGCAGCGGCTCGACGTGGTGCCCTGGTCGATCGCGGCCACATATTTCTCGGTCTTCCCGGTTCGCTCCGTCATGCCGTCACGCCTCCTGAAGTCCTGGTGAGTGGGTGCAGCGGGCCCGGGCCGGTCGGGCGGACACCTCACGGCCGGACGCTTCTCTGCCGGACGCTTCTCGGCCGGTGTCAGAACGCCGCGTTGTAGACCAGGCCGGACAGCACCGCGCCGATCAGCGGCCCGGCCACCGGGATCCAGGAGTAACTCCAGTCCGAGGAACCCTTGTTGGGGATCGGCAGCAGGGCGTGCACCAGGCGCGGACCGAGGTCACGGGCCGGGTTGATGGCATAGCCGGTGGGCCCGCCCAGCGACAGCCCGATACCGACGACCAGCAGCGCGACCAGCAGCACATTGATCCCGGAGCCGTAGACGCCCACGTGCTCGCCGGGGACCCGGCCGATGCCGATGCCCTTGTTCTGGCCGAAGAACAGCAGCGGCAGCACCAGGCCGATGGTGGCGATGACCTCGGTGACGAGGTTGGCGGCCGGCTTGCGGATCTCCGGGCCGGTGGAGAAGATCCCCAGCGTCGGCTGGGCCTTGTCCTGCTCCGCGTTGGCGGCGAACTGCGCGTAGTACAGCGCCCAGGCCAGTACGGCCCCGATCGCCGCACCGACCATCTGCGCCAGGATGTACAGCGGCACCTTCGACCACTCGGTGCCGCCCGCGACCGCCGAGCCCAGCGTGACCGCGGGGTTGAGATGCCCGCCGGACAGCGGCGCCGCGGTATAGGCGCCGGCGAGGACGCCCATGCCCCAGCCGAAGGCGATCACGACCCAGCCGGCGCCCTTCGCCTTCGAGTAGTGCAGGGTGACGGCGGCGCACACACCGGCGCCGAAGAGTATGAGTATCGCGGTGCCGATCACTTCACCGACGACGATGTCCCCATTGGAATACATGGCGGCTCCTTGGCCCTCGCCCGGGGACGTCCCCCGGTCCTCCGTGCAGGGTGCGTGCCACCGGCGGGCAGCGGACAGCCGCTGCCACCCGGCCGGGGTGCCTGAGTGCGGCGATGCCGACTGGCATCCGGAAGTGTTCACCGGTGCTGAGGGGCCGTCAAGGTCGCGCACAGCAGAGGATGCGGAGACCGGCAGCGAGGGCACGGGTACCGTCCGTCGCCGTCGCCTGCGGGTGCGTGCTTCCTCCTACCGGGTGTGCACCTCCGCCTGACCGGGCGGGGCGGCGCCTGGTGGGCCTGCGTTGAGCGCTTCTGTTCCGGGGCCGCGCTCACGGCTCCCGTCCCGGGCTCGTGTTCACGGCTCCCTTTACGGGCTGGCGCTCACCGCCCCCTTTCCGGCCCGCCCTCACCGATTCCGTCTCGGGCCGGCGCTCACCGCTCCTGTTCCGGGCCCGCCCTCACCGCTCCCGCTCCCGCGTTCACCGCACCGCGACGACCGCCGACCCGTGACCGAACAGCCCTTGGTTGGCGGTCACGCCCACCCGGGCGTCCGCCACCTGCCGCGTGCCCGCCTGCCCTCTCAACTGCCGGGTCAGCTCGCAGACCTGGGCAATGGCCTGGGCCGGGACCGCCTCGCCGAACGAGGCCAGACCGCCGCTGGCATTCACCGGCAGCCGCCCGCCCAGCGCCGTCGCCCCGTCCCACAGCAGCTTCGCCCCCTCGCCGGGGCCGCACAGCGCCAGGTCCTCGTACCACTCCAACTCCAGCGCGGTGGACAGGTCGTAGACCTCGGCCAGCGAAAGATCCTCGGGGCCGATCCCGGCCTCCTCGTAGGCGGTGTGCGCGATCGACGCCCGGAAGCCGGTCTCCGGCGGCGGTACGGCGGCCGCGGAGTCGGTGGCGATGTCCGGCAGGTCCAGCAGGGTCCGCGGATACTGCGGGGTGGCCGTGGAGACCGCGCGAATCCGGACCGGATCCGTGGCGCCGTGCCGGCGCGCGAACTCCATGCTGGTCAGAACCAGTGCCGCGGCGCCGTCGGAGGTGGCGCAGATGTCCAGCAGCCGCAGTGGATCGCAGACCACGGCCGACGCCGCGACCTCCTGCAAGGTGACCCGCTTGCGGTAACGGGCGTACGGATTGGCCGCGCCCGCCGCGGAGTTCTTGACCTTCACCTGCGCGAAGTCGTCGGCCGTATCGCCGTACAGCGCCATCCGGCGGCGTGCGTACAGGCCGAAGTACGCCGGGTTGGTGGCCCCCAGCACCCGGAACCGCAACCAGTCCGGGTCGTCGGGCCGGTCGCCGCCCGCCGGGGTGAAGAAGCCCTTGGGCGCGGCGTCGGCGCCCACCACCAGGGCCACGTCCGCCATCCCCGAGAGGATCTGTGCCCGTGCGGCGCCGATGGCCTGTGCGCCGGACGCGCAGGCCGCATAGACGCTGGTCACCCGGGCGCCCTGCCAGCCCAGCGCCTTGGCGAAGGTCGCGCCCGCCACATAGCCGGGGTAGCCGCCGCGCACCGTGTCCGCGCCGACGACGCTCTGCACGGCGCGCCAGTCGAGCCCGGCGTCGGCGAGCGCCTCCCTGGCCGCCTTCGTGCCGTACTCGACGAAGCTGCGCCCCCACTTGCCCCAGGGATGCATACCGGCGCCGAGCACCGCCACATCGCGGGTCGCGGTGCTTCCTGGGCTCCCCCCTACCCGCCGCCCACCCGCACCTCCAGTTTTTTCCCCGCCGCCCACCCCCCTTCGGGGGGTGGGCGGGTGTAGTGATGCGGTTTCCCCACCGGGGGCGACGACTTCGGCTCCAGGAGCGGTGGCTTCCCCTCCGGGAGCGGCGACTTCCGCTTCTCGGGTGGCGACTTCCGCTCCGGGAGCGCCGCTTTCCGCTTCGGGGGCGCCGCCTTCCACTTCGGGGCCGGCGACGTGTACGGGCGGGGTGCCGGGCTCCGCCTCGTGCGTGCCGGACCGCCGCGCGGCACGCTCCGGCCCGGCCTCCCGCTCACCCCCACCAGGCCGCCAGTGCCACGTCGTCCAGGTGTGCCCGTCGCCCTCGTTGAGGATCCCGGGTACCAGCTCGACCTCCGTGCCCACGGTGAGCTCAGCGGAGCGGACGTCGGGTGCCGCCTGCCCGAGGACCACCATCCGCTCCTCCGCCAGCTCCACTGCGACCAGGAGGTACGGCTGCCACTCGGCGTCCGGATCGGAGACGTAGGGGGCGGGCGGGCGATAGCGCGCGTCGGTGTACGACCAGACCGTGCCGTGCCGGGACAGCGGCACTTCAGCCAACTCGTCGCCTCCGCAGGCGGGGTTGCGGCAGAACGCGTCCTCGCGGGGGAAGAACACCGCGTCGCAGGCCCGGCAGCGTGTCCCCAACAGCCGGAAGTCTGCCGCGTCCGGATCGAACCACCCCGGCACCACCGGCTTGTGCGTATGTGCCACAGATCCTCCCCGACCGCAGACCAGCAACCACAGAACTGACGGACCGAACCAAGAACTGACGGAACGTCAGGAGTGTGGCACGCTGCCGCTCCGTGCGGAACCCCGGCACAGCCGCCGGGCGATCAAGCCGTTCACGAGGGGTGCCCGTGGCCGAAGCCGCCCGCGCCGACGCCCGTCCGGACCGTGAACCCGCCACGCCTGCCGTACCCGCCACCTCGGCCGCCCTCGACCCCTCCGGCTCCGGCAAGACGCCCTGCTGCGCCCGATCGCCGCCCCTGGCAGGCCCTGGGCGCGTCACCGTGTCACCGCTCCCTCGCCCCTCTGGACGCCGTCATCGCCCGATGCTATGTTGTGCTCATTCCGAGAAAGACTCGGAGTGAGAACAACATCGGGGGCGGCTGTGACCACGGAGCGGCAGGGCAACGGGAGCGGCGCCGCGCAGGACGGCGGCGGCGACAGTGCATTCCTCGCCGCCTACGACCCGCGAGAGTTCCCCGCCATCGCCGTGACCGTCGACATCGTCGCGCTGACGCTGCGCGCGGGAGCCTTGCACGTCCTGCTCGTCGAGCGCGGCGGCCGGCCCTTCCAGGGCGCCTGGGCGCTGCCGGGCGGATTCGTCCGCGCGGGACGGGAGTCGCTCGATGCGGCCGCGGCCCGCGAACTCGCCGAGGAAACGGGGCTGGACGCCACGCAGCTGGAGCGCGTCCACCTCGAACAGCTCGGGTCGTACGGCGATCCCGGGCGCGACCCGCGCATGCCGGTCGTGACCGTCGCCTACCTGGCCTTCGCGCCCGATCTCCCCGAGGCCCGGGGCGGCGGCGACGCCTCGTCCGCGGCCTGGGTCCCCGTCTCCGCGCTGGATCTCGGCGGCCGGTGCGAGGGCTGCGCGGAGACGCAGGGCCCCGAAAGGGTGACTTCGCAGACTTTCGCCGAACCGGACGCGGCCCGGCCGCGTCCCCCAGAGCAGGGTCCGGGGCACGGGATCGACGGGGGTGGTTCCGTGCCCCGGCCCGCCGACGACACCGCGGCGGAGGGGAATCCCGGCCCGCAGACCCTCCGCCCGCTCGCCTTCGATCACGCCCGCATCGTCGCCGACGGACTCGACCGCGCCCGCGCAAAGATCGAGTACACCCCGCTGGCCACGGCGTTCCTCGCGGAGGAATTCACCATCGTCGAGCTCCGCGGCGTCTATGAATCCATCTGGGGCAGCCCGCTGCACGCCGGGAACTTCCACCGCAAAGTGCTCTCCGTCCCCGGCTTCGTGGAATCCACCGGCGCGACGGCGGCCCGTGGGGGAGCCCGCGGCGGTCCGCGCGCCCGCCTCTACCGTGCGGGCGACGCCCGTCTGCTGCATCCGGCGCTGCTGCGCCCCGACCGGGAGGAGAGCGTGCGATGACCCCCACGGCCGCGGACGCGCCGCGCACCCGCGCCGCCGCCCGCACCGCGCTGGCCGCCGCCCGCCGCCCCGCGGACCTCTTCCCCGACGACACCGCCGCTGCCGCCCGGACCTACCGCAGACTCGCCCGGCTGCTGCACCCCGACACCGCACCGGCCGCCGAACGCCCGCACGCCGAGGCCGAGTTCGCCCGCCTCGACGCCCTCTGGCAGCAGCACACCGCCGCCACCCGCCCGACCCTGACCACCCGCCGCCGCACGTACACCCTCGGCGCGACCCTGGCCACCGGTGACCTCGCGGTGCTCCGTGAGGCGTCGTACGAGCAGGACGGCACCCGGCACCGCGCGCTGCTGAAGATCCCGCGCGCGGTCACCGACAACGACCTCATGGAGCGTGAGGCCCGGGCACTGGACCGGCTGGCGCGGCACGGCGACCGGCGCCACCGTGCCTATGCACCCCGCCTGCTGGAGTCCTTCCGCCACCGTGAAGCCGGCACCGGCAGCGAACGCCGCGTCAACGCCCTCGTGCCGCTCGACACCGTCGTACCGTCCGACACCGTCGTACCGTCCGACACCGTCGTACCGTCCGGCGGCTTCCACACCCTCGCCGAGGTCCACGACGCCCACCCGGACGGACTCGACCCGCGCGACGCCGCCTGGATGTGGCGCAGACTCCTGACCGCCCTCGGCTGGGCACACCGCGCCAGCCGGGTGCACGGCGCCGTACTCCCCGAACACGTCCTCATCCACCCCGGGCTGCACGGCCTGGTCCTCGTCAACTGGTGCTACAGCACGGCCCTCGGCGACCGCGTCCCCGCGCTCGTCGAACGCCACCGTGCCGCCTACCCGCCCGAGGTCACCGGCGGCTGCCCGGCAACCGAGGCCACCGACATCCACCTCGCCTCCCACACCATGGCCACCCTCATGGGGGAGCGCACCCCGAAGCCGATGCGGGCGTTCCTGCGCGGCTGCACCCTGCCGGCCGAAACCCGCCGTCCGCACGATGCCTGGCAACTGCTGGCCGAGCTGGACGCGCTCCTCGACCGCCTCTACGGGCCCCGCACCTTCCGCCCGTTCACGATGCCCACACCGCATCCGTGAGCCGTGCCGGGCGCGCCGCCCCGTACGGGAGCGCGCCGCACCTCTCTCCACCACACCACCCGCCCACCACACAGGGGGAATCACCATGGGCAGCGGAACCTGGTCCACCGACGTCTACGGCGCCGCGGCGCACTACCGCGCCGCCGCCGGCACCAGCGCCTTCGACTACAGCGACAGTGTCACCACCTCGTCCCCGCGGCACACCTGGACGGCGCACCCCTCGCTCGACCCGAAGGGCCTGGCCACCCGCGAGAGCCGCGACTCCGACGAACACCCCGCCTCGCTCGCCATCTCCGTCCTCTTCGACGTGACCGGGTCGATGCGCGCGGTGCCGCGGGCGCTTCAGGCCAAACTTCCCGAGCTGTTCGGCCTGCTGCTGCGCAAGGGGTACGTCGAGCACCCGCAGATCCTCTTCGGGGCCGTCGGCGACGCCACCTGCGACCGGGTACCGCTCCAGATCGGGCAGTTCGAGTCCGACAACCGTATGGACGACGACCTCGGCAACATCCTCCTGGAAGGCGGCGGAGGCGGCCAGATGACCGAGTCCTACGAGCTCGCCCTCTACGCCATGGCGCGCCACACCAGCATCGACTGCCACGAGAAGCGCGGCCGCCGCGGCTACCTCTTCCTCATCGGCGACGAGATGCCCTACGGGAAGGTCAAGGCCCGCGAGGTCCGCGCGGTCTTCGGCGACGAGCTCACCGAAGACCTCCCGCTCCCCTCGGTCCTCGCCGAGGTACAGCGGAAATTCGATGTCTACTTCATCGTCCCGGCCGGTGCCGCCCATGTCGGCAACACCGCCGTCCTGCGCACCTGGCGCAAGCTCCTCGGCCAGAACGTCATCGAACTCGACGACCTCGGCGCGGTCTGCGAAACCCTCGCCCTGACCGTCGGGCTCGGCGAGGAAGCCATCGACCTCGCCGCCGGACTCGACGACCTCGCCGACGTCGGCTCCGACGCGGGCGGCACCGTCGGCAAGGCGCTGGCCACGCTCGGCCGCGGCCGGGGCACCGTCGCGCACTCCACGGCACCCCTGCTCGACACCCCCGGCGCCCCCGGACCGGGCGGCACCACCCGCCTGTGACCCTCGGGGCCCCTGCGAACCTTCGAGCCCCTGTGCCCCTTCGGAAAGAGGAACCTCCGTGCACACCATCGTGGTCGATCTCGGCTACGGCGACGCGGGCAAGGGCACCGTCGTCGACCGGCTCTGCGTCCCCCGGCCGGACGCGGCGCCGGTCGCGGCGGTGATCCGCTTCAACGGCGGCGCCCAGGCGGCCCACAACGTCGTCACCACCGACGGCCGCCACCACACCTTCGCCCAGTTCGGCTCCGGCACCTTCAGCGGCGTCCCCACCCATCTGTCCCGCCTCATGCTGGTGGACCCCCTGGCGCTCGCCACGGAGGCCCGGCATCTCGCCTCGCTCGGCGTCCCGGACCCGCTCGCGCTGCTGACCGTGGACCGGCGCGCCCGCCTCACCACGCCCTATCACGCGGCCGCCAACCGGGCCCGGGAGCGCGCCCGCGGCACCGCCCGGCACGGCTCCTGCGGCATGGGCATCGGCGAAACCGCCGCCTACGCACTGGCCCACCCCGCCGACGCCCTGACGGCCGGCGACTGCACCTCCCGTACGGCCCTGCGCCGCAAGCTCACCCTGCTGCGCGACCGTCTCACCGCCGCGGTGGGCCCGCTCGACGCACCACCCGTTGAAGCCTGCCTGGACGCCTGCACCGCCTTCGCCGACCACGTCACGCTCGTCGACGAGACCCATCTGCCCGGCCTGCTGCGCCGCGGCCCGGCCGTCTTCGAAGGCGCCCAGGGCGTCCTGCTGGACGAAGGGCACGGTTTCCACCCCTACACCACCTGGTCCACCACCACCTTCGACGGCGCCGAATCCCTCCTCGCCGAGGCCGGCCGGCCGCACACCGCGCTGCGCCTGGGCGTCGTACGGACCTATACGACCCGGCACGGCCCCGGCCCGCTCGTCACCGAGGACCCCGCCCTGGCAGCCGCCCTCCCCGAGCCGCACAACGGTCACGGCCGCTGGCAAGGAGCGTTCCGCGCCGGCCACTTCGACGTTCCCGCGCACACCTACGCCCTCGCTGCCTGCGGGGGAGTGGACGCCCTCGCCGTCACCCATCTCGACGCCCCGGCCCGCCACCGTGCGCTGCGCCTCGCCCACGGCTACCGCACCCCGGACGGACCCATGGACCGCATCCCGGCCGCGCGGCCGGGCGACCTCCGCCACCAACAAGCGCTCACCGAACGCCTGTTGAGCGCCTCCCCGGACGTCTGGCAGACGCCCGGCAGCGACCCGCACGCCTGGACCGACGCCCTCTCCACCGCCTTGTCCGCCCCGGTCCTCCTGGAGTCCTACGGCCCGACGGCGGCGGACAAGGCAGGGCCGTTGGCAGGGCCGCCGGGAGGGGCACTGGCAGGCCCGCCGACAGGGTCACTCGCCGGGCCGCCGGCGCGGGCGGTCAGTGCCGGACGAGCGACCGCCGGGCGACCGGGAAGTCGAAGTAGGTGTCCGGAAACGTCTCCGGCGTGAAGGTGTAGTGCCACCACTCGGGCGCGTAGTTGACGAAGCCGGCGCGCTCCATGCCGTTCTTCAGCAGCAGCCGGTTCGCCCGCTGCGCGCCCTTGATCCGTGGGTCGAGGGTGTGCGCCAGGGTGTCAAAACAGTCGAAGCCGGTTCCCATGTCCAGTGAGTTGTCCGGGAAGCGGGCCGCTTTCGGGCCGTAGCAGGACGACAACGGCTCCCCGGGGACGTACGGACGGGTCGGCAGGGCCGGCAGCCGCACCAGCGTCAGATCGAGGGTGCTGCCCCTGCTGTGCCCGGACTTCTCCGCGATATAGCCGTCCCGGAAGAGCATCGACTTGTCGACCCGCGGATAGAACTCGCCCTTCATCCGCTGGTCGCCGAGGTCCTTGGCCCAGGCCACGAAGTGGTTGACGGCGCGCTGCGGCCGGTAGCAGTCATAGACCTTGAGGGAGTATCCGCGGCGCAGGAACGAGCGCTGCGCCCGGTGCAACGCCCGTGCCGCGTCCCGTGTCAGCAGGCACATCGGCGCCCGGTAGCCGGTCACCGGCACCCCCATGAAGGTGTGCGGGGTGACGTAGCGCATCTCCTGGATGATCGTGGGATCCACGTCCCGCAGGGCGACGAACTCCCGCGGCGCCTTGGGGTCGTTGGCCGGATGCGACGACGGTGCCGGGCGGTGCGGGAGAGTGCCCGCCGCCGCACCCGGAGGGACAGCGGCGACGGCGATCAGTGCGGTGGCAGCGGCAGCAAGGCCGCGCAGCGCGGCAGCAAGTCTCGGCATGGCCCCCGTTTACCAGCCACGGCGGCCGGAGGGGAAGACCCGCCGCACCACCGGTCCGCCACGGCAACCGGCCCAACTACGCGCCGCGCCCGCCCCCTTCCGCCCCGCTGTATTACCGTCCGTCACGCCGCCTGCCCAGGTACGCCCCCGCCCGGCCCGGACCGGCTACCCCTCCGCCCGGCCCGGCCCGGCTACGCCTCCGCCCCCTCCGCCAGCCCCCGCACCCGCACCGGATACCCCACCGCGCCCCCGTCCCGCCGCTCCACGACCACCCGGGCGCCCTCCCGCCGCGAGAGGAAGCGCTCGACGGTCGGCCGCTGCCAGCCGTCCCCGGCGTCCGGCACCACCAGCCCGCTGCCCCCGCGGCCGGGCACCGGCGCCCACACCTCCAGCTCCGTCCCGCCGTCCGCCCCCGTCACCGGCAGCACCGCCCCGGCCCGTGCCAGCACCGGAATCCGCGACAGCGGCGCTTCCACCCACACCTGCCCGGGGCCGTCGTACGCCCGCCCGCTCGCGGTGTCGTACCACCGGCCGCGCGGCAGCCGCACCGGCCGCCGGGTCACGCCGGCCGCCAGTACCGGCGCCACCAGCAGCGCATCCCCCAACAGAAAGGCGTCCTCGCAGTCCCGCAGCGCCCGGTCCCGCGGCGTGCTCCACCACACCGGCCGGACGTACGGGGCCCCGGTCAGCCGCGCCAGCTGCCCCAGCGTCTCGAAGTACGGCAGCAGCCGCTGCCGTTCGTACAGCGCCGTACGGGCCGCTTCGAGCACCTCGGTCCCGTACTCCCACGGCTCCCGCCGCCCCGCCCCGAACGCCGAATGGGTACGGAACAGGGGCATACAGGACCCCAGTTGGAACCACCGCAGATACAGCTCCGGGGACGGCACCCCGGAGAACCCGCCGATATCGGGACCGCTGTACGGCACCCCGCACAGCCCCAGCCCCAGCACCAGCGACAGCGAAGCGCGCAGCCCCGGCCAGCCCGTCGCCACATCGCCCGACCAGCTGCCCCCGTAGCGCTGCATCCCCGCCCAGCCCGAACGGGAGAACAGGAACGGCCGCTCGGCCGGCCGCAGTTCGCACAGCCCCTCGAAACCGGCCCGTGCCATCGCCAGGCCATAGACGTTGTGCGCCTCCCGGTGGTCGCCGCCCCGCCCCTCCAGCGCATGCCGTGCCGAGCGCGGCAGCGTCCGCTCCCCGAAGGCGGCAAAGGAGACCGGCTCGTTCATGTCGTGCCAGAACCCCGAGAAGCCCTGCGCCAGCCGCTCCGCGTAGAGCGCCCCCCACCACTTGCGGGCCCGCGCATCGGTGAAATCCGGGTACACCGACTCGCCCGGCCACACCACCCCGCGGACCTCCCGCCCCTGTGCGTCCCGGACGAAGGCGTCCGCCGCCGCCCCGCCCTCGTAGACCGCGTCCCCCGGCTCCGCCTTCACCGCCGGATCCACGATCGACACCAGCCGTGTCCCGTCCGCCCGCAACTCCCGCGCCAGACCCGGCAGATCCGGATAGCGCTGCCGGTCGACGGTGAAGACCCGGTGCCGGTCGTAGTGGTCGATGTCCAAATGGACCGCGGACAGCGGAAGTTCGCGCTCCTTGTAGCCCGCCACCACCCGGCGCACCTCGGCCTCCCCGCCGAAGCCCCAGCGGGCGTGCTGATATCCCAGCGCCCACTGCGGTGGCAGCGCGGGCGCCCCGGTCAGCGCCGTCCAGCCCTGGAGCACCCGGGCCGGGGTGCCCGCCAGCACCCAGTAGCGCAGCGGTCCGCCGTCCATCCGCAGCTCACAGGTGCCCGGCCGGTCATGACCCGAGCCCGCGCCCTCCGCGCCCTCGCGCAGCGTCACCCGGCCGTCCCAGGAATTGTCGTGGAAGACCAGATGCGTACCGGCGTCCGCCACCACCAGCTGGACGGGCATCGTCAGCGACAGCGGATCGTCCCCCGGACCGAAGGCGCCACCGGGATCCGTGTTCCACAGCCGGTACGCACCGTCCCGCAGCCGCGGCCCGTGCGCCCGGCCGCCCAGCCCGAAGAACCGGGCATCGGCCGCGACCTCCGCCCGCTGCACCCAGCGCGCGGCACCGCCCTCCGGCCGCCCGCCCGCACCCTCCGCGGCTATGCCCTCCCACCAGCGCGGCGGCAACTCCCGCCGCAGCACCGCCCCGCCGGGCGTCCGCACCTCCACCGCACCGTGCCGGGACACCACCACCAGCACCCGCTCGGAGACCACCCGCCAGCCGCCGTCCGTATCGGGCTCCAGCACCACCCGCGCGTCCACTTCGGGACACGCCCCGGCCAGTGCGTACGACGGCTCCGGCTCGGCACCGTCCCAGCCGCAGAACACCGCACCGCCCGCGGCGACCCGCACCCGCAGCGACGACCGGGCGAAGTGGATCACTCCGCCGCCCGGCTGGGACTCCGCGCCGCGCGCCGCGCCCGGGACCCGTGCCCGCTCGGCCGTGCGGCGCGGCAGCGCCAGCGCATCCGCCCGCCGTGCCCGCCACGCCGTACGCACGGACCGTAGCCCCTGCGCCGGCCCGATCGCCTTGATCATCCGTACCGACCGCACCAGATCCCGCCCGTCCATGCCGGTCAGCCTGCCATTTCCGGCCGGGTGCGCGGGCGCCGTTCAACTGCCGTTCACCTGCACCGGGTCACGCTCGGCCACCTTCAGGCCCGCGGATCGCCGTCCGATGGCCTGATCTCGCCGTATGTCCCCCTGTGTGCCCCCGGAACCGTCCCGCACCACATGCCGCCACCACATCCGCCACCCCCCGAATGTGGGGAGCCCACCCTGGTGCGGAAGTCGATCACATGGCATCGTCCAGGCAAGCCGTGTCACGCGCACACGCCCATCCGCTGGGCCGGGGGACCCCCGCCGCCGTGCGCGCCCGACGCCTACGACGCGTACCGCCCGGGAGCCGCATCATGACCACCGCACCGCCGTCCGCCCCGCAGCCGGAACCCCTCTGGCAACCAGGCCCGGACCGTATCGCCGGCGCACAGGTCACCCGCTTCCACGCCTGGGCGGCCACGCACCACGGCGCGCCCGCCCCCACCCCCGGCGATCCCGCCACGAGCTACGCGGCGCTGCACCGCTGGTCCGTCGACGACCTCCCCGCCTTCTGGCAGGCCACCGCGGAGTGGTTCGACGTCCGCTTCGCCACCCCGTACGAGACCGTCCTCGCCGACCGCGCGATGCCCGGCGCCCGCTGGTTCCCCGGCGCCACCGTCAACTACGCCGAGCACGCCCTGCGCGCCGCCGAGGACCCGGCCCGCGCCGACGCCCCCGCGCTGCTGTACGTCGACGAGACCCATGAGCCCACCCCGGTCACCTGGACGGAGCTGCGCGCCCAGGTCGGGTCACTGGCCGCCGAACTCCGCCGCCTCGGCGTCCGCCCCGGCGACCGCGTCAGCGCGTACGTCCCCAACATCCCGCAGGCCGTCGTGGCGCTCCTCGCCACCGCCGCGGTCGGCGGCGTATGGACCTCCTGCGCCCCCGACTTCGGCGCCCGCAGCGTGCTGGACCGCTTCCAGCAGATCGAACCCGTCGTCCTGTTCACCGTCGACGGCTACCGCTACGGCGGCAAGGAACACGACCGCCGCGACACCGTCGCCGAACTCCGTGCCGAACTTCCCACCGTGCGCGCCGTCGTCCACATCCCCCTGCTCGGCACCCTCGCCCCCGAAGGCGCCCTGAACTGGTCGGACCTGACCTCGAACGACACCGAACCGGTCTTCGAACAGGTCCCGTTCGACCACCCGCTGTGGGTCCTGTACTCCTCCGGCACCACCGGCCTGCCCAAGGCCATCGTCCAGTCCCAGGGCGGCATCCTGCTGGAACACCTCAAGCAGACCGGCCTGCACTGCGACCTCGGCCCCGACGACCGGTTCTTCTGGTACACCTCCACCGGCTGGATGATGTGGAACTTCCTCGTCGCCGGCCTCCTGGTGGGCTCCACGATCGTGCTCTACGACGGCAGCCCCGGCCACCCCGACATCTCCGCCCAATGGCGGGTCGCCGAAACCACCCGCGCCACCGTCTTCGGCACCTCCGCCGCCTACGTCATGGCCTGCCGCAAGGCAGGTATCCACCCGGCCCGCGACCTCGACCTCTCCGCCGTCACCTGCGTCGCCACCACCGGCTCCCCGCTCCCGCCGGACGGCTTCCGCTGGCTGCACGACTCCTTCGCGGAGAGCGGCGCCGACCTGTGGACCGCCTCCGTCAGCGGCGGCACCGACGTCTGTAGCTGCTTCGCCGGCGCCGTCCCGACCCTGCCCGTCCACATCGGCGAACTCCAGGCACCCTGCCTGGGCACCGACCTCCAGGCCTGGGACCCCCAGGGCAAGCCGGTCGTCGACGAGGTCGGCGAGCTCGTCGTCACCAACCCCATGCCGTCCATGCCCACCCGCTTCTGGAACGACCCCGAGGGCACCCGCTACCACGACAGCTACTTCGACATGTACCCCGGCGTCTGGCGGCACGGCGACTGGATCACCGTCACTTCCCGCGGCAGCGTCATCATCCACGGCCGCTCCGACTCCACCCTCAACCGCCAGGGCGTCCGGATGGGCTCCGCCGACATCTACGAAGCCGTCGAACGGCTCCCCGAGATCCGCGAATCCCTCGTCATCGGCCTGGAGCTGCCCGACGGCGGCTACTGGATGCCGCTCTTCGTCCACCTCGCCCCCGGCGCCATCCTCGACGACGCCCTGCGCGACCGCATCAAGCGGACCATCCGGGACCAGCTCTCGCCCCGCCACGTCCCCGACGACATCATCGAAGCGCCCGGTGTCCCGCACACCCTCACCGGCAAACGCATCGAGGTCCCCGTCAAGCGCCTCCTCCAGGGCACCCCGCTCGACAAGGCCGTCAACCCCGGCTCCGTCGACAACCTCGAACTGCTCCGCTTCTACGAGCGGGTGGCCCGCGACCGCGCCGCCGACAGCGCGCAGTAGGCCCGTCCGGCGCCGGACCGCCAGGGCACCCACGCCCCGCGGTCCGGCGCCGCGCCGCATTGTCAGACCCCCCGATTACTCTCTGTGACAAGTGATGTACGGCCGCCGCACTCGGACAGAGCGGCGCATCTCACTCAGGGGGAGTCATGACATCCACATCCCGGCACACCGACCCGTCCACCGCCCGCCGCGCACTACGCCGCGAAGTCCCCAGCAGCGCCGCCGTCCTGGCCGACGAGCAGGACTTCACCGCCATGCGCCGCTACCGCACCTTCCCGTTCGACGACCACCGCAGCTATCTCCGGCAGATGGAGACCCTGCTGCGCCGCTTCGCCTCCCAGGGCGTGCTCACGACCATCAGCCTCTTCGACCCGGCCGCCTACGAGAAATACTGCGCGGACCTCGCCCTGGACCCGGACCGCCCCGACAGCCGCAGCCGCTACACCGCCGAAGTCGCCCGCACCGGCGCCACCTTGACCTACCAGGGCGAGCCGCTGACCCAGCTGCTCCCGTTACTCGTCGAAGAAGCCGACCGCCAGGCGACCTGGGACCACGCCTCCGGCCTCCTGGCCCGCGCCGGCACCTGCGAGGAGTGCGGCGAAGACCTGGGCCACGCCGCCTTCGCCCGCGCCACCCAGGCCCTCCAGCAGCTTCTGGCCTCCCTCGGCGAAGGCACCCACCACCTCGTCTGCTCCGTCGCGGCCGGAGACCCGCCCCTCCTGGCGGTCCTCCACGCCACCGGCCGCGACGGCGCCCGGCCCCAGTTCGCCGAATCCGAGACCCTCGTCTTCTGCACGGTCCTCGCCGCCGGCTTCGCCCTGCGCACCCCCGGCGGCCTCGTCTCCCGCACCACCACCGCCCCCACCGACCGTGACACCACCGGCGACGGCGCCCACGACACGGTCCGCGGCTGGACCCTCGGCGACTCCTGGCCCCGCCCCCTCGGCGCCGCCGAGGTCTTCACCGCCTACTGCACCGACGCCGACACCGGCGAACCCATCCCGCCCGAGCACCGCGTCGACTACGCCCCCGGTCTGCCCCTCACACCCCCGCCCGACCCCCACCACCACTGACCGCACCACCCCGCCCGGCCCACAAACACACCACGGCCGCCCCGCCAGAAGGGCGGGACGGCCGTCAACACTCCTGCGACGCATGCGCCGCGCGAGATCACTCCCCGGAGAGCACCGCCTGCGCGGCAGCCCGCGCGTCCTCGGCGGTGTCCGCGGCACGCGCCGCGGCCGCCGCCCGCTCGCACTGCGCCAGCGTGTGCTTGGACAGCGTCGACCGTACGTACGGAAGCGACGCCGCACCCATCGAAAGGCTGGTGACCCCGAGCCCCGTCAGCACACACGCCAACAGCGGATCGGAGGCCGCCTCACCACAGACACCACAGCTCTTGCCCTCGGCCTTGGCCGCCTCGGCCGAAACCGCCACCAGATCCAGCAGCGCCGGCTGCCAGGGGTCCTGGAGCCGCGAGACGGCACCCACCTGACGGTCGGCGGCGAAGGTGTACTGCGCCAGGTCATTGGTCCCCAGCGAAAGGAACTCGACCTCCTGAAGAATCGACCGCGCCCGCAGAGCCGCCGACGGGATCTCCACCATCGCGCCGAACTTCGCCCGCAGCCCGGCCTCCCGGCAGGCATCCGCGAACGCCTTCGCGTCGATCCGGTCCGCCACCATCGGCGCCATGACCTCGAGGTAGACCGGCAGCCCCTCGGCCGCCTTCGCCAGCGCCGTCAGCTGCGTACGCAGCACATCCGGGTGGTCGAGCAGCGTCCGCAGCCCCCGCACACCCAGCGCGGGGTTCGGCTCATCGGCCGGCGTCAGGAAGTCCAGCGGCTTATCGGCACCGGCGTCCAGCACGCGCACGACCACGCGGCCCTCCGGAAACGCCTCCAGCACCTTCCGGTACGCCTCGACCTGCTTCTCCTCGGACGGCGCGCTCTTGCTGTCGTCCAGGAACAGGAACTCGGTACGGAAGAGACCGACACCCTCGGCCCCCGCCTCGACCGCCGCGGCCACGTCACCGGGCCCGCCGACATTCGCCAGCAGCGGCACCTTGTGCCCGTCGGACGTGGCACCCGGACCGGACGACGCCGCCAGCGCGGCCTTCCGCTCCGCCGCGGCCTGCTCCAGCACCGCACGCTTCTCGGCGCTCGGCTCCACGAACACCTCACCGGTGCTGCCGTCGACCGCGATGACCGTGCCCTCGACGAGTTCACCCGCACCGGGCAGCGCGACGATGGCCGGCACCCCCAGCGCCCGCGCGAGAATCGCGCTGTGGCTGGTCGGCCCGCCTTCCTCGGTCACGAACCCGAGCACCAGCGTCGGGTCGAGCAGCGCGGTGTCGGCCGGCGCCAGATCGCGCGCGATCAGCACATACGGCTCATCGCTGTCCGGCACACCCGGCATCGGCACACCCAGCAGCCGGGCGACGATCCGGTTGCGCACATCATCGAGGTCGGCGACCCGGCCCGCGAGGTACTCACCGGCACCGGCGAGCAGCGCCCGATAGGCGGCGAACGCGTCATACACACCGCGCTCGGCGGTGGAGCCGACGGCGATCCGCCGCTCGACATCAGCAATCAGCTCGGGGTCCTGAGCCATCAGGGCCTGGGCCTCCAGCACGGCCTGCGCCTCGCCGCCCGCCAGATTCCCCCGCGCTATCAGGTCAGCGGCAACAGCTTCCACGGCCTGCCGGGCACGCCCCTGCTCGCGCTCCGCCTCGTCCGCCGGAATCTGCTTGGCCGGCGGCTCGAGGACCGCCGTGCCCATGTGCCGCACCTCGCCGATCGCCACACCGTGGCTGACGCCGACGCCTCGCAGCGTTGTCTCCATTGCACCCGTCTCCGGTTGATGCGACGGCCGAAGCCGCCGCGATGGATGTCGTACCTGCCGTTCGGGACGGCGCCCGGCTACTGCCAGGAGAAGAGCTGGTCGCCCGCCTTGACGTCGCCGTCCTCGCGCACCTCGCCGAGCGAGTCCGCGGTGGCTTCCAGCGCGACGACCGGGCACACCGGCGACTTACCGGCCTCCTCGACCGCCGCCGGGTTCCAGCGCACGATCTCCTGGCCGCGGGCAACGGTGTCACCCTTGTTCACGAGCAGCTCGAAGCCCTCGCCATTGAGCTGAACGGTGTCGATACCGAGGTGGGTGAGCACGCCGTGCCCCTCGGAGTCGACGACGACAAACGCGTGCGGGTGCAGCGATACGAGAACACCGTCCACGGGCGAAACAGCAGTAGACGGCTCACGCACCGGGTCGATGGCGGTACCGGGACCCACCATCGCTCCGGAGAACACCGGGTCGGGCACAGCCGCGAGTCCGATGGCGCGTCCGGCAAGAGGGGACGTCACGGTGGTCATGGGAAGCCTCCCAGGGGTGGAGATTCATCAGGCCGCCGTCACTACCTGTCCTGGACGGCGCACCGTTCAGAAGCGTAAGTCATAAGAACTGACGGTTCCGCATGAGAGACGCCGGTTGCGGAGCGCGCGTCCAGCTGAATCGATTTGCCTCGCCCACACCGGAGCTGTACTGTCTGAGACCTGCCCCGGACAGCAAGGACGCAATCAACTGCGTCCGGTTGAGGTGGGCGGCACTCCCAGCGTCTTGATCGCGACTCAAGAATTGCGCGCATCTGCATGCTTGCAGAAAAGCGGCGGTTCGGAAGACGAAAAAGGCCTGATAGAGTGTGAAACACCGAAGGGAAGCGCCCGGAGATCCTGGTGAAACAGGAG
>NZ_JAMJFM010000065.1:0-48296 GCF_023544705.1 Streptomyces sp. MCA2
GGCGCCGACTTCCGGATTCGTTTGTCAGTGGGTTGCACCACAATGGGGCAGGCGTGGAGCAATGCGTGGTCTGCGGCCGGGCGCCCACGCACCCCGCACGGCACGACGGAACGGCACGGACAGGAACGGCGGACAGCGATGGCGGTATGGGACGACGTGGTCGGCCAGGACCGGTTGACGGCTCAGCTGGCCGCGGCCGCGCGCGATGCGGACGCCCTCGTGACCGCGGAGCACGCCGGAGCGGGGCCGCGGTCCGGTGAGCAGCCGGAGCCGCAGACGTCCGCCGACCGCAGCAGCGCTTCCCAGATGACGCACGCCTGGCTGTTCACGGGCCCGCCGGGTTCCGGCCGCTCCACCGCGGCCCGCGCCTTCGCCGCCGCCCTCCAGTGCGTCAGCCCGGACCGCGCCCTCGGAGGTGCCCCCGGCTGCGGCTTCTGCGACGGCTGCCACACCAGCCTGGTCGGCACGCACGCCGACGTCGAGATCGTCCGTACGGACGTGCTGTCCATCGGCGTCAAGGAAACCCGCGACCTGGTCCGCCGGTCCTCGCTCTCCCCGGCCGGCGGCCGGTGGCAGGTGATCGTCCTGGAGGACGCCGACCGCCTCACCGAAGGCGCCGGCAACGTCCTCCTCAAGGCCGTCGAGGAGCCCGCTCCCCGTACGGTCTGGCTGCTGTGCGCGCCGTCCGTCGAGGACGTCCTGCCCACGATCCGCTCGCGCTGCCGCCATCTCTCCCTGCGGACGCCGCCGGTCGCCGCGGTCGCCGACGTCCTCGTCCGGCGCGACGGCATCGAGCCGGAGGCCGCCGACCGGGCCGCCCGCGCCACCCAGGGGCACATCGGCCGGGCCCGCCGGCTCGCCACGGACGAGCGTGCCCGCGCCCGTAGGGCGGCCGTGCTCAAACTCCCGCTCCGCACCGACGACATCGGCGGCTGCCTCAAGGCGGCCCAGGAGTTGATCGATGCCGCGGGGGAGGACGCCAAGCAGGTCGCCGAGGATGTCGACACCAAGGAGACCGAGGAGCTGCGCGCCGCGCTCGGCGCCGCTGCCGGCACGGGCGGACGTCTGCCGCGCGGCACGGCCGGCGCCATGAAGGAACTCCAGGACAAGCAGAAGCGCCGCTCCACCCGTACCCAGCGCGACAGCCTCGACCTGGCCCTGGTCGACCTCACCAGCTTCTACCGCGACGTCCTTGCCCTCCAGATGGGCGCCTCGGTACCCCTCGCCAACGACGAGGTGCGCGACAGCATCCACCGCATCGCCGGGTCCTCGACCCCCGAACGCACTCTCCGCCGTATAGAAGCCGTGATCGCCTGCCGCGAGGCCCTGGACCGCAATGTGGCCCCCCTCCTCGCGGTCGAGGCGATGGCGGTCGCCCTCCGCGCCGGCTGACCACCACGCCACCCACCGCAGCACACCGACCCCGCCGGTCACCCGGCCCCGCACGCAAGGAGACGCACACGCAACGTCCCCCTCCGGATACTCTCCGTTCGAACGGTCGCGGCAACCGTCGCGGCAACCGCCTCGGCATCCGTCGCCTGACACCCGCCACATCGACAACCGCCACCTGACAGCCGTCAGCTGACACCCGCCACCGGCCATCCACCACCCGCCACCCGCCCCAATCCCGGGCCCGACTTCCCACCCGCCCCCGCGCGCTCTCACCACCAGGGCCGGCGTCCTGCCACGGCGGCAGCCGCAGCCCAGCAAGCACCACCGCCGACACCAGCACCACCAGCCCCGCTGGCACCTGCACCACCGCCGACACCAGCACCACCGCCGACACCAGCACCACCGCCGACACCAGCACCACCGCCGACACCAGCACCACCGCCGACACCAGCACCACCGCCGACACCAGCACCGCTGCCGACAGCAGCACCACCAGCCCCGCCGCACCGCACCGCCGCCCCCGCACCGCCACCCGCACTCCACCTTCCAGGGACCGACACCGCCTCCACTTCCAGGGACCGAGACCAAGGACCGCCCATGGCCACCAGCCGTCTGCTCCGCACCTCCGCCGCTCTCCTCGCGGCCACCGCTCTGCTGATCTCCGGCTGCTCCTCGGGGAGTTCGTCCCCCGATGCCGAGGCGTCCCCGGGCCCCACCACGGAAGCCGGCGCCCAGCGCCCCGCCGCCGACGCCACCCTCGCGCCGCTCCCGTCCGCGACCCCGGCCGGCCTCCGCCCGTACTACGACCAGAAGCTGAGCTGGCATCCCTGTGGGGGGAGCGGCTTCGAATGCACGACGATGAAGGCGCCCCTGGACTACGCCGACCCCGGTGCGGGCGACATCAAACTCGCGGTGGCCCGCAAGAAGGCCACCGGCCCCGGCAGCCGGATCGGCTCCCTCCTGGTCAATCCGGGCGGCCCCGGCGCGTCGGCGATCGACTACCTCCAGCAGTACGCGCCCCAGCCCGCCGCGGTCCGGGCGCGCTACGACATGGCGGCGGTGGACCCGCGCGGCGTGGCCCGCAGCGAGCCGGTCAAGTGCCTCAGCAACAAGCAGATGGACCGCTACACCCAGACCGACCAGACCCCGGACACCCCGGCCGAGGTCAACAAGCTCATCAGCGCCTACCGCACCTTCGCCAAGGACTGCCAGACCCGCTCCGGCAAGGTGCTCTCGCACGTCTCCACGATCGAAGCCGCCCGCGACATGGACGTGCTGCGCGCCGCCCTGGGCGACAAGAAGCTCTACTACGTCGGCGCTTCCTACGGCACCCTCCTCGGCGCGACCTACGCCGGCCTCTACCCCTCCCGCGTCGGCCGCATGGTCCTGGACGGCGCGATGAACCCGGCGATCGACTCCCGCACCACCAACATCGACCAGACCGCCGGCTTCGACACCGCCTTCACGGCCTTCGCCGCGGACTGCATCAAGCACAAGAACTGCCCCCTCGGCACCAAGAGCACCGAGGACGCAGGCAACCAGCTCTCCGCCCTCTTCAAGAAGCTGGACGCCCACCCGGCAGCAACGGGCGAGGACCGACAGCTCACCGAGTCCCTGGCCACCACGGGCGTGATCGCCGCCATGTACGACGAGCGTGCCTGGCCCCTCCTGCGCGACTACCTGGCCCAGGCCAAGGCCGGCAACGGCCGCGGGCTGCTCACCCTCTCCGACAGCTACTACGAGCGCGATCCGAACGGCTCCTACGCCAACCAGATGTACGCGAACCCCGCCGTCAACTGCCTCGACCTCGCGTCCGCCTTCACCACCCCCGACCAGGTCCGCGCCGCGCTGCCCAGCTTCCGCAAGGCCTCCCCGGTCTTCGGCACAAGCTTCGCCTGGGCCGCTCTGAACTGCGCATACTGGCCGGTCAAGCCCACCGGCACGGCCCACCGCATCGAGGCCAAGGGCGCCGCCCCGATCCTCGTCGTCGGCACCACCCGCGACCCGGCCACCCCCTACGACTGGGCCAAGGCCCTCGCCTCCCAGCTCTCCAGCGCCACCCTGCTCACCTACGAGGGCGACGGCCACACCGCCTACGGCCGCGGCAGCGACTGCATCGACACCGCGATCAACAACTACCTCCTCAACGGCACTGTCCCCCCGAAGAACAAGCACTGCAAGTGACCCGCCTCACACCCCTTCACCCCCCTCCCCGCCCTCCCTTGACCAGCTCCTAAACGGGTTACAGAGCACCCCTCTGTGATGTGTAGACTGGGCCGCGCACCACGCCGCCTTAGCTCAGTTGGCCAGAGCAACGCACTCGTAATGCGTAGGTCTCGGGTTCGAATCCCGAAGGCGGCTCTGTGGAAAAGCCCAGGTCAGATATCGCTGACCTGGGTTTTTTGTTGGGTGCGTTCAGCAGTGCGGGAGTGGCCGGTGCAGAGGCCACCGGCGGACGGTGTGAGGCCGTCGGCGGTCGAGGTCGCGGTGGTTCAGGTGTGCTCGGGTGTCAGGTGGACCGTGGCCAGGGCGCCGCCGGTGGTGGGGTTTTCGTAGGTGACCTTGGTGTTCAGTAGCCGGGCCTGGCCGGTGACGATGGTGAGGCCCAGGCCGATGCCGGCGCCGCGTTCGCGGGCGCCGGTGCGGAAGCGCTGGGGGCCGTGGGTGAGCAGTTCGGCGGGGAAGCCGGAGCCGTTGTCGTGTACGCGGACCGTCGTTCCGTCGACTTCCAGGGTCACCGGCGGGGCGCCGTGGAGTTGGGCGTTGGTGAGCAGGTTGGCGAGGATGCGCTCGGCGCGGCGGGGGTCGGTCGAGACGGGCGTTTCGTTGTGGACCGTGACTTCGACGTCGCCGCCCGTCAGTGCGACGGCCCGGTGCGCCAGGGTGCTCGGGAGGATCTTCTCGTGGTGCGCCTGCTCGACGCCCGGCACGTCCAGCCGGGCCACCTCCAGGACGTTCTCCACGAGAGTGCGCAGGGTGTCCACGCCCCCGCTGACCAGTTCGGCCGGGCGGCCGGGCGGCAGGAGTCCGACGGCGGTCACCAGGCCGGCGACGGGGGTGCGGAGCTCATGGGCGATATCGGCGGTGACCTGCCGTTCGGCCTCCAGGCGGGCGCTCAGCGCGTCGGCCATGGTGTTGACGGCGGCGCCGAGCCGGGCGATCTCGTCCTTGCCCTTGGGCCGGACCCGGTCGGTCAGATCGCCGTCCGCGATCCGCTGCGCGGTGTCCGCGGACGCGGTGATGCGCCGTCCCGCGCCGGCCGCCGCGACGACGCCCAGCACACAGCCGAGCGCGGTGACGGACGCGCCGGAGCCGACCAGCACCCGGTCGAGATCGGCGAGGGCGCGGGCCTGCGGGGCGTAGGAGCGGCGGACGGCGAGGAGGTCGTGGCCGCTTCGGGTGGCGGCCCACAGCACCGGGGCCCCGGAACCGCCGGTGTTCTGGAGGCAGGTGGCCCGCACGGGGCGGTCGGTGACGGTTCGGCGGAGCACGGCGGGCAGGTCCGGTGGATTGACCAGCGCGCCGCTGTCGATTCCGGAGGAGTAGGCGCCGACCGCCGCCACGAGCCGGGCGTCGGCCGCACGGCCGGCGTTCTTGCGCTGGTCCTCGGCGGTGAGCTGGTGCACCAGCAGACCGATGAGGGTGGCGACGATCGCGGCGGTCCCCGCGATGACCAGGGCGGTCTTGGTGCGCAGCCCCATGGTGGTCAGGGCGCGAGCTTGTAGCCGAAGCCGCGGACGGTCACGATGCGCCCGTGGCCGATCTTGGCGCGCAGCCGTTGCACATGGACGTCGACGACACGGGGGTCGCCGCCGCACGCGTAGTCCCATACGCGCTCCAGCAGCGTGGTCCGCGAGAGCACGATGCCGGGCTCGGCCGCGAATTCGAGCACCAACCTGCGCTCGGTGGGGGTGAGTTCGAGCAGCCGGCCCGCCCGGTGGATGTCCATGGACGCGGTGTCCACCGTGAGGTCGCCGAACCGCAGCAGCGTCGGATCCTCCCGCGGGCCGGTCTCGGGGAAGTCCGCGGTGCGGCGCAGCGCCGCACGTATGCGAGCGACCAGCACCGGAATGTCGTACGGCTTGGTGAGGTAGTCGTCGGCGCCCGCTTCGAGACCGAGGACGACGTCCACCGGATCGGTGCGGGCGGAGAGCATCAGCACCGGCAGCCGGCTCACCTCACGGATGCGGCGCACCACGCTGACCCCGTCGAGGCGCGGCAGCATGACGTCCAGGAGGGCGACATCGGGGGCGCGGTCGCGGAACTGCGCCAGCCCGGCGTGGCCGTCGGCGGCCGTGCGCACCTGGTATCCGTAGCGTTCCAGGGACAGTTGGGTCGCCTCCCGCAGCAGGGGGTCGTCCTCCACGAGCAGCACATCGGTCATCGCTTGCGTTCCTAGGGCTCGGGGACGGGCAGCCGGACGTCGCGCAGCTCGGCTGCCCGGTCGGGAGGGAGGTGGTGGGAGGAACGTACGACCGCGCGGCTGTAGTACGAGACGTTCTCTTGATGCTGTAGGCGGCTGAGTTCGACGGTGGCGGGATATCCGTTGGCGGGGCAGTGGGGGATGCACCACATGCCTCGCACCCGCCCGGTGGCGACGGCTTTCGGCTTTCCCCAGGAGCGCCAGCTGAGCCCGGAGACCGAGGAGAACTCGGTGAGGGCGAACTTCGTGGGGCGGGTCAGCGGATGGCCCAGGGTGTCGGAGACATAGACCGGTCCTGAGACCTGGGTGGGTCTGGGTGCGGGGCCCTCGACGTGGGGCTGTTCGGGGTTGCCGCACCCGGTGAGGCCCACGGCCGTCAGCACCAGCGCGAGGCCGGCGGCCGCGGCCGTGGGCTTGTTCATCGGGAGGGTCTCACGTCAGCTGGTGGCGAGCGGGCGCTTGCCCTGGAGGTCCTCGGAATCGTACGCACCCGAGCCGTCGGCCAGCTTCAGGGTGAAGGAGGAGAAGACCTTCTTGCCGTTCACGGTCTTGGGGTCCGACAGCGTGAGGGTGGCCTTCAGCGGCTTGTCGAGGCAGGTGTCCAGGCACCACATGCCGGTGACCTTGCCGGTGGCGACGGCCTTCTTCGTGTTCCACTGCTTCCAGTTGAGGTCCCTGGCCGAGGTGAACTCGGAGAGCACCAGGCGCTCGGGGCTGCGCTCGGCCTTGCCCTGGTCCGCGTTCTCCTCGCCGTAGTGGTTGACGACGTAGGGGGTGTTGCCGGTCTGGGCGACACCCGCGCTGTGGGCGTGCGCGGCGTGTGCCGGGGCGGTGGCGGCGTTCGCACTGGTGGCGGTGGCGAAGGCGCCGAGGGCGGCGACACAGGCCAGGCCCGCGCCTATGGCCGTCTTGTGGCGCCGGATCAGGCTCGTGTTGCGGTTCATGATCTCGCTCCGGTTCCTGGGGATCGGTCGACGTGTCAGAAGCTAGGAGCGACGCTTCTCGATGGCCTGTCAGCCGTGTAACAGCCGTCCATCGACGGCTGTTACGTGATCTACATACGGGCCGGATCTGCAATCGGGCGGGATCTGGATACGGGCGGGAGGCTTCCTGGTCAGAGCGGTTCGCTCGCCGTCCCTGGTCACCGCGATGCCCTTGGGAACCTTGACCTTGAACCGGGCGTCACAGAGGGCGATGCCGGTGCGGCCGGCGTCGATGTCGGGGGTGTCGCCCTGGAGGGTCCAGGTCAGCCGCTCGCTGCCGGCGGCCGCGTCGAACCAGCGGGTGACCTTGCTGTCCTTGCGGTCGGTGGCGACCAGGTCCGTGGAGACCTCGTGCGTCGTCAGCTTCAGGGAGGTGCCGGTGTACGGGAAACTCTTCGATTCCGGTGTCGCCTTCGTGGCGTCCACCGAGCGGCCGGTGAGGCCGAGGGCGGCTACTGCGGCCGCCGCGACGACGAGGGGGACGGGCCGCTTCGGGCCGCCTCTCGGGAGCGGCCCCCGTAATCCTCCGGGGTCAGAAATGGGGGACGAGCAGGGCCAGGGTGCGGACGCGGCCCCACGGCGCTTCGGCGGCGCCACGTGCCCGGATGGAGGGCAGCCCGGCGACCCGCGCCACACCCGCCCGATCGCCCTCCCCACCCCACCTGACCTGGGAAAAGTCGACCGGCGTGGCGGAGTCGCGGACAGCGGCCGCAGGGATCCTCGCGTGGCGGGTGACAAGGGATGCGGGCATGTTGAGGAGACAGCCGCATTCCTGCACGGGAGGGCTGCACGGAAGGACCGGACGGAAGGACCGGACCGAAGGACGGGACGGAAGGAAGGGCCTCAGGGGGCACACCTGACGCGGACGCGGCCGTCCGCGGCCGAGCGGACCAGGAGGCTCCCGCATGCTTCGGAGATCGCTGCGGATCCCCGCGGCCGGCGTCGCCTATCTGGTGGCGGCCGCGGTGTCGTCGTCCGCGATGGCCTCCGGCCCGGAGGAGTACGCGGATGTCGCCGTCAGCAGCGGGACACGGGCCGGCCCCGGCACCGCGGCGACGCGGGTGATAGCCCACCGTGGCGCCTCCCGTTACGCCCCTGAGAACACCCTCGCCGCCGTCGATGCCGCGCACCGCCGCGGCCTCATATGGGTGGAGAACGATGTGCAGCGCAGCAAGGACGGCCGGCTGGTGGTGGTGCACGACGCCACGTTGAAGCGGACGACCGATGCCGCCAAGGTGTTTCCCGGGCGGGCGCCATGGCGGGTGGGGGACTTCACGGCTGCCGAGATCGCGCGGCTGGACGCCGGCAGCTGGTTCGGCAAGCGGTTCGCGGGGGAGCGGGTGCCGACGCTCGCCGCCTATCTACGCCGTCTGGACCAAAACGGGCAGCGCCTTTTGCTGGAGATCAAGGCGCCTGAGAAGTATCCCGGAATCGAGGCGCAGGTCATCCGTGAACTACGGGCACGCGGGTGGCTGGATCGCGCCCATGTCCGGAGCCGGCTGGTGGTCCAGAGCTTCTGTGTGCCGTGCGTAATGGCCGTGCACGAGAGGGCGCCACAGATACGTACGGGGATTCTCGGGGCGCCCGAGATAGGCAGACTGGCGGGCTATGCGCGGTTCGCGGATCAGATCAACCCCCGTGCGTCCGCGCTCAGTTCGCGTTGGCTGGCGGCCGTGCACCGGCTGCGGGGCCCGCACGGGCGCCCGTTGGAGGTCTATGCGTGGGACGTGGCGAAGAACACCAGCGCCCGGTCGGTGAGAGCGCGCGGTGTCGAAGGTGTTATTGAATAACGGGCAAGGGCCGGGGATTAGAGGGGCATTGTCCAGATCTTGTGGGGTGCCGCACTCCGCTCCGGGCCGCGCCGCCGCCCGCGGCACCGTGAAGGAGCTGTGGAGGGCGGATGCGCCGGGTGTGGCCGCCGCAGTCGGGGATTTACGTGATTCCCGCCGCGGGGCTAAGGTGCCTGAGATGTTCGACGCCGCCACACTCCCCGTAAAAGAACTAAGACGCAGGATTTGGCTTTTGGGTTCCGATTTGCGGCCCGGTGCGGGCCAGCGTTCAGCACTTCCCCTGGGATCGTTCCAGGAGGCTCCTTGACGAACGATTTTCCGTCGTACGGCGAACGGCGGGTGCCACTTCCCCCGCAACGGCAGACGCCGCATGACACGCTGAGTCCGGCGGGCGCACCGGCACCGGCCGGGACCGGCGGTGCGACGGCGACGATGGCACCGCCGACGGCGACCGCGCCCGGACCGGCGACGGCCCGTCAGCGGGCGGCCCCGGGCAACGCCTCGCATGCCAAGCCCCGAGGTCACGCCAAGGGCCGGGGCGCGGACCCGGGCAGGAATGCCGGTGCGGCCGATGCCAAGGCGAAGCCCCGCGATGCCTTCTTCGACAACGCGAAGTATCTGGCCATCGTGCTCGTGGCGATGGGCCACTCCTGGGAGCCGCTGCGCGACGGCAGCCGGACGGCGGCGGCGCTCTACGTCACCGTCTACGCCTTCCACATGCCGGCGTTCATCATCATCTCCGGTTATTTCTCGCGCAGTTTCGATATGCGCAAGGACCGGCTCCAGCGGCTGATTACCGGGGTTGCGGTTCCTTACATCCTCTTCGAAGTCGCCTACACGCTCTTCAAGAGGTGGGCGGACGACGATCCGGGTTATCCGATCAGCCTGATGGATCCCTGGTATCTGACATGGTTCCTGGCCGCCCTGTTCATCTGGCGGCTGACCACCCCGCTGTGGAAGATCGTGCGCTGGCCGGTGCCGCTGGCCCTGGCCGTGGCCGTGCTCGCGTCGCTCTCCCCGGACATCGGCGATGACCTGGACCTCCAACGGGTGCTCCAGTTCCTGCCGTTCTTCGTGATCGGGCTGTCGCTGCGGCCGGAGCACTTCAAGCTGGTGCGCCGCAAGAAGGCGCGGATGCTGGCCGTGCCGGTCTTCGCGGCCGCGCTGGTCTTCGCCTACTGGGCGGCGCCGCGGATGAACGCCGCGTGGTTCTACCACCGCGACGCCGCGCAGGAGCTGGCCGCTCCGTGGTGGAGCGGTGCGGTGATGACGCTGGCGATGTTCGGCTGTTCACTCGTGCTGGTGGCCTGTTTCTTCGCCTGGATCCCGGGCCGCACGATGTGGTGCACGGCGCTGGGCGCGGGCACCCTCTACGGCTATCTGCTGCACGGCTTCCTCGCCAAGGGGTCGCGCTTCTGGAACTGGTACGACGCTCCGTGGGTGCACACGCCCTGGGGCGCGGTACTGCTGACGCTCACCGCGGGCACCGTCATCACGGTGCTGTGCACACCCCCCGTACAGCGGGCCTTCCGGTTCGCCATGGAGCCCAAGATGACCTGGGCGTTCAAGAAGGATCCGGTGGGGATGGCCCGCGGCCGGAACTGAGCGGTCGCCAGCGGGGTTTCGAACAGCGTCAGGGGCGCTCGTTCCACCGGGAGACCGGTGGGGCGGGCGCCCCTGACGCATGCGGAGGGGGTTGCGGCCGACGCGCCGCCGGCGTCGTGAGGCAGACGGGACGGTGAAGACCGGCCCTAGCGGACGACGGCGATGCCTTCGATCTCGACCAGGGCCGTCTCGTCCCACAGGCGGGTGGCGCCGATCACCGCCATCGCCGGGTAGGCGCCGCCGACCAGGCGCTTCCAGACGGCGCCGAGGTCGCGGGCATGGCGGCGGTAATCGGCGACATCGACGGCGAAGACCGTGAGTTTGGCCAGGTCGGAGGGGCCGGCGCCGGAGGCCGCCGCGACGTCCAGGAGGTTCGTCAGCGCCCGCTCGAACTGCTCGACGATGCCGTCGCCGACGATCCGGCCCGATCCGTCGAGAGCGGTCTGTCCGGCGAGAAAGACCATGGTGCCCGGGGCGGCACGCACGGCATGGCTGAATCCGGTCGGCGGCGCGAGATGCGGCGGATTGATGCGCTCCAGCTCGCCGCCGCCCGTGCCACCGCCACCGCCACCGCCCGCGGCCGTGCCGCGCTCACCGTTCTGTGCACCCATCCCCGCTCCCGCGCTCGTCCCGCTCTCAGCACTCATTCCCGCCGGCCTCCCTCCGCCGCCAACTCGTATCGCACACCCAGGGATTGAAGCGCGTCCCGTTCCTCCTGGGGAAGCTCTTCATCGGAGATGACGAGATCGAAGTCGGCCAGCGGCGCGAGTTCGTAGAGCGCCTGGCGGCCGAACTTGGAGTGGTCCACCAGCAGCACCTTGCGCCGGGCAGCGGCCATCAGTGCCCGCTTGACCAGGACGTTCTCCTGCGCCTGGTGGTAGCAGTGGCCGTTGTCGACCGCGGAGGTGGACAGAAAGGCGACATCGGCGCGGAAGCTGCGGGCGCTGTCGGCGGTGGACATGCCGAGGAAGGCGTTGAACGCCGCGTGATACTCGCCGCCCAGCGCGATCACCCGGATGTCGGGCTCCTCGGCCAGTTCGTTGATGACCTGAAGGGAGTTGGTGATGACGGTGTAGGCGCCGCGCCCGGAGAGTGCGCGGGCCAGCGGCAGTGCCGTACTGGAGTCATCGATGATCACGGCCTGGCCGGGCTCGGCTATGGCCAGCGCGGCCGCGCAGATGGCCTCCTTCGCCGCCACCTGCTCATTGCCGCGCCAGCGCGCGTTGGACTCGAAGAGGGCGTTGGGCGCGGCCGTGGCGCCGCCGCGTACCTTCCGCAGCCAGCCCTGGTGCTCCAGGGTGTCCAGATCGCGGTGCACCGTCATCTGGCTGACGCCGAGCTCCCCGACCAGCTCCTCGATGGTCACCTGGCCCTCGGCCAGCACCCGGTCGGCGATCCGCTTCCGGCGGTCCCTGGGGCTCAGTTTGGTGACCGACGGATCAGTCGCGTCCGAGGCGTCGGCGGCCCCTTCGGTGTCGGTCAACGCTGGTCCCTTCCCGGATCACATCTCGGCCGTTCGCCCGTGGCAGGCCCCTACCCGGGGAGTTTAGGGCGTGCCCCCGCGGATCCACGCGGGCCCGCGGCGCTCCCCAGGGGCGCGGGCCGTACGCCGGGCACCGGAAGCCACCTGGCGCTGCACCGCGTCTCCTAGCGCGACGCCCTCACCGCCGCCGCCACCGGCTCATGGCCGTCCAGCGCGCCCCGGGCGCCGTAGGGGCGGAACCGCACAAACGCCGATTCATGGTGGAACGGATCCGCCCGGTCCTGCCTGACCGCTTCCTGGTGCGCGGGCCGGTCGGCGCCGTAGGCGTACTGGCGCATCGCCGACAGGCTCTGCCACAGGGAGAACGTGCCGACGAAGCGGGGCGGTCTGGCCAGCGCGACCGACGCGATCAGCGAAGGATCGGCCGCGGCCCGGCCGGAGGCGTGGGAACTGGCGCGCAGGAACGGCAGTGCGCGGCGCAGCCGCAGCTGTCCGAGGGTGAGGACGGCGACCGGCCCGTCCTCCTCGTCCCCCGCGGCACCGGGGTCGATCTCGACGGGCATCGCGGGCCACGAACCGGAGACCCGCAGCGGCTGAAGCCGCACATGCCAGCCGCCGGCCAGCCGCCGCGCCATCGGGTCCTCGGCGAGAAAGCGGTCGAGCGCGGCATCGTCCTCCCACGCGGCGAGCAGCCCGGCCCGGCCGGGGCGCACCCGGGGCGGACCGGCCGCGACGGCGCCGGTGAGCGTGGTCTGGGCGTACCGGAGGCCGGGGGTGTGGTCCGGCCGTGGACGCTCCCGGAGGACGGCACGGACAGCGCGGACACCGACGTCGGCGAAGTGGACGGAAACGATCACGAGGAGCCCCCGTTCCTAGGTTACTCATGCGTATACCAAGTGGTACACGATCCAGTATCCTTTATCGCAGCGGCCATGGCGAGCCGAAATCACCAGCCGGAACAAGCCAGATCGCAGGATGGAGCACATGAGCGAGATCGAGCGGAGCCGCGCCGCGCGCGCCGAGGCCAGGACGCGTATCGAGGACACGGCCGCCCGGCTGTTCGCGGAGCGCGGCTTCGCGGGCACGACCATCGGGGAGATCGCCGCCGAAGCGGGCCTGAGCAAGCCGATGCTCTACCGCCACTTCGACTCCAAGCAGGAGCTGCACCTCGCCCTGCTGGAGCGGCACCGCGACGAGCTGGCCGCCGCCCCGGTCCGCGAACTCCTCCACGGCGAGGGCGACCTGGCCACGAGGATGACGGCGATGTACGACGCCTGGTTCGGGTATGTGCAGAGCCATCCGTACACCTGGCGCATGATGTTCCGGGACACCACGGGGGACGCTCAGGTGGCGGCCTTCCACCATGAGCTCCAGCGCAGACAGCGGGAGACGGACATGGCGCTGCTGCGCGAGTTCGTGCCCGGCATCCCCGAGGCGGAGCTGGAGCCCCTCGGCGAGGCGATCCGCAGCTCGCTGTACGGGCTCGCCCTGTGGTGGCTGGAGCGCCCCGACCGCCCGCGCGAGCTGCTGGTCGCGGCGATGGTGCGGATCACCCGTGGCCTGATCTCCACTGTCGAGGCCCCGGGCGGCGAGCATCAGAGCATCGAGACGCCCACCGGGCAGGGCACCCCCGGCGTGCCGGACGGGACGAACTGAGCGGCCTCACACCACCGCCGGACACGTCGGATACAACGCCGCCTTCAGCTGCCCCGTCCAGTGCGCCGCCATCTCCTTCGCCACCCCGGTGTCCGCCGCGTACAGCTCGAAGCCGTGCCAGGCACCGGGCACATTGCGGACCGTGACCGGCACCCCCGCATCCATCAGACGCCGGGCGTAGGCCAGCCCCGCGTCGCGCATCGGATCGAGATCGCAGACCAGAACATGGGCCGGCGGCAGCCCCGACAGCTCCGTGGCGCGGGCCGGCGCGGCATACGCCTCCGCCGTCGCCGTCCCCTCCGGAAGGTAGTGCTTCCAGGACGTCTGGACGCCGCGCCCGTCGAGCACCCGCGCCTCCCCGGCCCCTTCCGCGTCCGCCGCCTCGTCCGCCCCGACCCGGTCATCCAGATCCGGTACGCACAGCGACTGGAAGGCGAGCGCAGGACCACCCCGGTCGCGGGCCATCAGGGCAACAGCGGCACTGAGCCCACCGCCCGCGGACTTGCCCGCCACAGCGATCCGCCCGGGATCGATGCCCAGCGCGGCAGCCCGCCCCGCCGCCCATTCCAGGGCGAGATAACAGTCCTCCACCCCGGCCGGGTAGCGGTGCTCCGGGGCGAGGCGGTATTCGACGGTGAGGACGACAGCGGGCAGTTCACGGCAGAGTTCGATGGCCACGCGGTCCTGGCCCGGCAGCGACCGGCCGAGGGCGAACCCACCACCGTGGAAGTGCAGCACGGCGGGCAGCGGGTCACCTCCGCTCCCGGGGGCGGCGCCGTTCGCGCCCTCTTCCGGGACGGCGCCCACCGCCCCCTCCGGACGGTAGACCTCGACCATCAGGACGCTGCCGTCCGCCCGCGGGATGCCGAACCGCTCGCTGCACACGCCCGTACGGTCGGCCGGGAAGGATGCCAGCATCTCGTGGAACTCCTGGCGCGTGGCCTCGATGTCCGCATACGGATCGGGGAGCCGCGGCAACGACGCGAATGCCGGGACGAGTTCGGGATGCACGCGTCTCGCGGTCCGGTCGGTCATCTCGGGCTGGACGCTCATACGGGGCGCTCCTCCTTCAGGACGGACGTACCAGGGCTTCTGCTCACGATCGCCACCCGCACGCCCGCACCGGCCCTGCGGTGCCGGCCGCCCGGATCACTTCGCGTCCGCATAGCACTCCACCACCGCCGTGGTGAACGGGAAGCGGACCGGCGTCTCCCCGAACGCGATCCGCCCTGCCGCCGCGGCCGCCTCCGTGACCGCCTCGGCGACCGTCGCCGCCTCCGAGGCGGGACAGTGCACGATCACCTCGTCATGCTGGAAGAAGACCAGCTCGGCGCGGAGCCCGCCCGCCGACAGCGCGCGGCGCAGCGCGGCCAGCATCAGCAACGCCCAGTCGGCGGCGCTGCCCTGGACGACGAAGTTGCGGGTGAAGCGGCCACGGGCGCGGGCGGCGGCCGAGCTGGAGCCGTACGCCGCGGACGGCTCCTCCTCCTGGGGCAGGCCCGCCTCGTCGGGCGGCGCCACGGACGCGGGCGGGCAGGTACGGCCCAGCCAGGTGCGCACCAGCCGCCCCTCCTCGCCCGCGCGCGCCGCCTCGTCCACATATGCCACCGCGGCCGGATAGCGGCGGCGCAGATCGGCCATGTGCTTGAGGGCGTCGCCGGAGGTCTGGCCGTAAATGGCGCCCAGCAGGCCGAGTTTGGCCCGGGCGCGGTCGCCGCCGAACGCGCGGGCCGCCAGATCCGCGTACAGATCCTCGCCGCTGCCGGCCACGTCCATCAGGCCCCGGTCACGGGAGACGGCCGCCAGCACCCGGGGTTCCATCTGGTCGGCGTCGGCGACCACCAGGCGCCACCCCGGGTCGGCGAGCACGGCCTGCCGGATCACCTTGGGGATCTGGAGCGCGCCGCCGCCGTTGGCGGTCCAGCGGCCGGAGACCGTGCCACCGGGCAGATACTCGGGGCGGAAGCGGCCGTCGTGCACCCACTGCTGGAGCCATGACCACCCATGAGCGGTGTACAGACGGTAGAGCGTCTTGTACGCCAGCAGCGGCGCCACAGCGGGGTGATCGATCTGCTGCAATTCCCATTTGCGGGTCGAGGTGAGGGAAATCCCGGCACGGGCAAAGGCCTTGATGATGTCGTTGGGCAGATCAGGGCGCACCCGCGCGCCCTCCCCGAAGGCCCGGGACACCTCATCGGCCAGCTCCGCCATCCGGCGTGGCTCCCCGCCGCCCGGATAGCGCTCGCCCAGCAGCCCGTCGAGCAGCTTGCGGTGCACATCCGCCCGCCAGGGCACCCCGGCCCGCCCCATTTCCGTGGCGACCAGCGTGCCCGCGGATTCCGCGGCGAGCAGCAGCCGCATCCGGTCCGGATGCTCCGCCTTCTCCGTACGCGCCACCTGGCCGGCGTAGACCTCCAGCAGCGCCGTCAGCTCGTCCGTGCCGGGCGGCAGCGGCACCGGGCCCGGGTCGAACAGCGACGGCTGGGTCTGTGCCGTACGGACGGGCGGATCCGGCGGGACGGGCAGGCCGTGCCGCCGGGCCCAGGCGGCGGCCAGCGAACGCGGCTGACCGGACTGGCCCTCCTCATGCCCGATCAGCAGCGCCTCCGCGGCCTCCACGTCGTAGCACCGCTCGACCCGCACCTCCGCCGCCAACAGCCTCCGGTAGATCTCCGCGGTGGACCGCCACACCCACCGCTCGACCTCGGGACGCGAGCGCACGGCCTCGGCGAGTGAGGGCTCCCGCAGCACCGGTCCGGCAGGCCTGCCGTCCTGGGCGAGCGGGCAGAGACGAGCACCCCCGTCGCCCGTCTCCACCACCGCCCATCTCATGTCCCTGAGTCTTCCACCAGGGTCTGACATTCACCCTGACCAGCGCGGACGACACGATCCCCGCCCGCGACGCAGCGAGCGCGCACCGGTCCCGGCACCGCCCGTGCCGTACGTACGGCGAGCGGGCGATCACGCTCTGTGTGGCGGGCGAGGTGAACGACTCCTGCCTCCAGGCGCCCCGGCACAACCTCCCCGCCCAGGCGCAGGGTTTGAGGACAGCGCCACGGCGAGCGCCGCCGCACGGTCACGTCATCCGGCATCTTCTGTCCAACGCCAGGGCCGAGTTCGGCGACGGAGCCGACCTGGCCTGCACCCCGGCCGGTCAGCGCCCGACGAGCTCCTCGACCGGGGCGCCCGTCCCTTGGCGCCGGACTCTGCTGCAAAAGACATCAGGAAAACACCTGTGCGCGGAACACCTTCATGGCGCCATTGCGCGCGAATCCCGCGACAATCGGCGCTGGCCGTAGGCGGGTTGGGGTGACGCGTCTCCATGAGGGACACGGAGTCGCCGCCTCCTTTCGGACAAGCAAGCGCCGTATTCACCCGATTGAACCGCTACTTTTGCCCGAGTTGGTGAGTTGAGCAGCTTGTCGCTCTAAGCGGCGCGTACAGATACCTGAATGCTGCTCAGTGAAGAGGTTCACCGTGAAGTTTGTCTCGAAGGCCGCCGTCCTGTCCGCTGCCGCGGGCATTGCCGTTGTGGGCGGGGCCGGTGTGGCCAGTGCCCATGGCGGTGCCGGCGCCGCGGGTGTCGCCCAGAACTCCCCCGGTGTCATCTCCGGCAACCTCATCCAGGTCCCGGTCGACGTGCCGGTCAACGTGTGCGGCAACACCATCAACATCGTCGCCCTGCTGAACCCGGCGTTCGGCAACACCTGCCTCAACACCTGATCCTCGCACAGCACTTGAGGCCCGGCCCGCAAGGTCGGGGCTTTCGATGCCAAAGGCCGGTACGGATTCTTCGTACCGGCCTTTGAAATGCCAAATGGCGCCCCGGAGGGTGAACACCGCCCGGGTCCAGTGATATGTATCTATGGTTTCGTGGCATTCGGGTGAAACGGCGAAACCGCACCCCCAGAAGCGAGTTGACCAGAGCGCTCCGTATACGGGCACTCCGCTTCTAGAAGGGTAAATCGTGATCAAGAAGGTCCTGGCCACGACGGCTGTAGCCGCGTCCATCGTCGGCATTTCGGCGGCGGTCGCCCCCCAGGCGATGGCTGTTGGCAACGACAACGGCACCTCCACGGTCAACGGCAACGGCGCCGCTTCGGCGTTCGGAAACTCCACCACCAGGGGCAAGATGAGCCCGCAGCTGGAGCTCGTCCAGGGTTCGCTGAACAAGCTGTGCCTCGCCCTGCCCAAGGTGAACGCCGGCATCGCCCCGCTGGCCGTGGTGCAGGACATCAACGTCCTGTCGTCGCCGCAGAACCAGCAGTGCGTCGAGAACTCGAGCCAGGCGAAGGGCGACGAGCCGCTGTCGCACATCCTGGACGACATCGCGGTGCTCTCCGCCAACGGAGTCGGCAACCGCTGACCCGGCCATCGGTCGCAGGCCCGGCCGCCGGCTCTCTCTTCCTGAGCGGTCCGGGCCCGCGACACCCCCTTACGAGCCGTAAGACCGAAGATTTTCCTGCCTTTTCCGGCGGGAATTGTTATTCGGCGGGTGCCTCGCACGTTCGAACTCCGGTGTTTTTTCCGCGTCGTATGCGCGGTGGCAATCTCCTGAAACGTTCTTGCACCCTTCGGGCGATTCCTCCGAAAACTTCCCGGTAAGAGTTTCGTCCACGAGGAGAAATCGTTACCAATATCGGCAGCGGCGTTACGGGCGAGCAGATCAGCGCCCGAGCGACACGACGGTCGTGTTCGCTACGGACCCGCTGCAGGAAGGGCTCAAAGTGAAGTACGCAAAGGTCGCAGCAATCACTGCCGGTACGCTCATGGCGGTGGGCTCGGCTGCGCCGGCGTTCGCCGACGCGGGTGCCGCGGGTGGCGCCAAGAACTCTCCCGGTGTGCTCTCCGGAAACGCCATCCAGGTGCCGGTTCACATCCCGGTCAACCTCTGCGGCAACACCGTCAACATCGTTGCGCTGCTGAACCCGGCGTTCGGCAACAACTGCCTGAACCACTGACTCGAAGAGATTCGAGCCGTGTTCATTTGATCCGGTCCCGGTGTGCGCTGTCGTCTGCGCACCGGGGCCGGTCGGTGTTCGGCCCCGGCCCCGGCCGCTGAAATCGCAAAAGCCCGCACCTTTTGAGTGGCGTGGTCAAGAATGCGGAACTTCAGAGTTTCTCCACGAGACGGCACTCGTTAGTCAGGGTGAATGCGGTGATCCGAGCAGTGAAGTGAATGCTCACGCGGCGCTTGTGCCGCGGCACCTTCAAGCACCGCCCGAGAAGGGACAGTTGAAAGTGAAGTACGCGAAGTCTGCCGCAATTGCTGTTGGTTCCGTCATGGCGCTGGCTGCGGCCGTGCCCGCTTTCGCCGCCCAGCCCGGCGCTCCGACCATGAGCCTCAACGGCGGTCTGACGGACGCGCTGAGCAGCAAGCAGCTGGACGGTCACCAGCTTGCACCGCTGGTCAAGACGGTCAAGACCACGACGGACAAGGTCAAGTCGACCAGCGCGAAGAAGCTGCTCGGGAACGTCACCGGAGCCGCCGCCAAGAACGGCAAGCTGCTCGGCGGTCTGCCCCTCGGCAAGTAATTCCCGGGCGCGCGGCCTCGTCCGCCGGCCGAGCGGGCACCGAGCAGTTCGCCGGTGCGGGACGTGATGTTCGTGAACCTCGCCTCACCGGCGGATTGCTCCCCGGCCGACCGGCGCGGATATTCACGGTTCATCGTTTCCGGATTCCGCAGTCGCCGAATGCTTCGCGAGCCCCGGCCGAAGCCTCTACTCGGGGGCCCGTGGCCCTTCGAATGCGTCCCGCCTGTATGTCCCGGGCGGTTCCCCTTCTCGGTATGACCGACCAGGGGCAAGCTCATTTGAGTGAATCAGCACAACCCAACTCAATTCTTTCGAGTTGGGCAGCGTGCCCGTCCCAGGGCAACCCGAAACACGAAGGACTATCAATGATCAAGAAGACACTTGCGACCGCAGCTGTAGCTGTGTCCATTGTCGGAATTGCCGCCGCTGCCGCCCCTCAGGCGATGGCCACCGGCAACGACCACGGAACCTCGACCGTCAACGGCAACGGTGCGAAGCAGTTCTACGGCAACTCCACCACGTACGGCTACATGAGCCCGCAGATCGGCTTGATCCAGGGCTCGCTCAACAAGCCGTGCCTGGCCCTGCCCAAGCTGAACCTCGGCGGCGCCGGAGCCGTCATCCAGGACATCAATGTCCTGTCGTCGCCGCAGAACCAGCAGTGCACCGAGAACTCGACCCAGGCCAAGGGCGACGAGCCGCTGTCGCACATCCTGGACGACATCGCGCTGCTCTCCGCCAACGGTGCCGGCAACCACTGAGCGGCTGAGTAAGGCCCGGGCCGCCCAGCCCTCCTTCTTCTGGGCGGCCCGGGTTTTTGCTGCCATGGTTGCGCGAATCGGGTGCGTCCGGAGCGGCAGCGGTGGACACCGGTGCGCGGAATTGTTATTCGCCCGTGACTGATATTCGGCGCACCGGATCGTTGAGAAGGATGTGTGGAGGGAAGCATGCCAATGCCCTTGTGAAATTGATGGGGTCGCCAGGGCATTGGCATGCCGGCCGAGAACACAGGGCAGGGCCTGCGTATCCGTTCATCGGCGGCGTGGGCCCTTTGTCATACCGTCCGCCCGGAAAGCTGCTCCCGGTCCGAGGAATGAAATTCGGTTCACCCGACCGGTTCGGAAAGGGTGACGCCGGGCGATATGGGTCCACTTAGTGCACGTGACGTCTTTTCCGGGAAAGCCATCGCCGTCTGTTCGGGTGATGATGCGGAACCCGTGCGGGTGTGACGGGTTATTCAAACAGGGCTCCCGTGCCGGGAGTTCGTTCTCCTGAAGGGTTTGCACGATGAAGAAGATGATGGCGGGTGCGGCAATTGCGGCCTCGCTCGTGGGAATGTCCGCGGCGGCCGCCCCGCAGGCCATGGCGATCGGCAACGACCGCGGCACGACCACGGTCAACGGCAACGGTGCCAAGTCGCTCTACGGCAACTCCACCACGACCGGCCAGCTGAGCACCCAGCTCGGGCTCGTCCAGGGCTCTCTGAACGACCTCTGCCTGGGCCTTCCGAAGGTCAACGCCGCTCTCGCGGGGCTCGTTGCCCAGGACATCAACATCCTGTCGTCGCCGCAGAACCAGCAGTGCGTCGAGAACTCGAGCCAGGCGAAGGGCGACGAGGCGCTGTCGCACATCGTGGACGACCTCGCGGTGCTGTCCGGCAACGGCGTCGGCAACCGCTGACGGCGATCCGGCTCCGGCCGGTCCACCGCTTGCGACTCCGGGGGGTCGGCTCCGCTCACGCGCTGCCGACCCCCCGGTCGCGCGAGCACCACCGGCGTGCGGGCGGCAGCTCGTACGCCATGACGGAGACGAGGGGTGAGAGATGCGACAGAGCCTGAAGACGTGCGTGTTCGTAGTGGCGGCGGCGTCGGGCGTGCTCGGCGCGGGCGGCGGCGTGGCGTATGCGGATGCCGGCGCCGGGGGCGGCGCGACGAACTCTCCCGGGGTGCTGTCCGGGAACAACATCCAGGTGACCGTGGACACCCCGGTCAATGTGTGTGGCAACTCGGTCGACGGGGGCGCGGCGCTCAACCCGGCCATGGGCAACACCTGCGGGAACGGTGCGCCGCCCGCGGCGGCCCTGCACCGGCCTCCGCCGGTGCAACGGACCTCGGTGGCCCGGCAGCCACTGGGGGCCGAGCAGGCCCCGGGGGTGCATTGGACGACCCCGGAGGCGGAGCACCGCGCGGAGCCGGAGCGGCGACCGGCCCCGGAGCGGGCCGAGCACCCTGCCGCAGCGCCGGTGGCGCCCGCCCCCGGGCCCGCCCCGCGGCTCGCGCAGGAGGAGCGGGCGGGAGCGGTGGCGCGGGCCGGGGCGTCGGCGGGCTCCGCGCTGCTGGCGTCCACCGGGCCCGGTGAGCTGGGCGTGATGGCCGGTGCGGGCGGCGGTCTGCTGGTGGGCGGGGCGCTGCTGCTGCGCAGGGGCCGTGCGCGCCACAGGTGAGCGCGAGGAGCCCAGGCGGCGGGCCGGGTGCTCCCTGGGGTCTCCAGGGGCTCGGCGGCCGGCCGAGCGGGTCCGGCGGGCCGCTCGGCCTGGGCCGCCCGGTCGAGCCGGCCGTCGGAATTTCCGGACGGCTCGACCGGGCCGTCGTACCGCTGTCGCCGGGCGGTGCTGCGGCTGGAAGCGGCCCTGCGGGGGGTACGACGGATCGTGCAGATCAACGCGCGGAAGCGGTGTCCGGTACGGGGAGGATCGTTCTTTCGCTCATTGGTGGGGACCCGTCTTCCGGGTGTTTGAACCGGTGCGGAACCGGGAGCGCCGCGGGGGCCGTGCCGCTCTCCTCAACCTCTGGCAAAATTGGGATGAAAGCCACAAAAGTAATGGGTCGATGAGGTGGGGCCATGCTCATTGCGCTGGCGCAGACGGACTGTGTGCTGGGCGAGGTGGCGGAGAACCTCGATGCCGCCCGTGAGCAGATCGAGCAGGCGGCGGCGCAGAGCGCGGATCTCGTCGTCTTTCCCGAACTGAGCCTGCACGGTTACCACTTGGGCGCGCTCAAGCGCGACGAGGCCCTGGAGGCCAGCGATCCGCGGCTGCTGGGGCTCAGTACTCTCGGCCCCGATGTGCTGGTCGGCTTCCACGAGCACACCAGCCTGCGGGCGTACAACACCGCGGCGCACTACTCGGCCGGCGAGCTGGTGCATGCGCACCGCAAGCTGTACCTCCCCAACTACCTGGCCTGGGAGGAGCGCAAGCACGTCAGCCCGGGGCAGTCGCTGCGGGCGTACGAGCTGAAGCGGGCCAGGAGCGGCGGCCGGGGCGCGACGCTGGTGTGCAACGACGCCTGGCAGCCGACGCTGCCGTGGCTGGCGGTGCAGGACGGCGCGGAGGTGCTGTTCGTCCCGACCAACAGCGCGGCGAGCCTGGATCCGGAGGCGATGGACACCGGCCTGTACTGGGACACGCTGCTGTCCTATACGGCGCGGATGCTCCAGTGCTGGGTGGTCTTCGTCAACCGGGTGGGCAATGAGCTCGGCGCGACCTTCTGGGGCGGCTCACGGGTGGTGGACCCGCGGGGCGCGGTGGTGGCGCAGGCGCCCAAGTGGGAGCCCTCGCTGGTCACCGTCGAGATCGATCTCGCCGAGGCGCGGCGGCAGCGGCGTGCGGTACCGCTGGTCGCCGAGGCCCGGCTGGGGCTGATCGACCGCGAGGTGCGGCGGCTGATCGACGAGGGCGGCGACCACTAGGGGTCCGGGCGGCGACCGCCAGGGCCCGTCCGGCGGGTCCGGGGCGGGCGGCGGCCCGGTGTCAGTGGCGGGCGGCGGAATCCGCGTGGGGTGTTCCGTCCGGGCGGTCGTCCTTGAGGGACTTGGCCTCGGACTTGAGGATGCGCATCGAGCGGCCCAGGCCGCGCGCCATGTCGGGCAGCTTCTTCGAGCCGAAGAGCAGCACGAGGACCGCGATGATCAGGAGCAGATGCCAGGGCTCGAAGGCGTTGCGGAGCATGAGCGCGCTCGCTTTCGTCGGGGATGCCGGCGGACGTTCTGTCCAGTATTACCCGAACGGTCCGGCCGTCCGGTCCAGGGGGGCGTCCCCGGGGCCGGACGGCCGGCGGCGCGTTACCAGCTCGACTTGCGGACCCCCGGCAGATAGCCCGCGTGCGCCTGCTCGCGCAGCCGTACCCGGGAGAGGCCGAAGGCGCGGAAGTAGCCGCGCGGGCGCCCGTCGACGCTGTCGCGGTTGCGTACCCGGGTGGCGCTGGCGTCCCGCGGCTGGCGGGAGAGTTCGCGCCGGGCGGCGGTGCGCTCCTGCTCCGGCGTGTGCGGGCTGCGGATGACGGCCTTGAGGACGGCGCGCCGGGCGGCGTAGCGGGCGACGGTCGCGCGGCGCTTCTCGTTCTTGGCGATCTTGCTCTGCTTGGCCATCAGACCTTCTCCCCTCGTGCGCGGATACGGGCCACGGCGGCCTCGATCCCGATCATGTCCACGGTCTTGAGGCCCCTGGCGCTCAGCGTGAGCCGGATGTGGCGGCCCTCGCTCGGGAGCCAGTAGCGCTTGCGCTGGATGTTGGGGTCGAAGCGGCGCGAGGTGCGGCGGTGCGAATGGGAGACGGAGTTGCCGAAGCCCGGCTTGCGGCCGGTCAGCTGGCAGTGGGCGGACACGGTGCGGTCCTTCCGGTCGGGGCCCCTGGTGGGAGCCTATTGAAAATGGAAACCATTTCCGTATACTAACCACATGGCCCGCAACGAACTACGCCCGGTCGTCAAGCTCCGGTCCACCGCCGGCACCGGCTACACCTACGTGACCCGCAAGAACCGCCGTAACGACCCCGACCGCCTGGAACTGCGCAAGTTCGACCCGGTGGCCGGCCGTCATGTCGCCTTCCGAGAGGAGCGCTGAGCACCGTGCAGTCCGGAATCCACCCCGCATACGAGCCGGTCGTCTTCCGCGACCGGGCCGCCGACTTCGCCTTCCTGACCTGCTCGACCGCGACCAGTGACGCGACGGTCGAGTGGACGGACGGCAACACCTATCCCGTCATCGACGTCGAGATCTCCTCGGCGAGCCACCCCTTCTACACGGGCACCGCCCGGGTGCTGGACACCGCGGGCCGCGTCGAGCGGTTCGAGCGCCGCTACGGCAAGCGCGAGGCCCGCTGATGGAACGGCTCCCTGTCGTGCTGGTGGGCGGCCTGCACGCGGAGGCGCGGCGGGCCGCCGTCGAGCGGCTGCTGCGGTCCGTCCCCGGCAGCGTCGCCCTCCACCACGACCTCGCCTCCGCCGCCGAGGGCACCGTGCGGCGCACGGTCCGCGATGCGGGCGGCATCCTCGACACCGGATCGGCACCGCTGGTCAACGACTGTGCCTGCTGTGCGCTGCGCGAGGACCTGGTGCCCGAGCTGGAGCGGCTGGCCGCCGGCCGCACCTGCCGGCTGGCCGTCGTGGAACTGTGGGACTCGGTCGAGCCCAAGGCGATGGCCGAGGTGGTCACCGCCTGCGGCAGCGAGAACTTCGCACTCACCGGTGTCGTCACCGCCGTCGACCCCGCGCTGCTGCTGCCCTACCTCGGCTGCGGCGACGACCTCGCGGAGGCCGGCCTCGCCGCCGCGGCCTCCGACCAGCGCACGGTCGCCGACACCTGGGCGCGACAGCTGGAGTACGCGCCGGTGCTGGCGATCGCCACGGGGGAGGAGGCGGCGGAGCCGGCCGACCTCGCCCTGCTCGACCAGCTGCATCCGATGGCCCTCCGGGTCCCCGTGGAATCAGGGGAGTTGGCGGCCGCGGCGACGGCTGGTTTCGATGTGGCGGCGGCCGCGGCGCGCCAGCACCCGGCCTGTGCGCTGCTGCCGCAGGAGGCCGACGCGGAGGGCGTCGGCACGCTCGTATGGCAGCAGACCCGGCCCTTCCACCCCGAGCGGCTCTACGGCGCGCTGGAGGATCTGACCTGTGCGGCCGCGCGCAGCCGGGGCCGGTTCTGGCTGGCCGACCGCCCGGACACCCTGCTGTCGTGGGACGCGGCCGGCGGCGCGCTGTGCGTGGAGAACGCCGGGCCGTGGCTGGCCTCGCTGCCGGACGCCGCATGGGAGATGGTGCCGCCGATGCGCCGGGCCGCCGCCGCGCTGGACTGGCACCCCGAGCACGGGGACCGCGCCCAGCATCTGGTCTTCACCTCGCCGGGCCTGGACCGTGAGGGACTGGAGTCCCTGCTGGAGTCCTGTCTGCTCACCGACGCCGAGTACGAGGGCGGCCCGCCGGCCTGGAAGAGCCTGCCGCCCGCCTTCGACGCACTCCTCGACCCCGTTTCGTAGGAGGGGCCGGGGCCGTCCGTACGGAACCGGTCGTTCCGGCACGGGCCGGTCGCCCCGGCGCACACATCAGCACCTCTCACCCCGCACGTACAAGGAAGTTCTCATGCCCCGTCGGCACGACCCGCGCAGGACGCCCACGCCCCGCCCCAATCCGCTGGACGCGGCGGGCATCACGTACATCGACTACAAGGACACCGGTCTGCTGCGGAAGTTCCTCTCCGACCGCGGCAAGATCCGCAGCCGCCGGATCACCCGGGTCAGCGCGCAGCAGCAGCGGCAGCTCTCCCGGGCGATCAAGAACGCGCGGGAGATGGCGTTGCTCCCGTATGCGTCACGGTGACGGTCGCCTTCCGGTGACGGCCGCCGCTCGGTGACGGGTGCCGTCCGGTGACGGGCGGGAGGTCCCCTGCGGGTGACGCGCAGGGGGCCTTCTCGTGTGTACGGGGCCACTCGGCAGGGCGGGCCGGCCGGGCGACCGCCCGGACCCTGGAACCCGTGCGGCGTGGCATACGTCTCTCCCTCGGCGATGAGGGCTTGGGCCCGGTCGGCCCGTACCAGGTGTAAGAGGCATCGGATCAGGGGCGATGGCCTGCGGCCGACGGTGCGCAGGGGGCCGGACCGGGTGCTCGACGAGCTGTGACGGCCTCGGCACCCGTTGTCGTGCACGTGCATCTGCGCATGCATCCGCATGAGAACGCAGCTATGCTCCCGGGCAGTTGACACCATTTATCACCGGGAGACCCCTGTGCTCCACGCATACAACGGCATGGCCGCCACGGATCTCCGCGATGTGGCATGGCAGAAGAGCAGGCACAGCAACTCCCAGGGCTCCTGTGTGGAGTTCGCCAAGCTGCCCGGGGGTGACATCGCGGTGCGCAACTCCCGCTTCCCGGACGGACCCGCGCTCGTCTACACACCGGCCGAGGTCCAGGCGATGCTGCTCGGCATCAAGGACGGCGAGTTCGACCATCTCGTACGGGACTGAGCGCCCGTCGGCGGCCGGGCGGCCGCCGGAGTGCGGGCCCCGTATGCGGCGCGGTGCGCGCACCGGGCGGCACAGCGCAACCGGGCGCCCGTAGGTGACGGTGCGCCCGGTGTGAGGAAGCGGCTACGGCAGCCGGAACTGCGCCCACACGATCTTGCCGTGTGCGGCACCGGCCAGCGGATGCCAGCCCCAGCTGTCGCTGAAGGACTCCACGAGATACAGCCCGCGGCCCGACTCCGCGGCGGAATCCGCCTCGCCGGCGACCGGTGAGTCATCGCTCGGGTCCCGTACGGCACAGATCAGCCGCGAGGACCAGCGCATCAGATGGATCCGGGCGGGCGGCGCGGCGTCGGGATGCTCCGGGGCGGCGAGGATCGCGTGCCGCAGGGCATTGGTGACGAGTTCGGAGACCACCAGGGCGACCGAGTCGAAGAGGTCGTCCAGATCCCAGCCCTGAAGGGTCTCGCGAGTGAACGCACGTGCACAGCGCACCGATTCATAGCGAGCCGGGAGTGTGCGGGATGCGGAGCCGGAGACAGCCAAGGGGTCGACGGGAGGAAAGCCCTGCCATAACGGCTCGAGCATGGTCAAAACCTTGGTCCCCATGCGAGGCACTCCTGGCGTTCGCGGACGTCATGACCCTGGCCGGTCAGCCGGATCTGGCGGATCTTTCACGAGCGTGCATGCGTGCGACGCCTATGGTTCCCAATGCGCGGGACAGATGCAAGGGCAGATGCACGTGCACGTGACGCGATTGCACCGGCACGGGATGATTCCTCCGGAATTCTTCCTGCCGCTTCGCGTGGAGGGCTTGCGGGAGCCTCACATATCAGTAACCGGATGAGCACTCAACGAAGCCCGAACGTGGCAGACTGCGGCCCACTGTTGGGACAGGGCGGGGTCACAGGAGGGTCTGAGAGGTGTCCGCAAGTGAGTCGAGCGGGTCGGTGGTGCGGCGGATCCTGCTCGGGTCGCAGCTCCGCCGGCTGCGTGAATCGCGTGGGATAACCCGTGAGGCGGCCGGCTACTCGATCCGTGCGTCCGAATCGAAGATCAGCCGCATGGAGTTGGGCCGCGTGAGCTTCAAGGCACGTGATGTGGAGGACCTGCTCACGCTGTACGGCGTCGGTGACGAGCAGGAGCGCGAGGCGCTGCTGTCGCTGGCGCGGGAGGCGAATGTCGCCGGGTGGTGGCACAGCTATACCGATGTGCTGCCCGGCTGGTTCCAGACGTATGTGGGTCTGGAAGGCGCCACGTCCCTCCTCCGCGTCTACGAAGTCCAGTTCGTGCACGGTCTGTTGCAGACGGAGGCCTATGCGCAGGCCGTCGTCAGACGCGGCATGCCGGATGCCGGGCCCGCCGAGATAGAACGTCGCGTCGCGCTCCGTCTGGAGCGCCAGAAGCTGCTGGTGGCCGAGCGGTCTGCGCAGTTCCACTGTGTGCTGGACGAGGCCGCGCTGCGTCGCCCGTACGGCGAACGTGCCGTCATGCGCGAGCAGATGAAGCATCTGATCGAGGTGTCCGAGCGCCCCAATGTGCGGCTTCAGGTGATGCCCTTCAGTCTGGGAGGGCATGCGGGCGAGAGCGGAGCCTTCACCATGCTCGGCTTCCAGGAGTCGGGTTTGCCGGACGTCGTCTATCTGGAGCAGCTCACGAGTGCGCTCTATGTCGACAAGCCCGAAGAGGTGGCGCAGTACGCGCGGGTGATGGACCGCCTCCAGGAAGAGGGGCCGAATCCGGCCGAGACCAGGGACCTGTTGCGTGGTCTACTCCAACTGATGTGACGCATCGGTAGGATGGCGCACCATCAGGAGTCAGCACCCCCCAATGCGGCGCCCTGAGCGCCCTGTTCTCCAGATCGGGATGGCATGTCCTACTTCGACGAGTTGGCGTATCAGTTCATCGACGGCGAGTGGCGGGCCGGCAGCGGCTCATGGGACATCGTCGACTTCAATCCTTATAACGGCGAGAAGCTGACCTCCATACCCGTCGCCACGGTCGAGGAGATAGACCAGGCCTACCGCGCCGCGGAGCGCGCGCAGCGGGAGTGGGGCGCCACCAATCCGTACGCCAGGCGGCTCGTCTTCGAGCGCGTGCTGCGGATCATCGACGACCGCGAGGCGGAGCTGGCCGAGACGATCGCCGCCGAGGTCGGCGGCACGCTCGTCAAGGTGGGCTTCGAGCTGCATCTGGCGCGGGAGTTCCTGCGCGAGGCGATCCAGCTGGCGCTGCGCGCCGAGGGCCGCATTCTGCCCTCGCCCATCGACGGCAAGGAGAACCGTCTCTACCGGCTGCCGGTCGGTGTCGTCGGGATCATCAGCCCCTTCAACTTCCCCTTCCTGCTGTCGCTGAAGTCCGTTGCGCCCGCCATCGCCCTCGGCAACGCCGTCGTCCTCAAGCCGCACCAGAACACCCCGGTGTGCGGCGGCGGTCTGGTCGCCAAGATCTTCGAGGAGGCGGGGCTGCCGGCGGGCGTGCTCAACGTCGTGGTCACCGACATCGCCGAGATCGGTGACGCGCTGATCGAGCACCCGGTGCCCAAGACCATCTCCTTCACCGGCTCCGAGAAGGTCGGCCGGCATGTCGCGACGGTCGCCGCCGCGAACTTCAAGCACTCCGTGCTGGAACTGGGCGGCAACAGCGCACTGGTCGTCCTCGACGACGCCGATGTCGACTACGCGGTGGACGCGGCCGTCTTCAGCCGCTTCGTCCACCAGGGCCAGGTCTGTATGGCCGCCAACCGCGTGCTCGTGGACCGCAGTGTGGAGCGGGAGTTCACCGAGAAGTTCGTCGCCAGGGTCGCGGCCCTGAAGGTGGGCGACCCCACCGACCCGCAGACCCATATCGGCCCGCTGATCAACGAGGGCCAGGCCGAGGCGATCACCTCGCTGGTGGACCGCGCGGTCGCCGACGGCGCCTCGGCGCTCCTGCACGGCGAGACCCGGGGCACGCTGGTGGCGCCGAGCGTGCTGAGCGGGCTGCCGGACGACTCCCCGCTGCTGCAACAGGAGATCTTCGGGCCCGTGGTGGTGCTGGTTCCGTTCGACGGCGACGAGGAAGCGGTGCGGCTCACCAACGCGACGCCCTACGGGCTCAGCGGTGCCGTGCACACCAGGGACATCGAGCGCGGGGTGCGGTTCGCCAAGCGCATCGAGACCGGGATGTTCCACGTCAACGACGCCACGGTCCACGACGAGCCGATCGTGCCCTTCGGCGGCGCGAAGAGCTCCGGGGTGGGGCGGCTGAACGGCGACGCGATGGTGGAGGCGTTCACCACCACCAAGTGGATCTCCATCCAGCACGGGCGGTCGCAGTTCCCGTTCTGAGAAGTGCGGGGATCCGGGGCGGTCCGCGGCGAGTTGCGGACAGAAGCTGACCGCAAGGGCTCCTACCTTGAGTGATGTCGAAAGGCGGACGGCGAGAAGCCGGCCGCCGACGGATGTCAGGAAAGGCGGATCCCATGCCCACTCACGTTCTTGCCGAGGCCCACGGCGACGAGGCCGGCGCGCTGCTGGCCTTTCTGGAGGCCCAGCGCGGCGGGCTGCGGCGCTCGGTCCTGGGGCTGACCGATGCCCAGGCGGCCCGGCGGCCGAGCGTCAGTGAGCTGTCACTGGCCGGACTGGTCAAGCATGTCGCGGAGACCGAGCAGACCTGGGTGGAGACCGCGCAGGAACGGCCGCACTCCATCGAGCGGAACGCCGAGACCTGGCACCTGAGCTTCGCGCTCGGGGACGGCGAGAGCCTGGCGGAGGTGCTGGCGTTCTGGGACAAGGTCGCCAGCCGCACGGAGGACTTCATCCGCTCCGTGCCGAGCCTGAACGACACCTTCCCGCTGCCCGAGGCGCCCTGGTACCCGCCGCAGGCCCGGCATTCGATGCGCTGGCTGGTGCTGCATCTGATCGAGGAGACGGCCCGGCACGCCGGCCACGCCGACATCCTCCGCGAGTCCCTGGACGGCAGGACGGCCTTTGCGCTGGTGGACGAGGAGCAGCAGGCGCAGCGGGGGTGAGCGCCCCGCCCTGCCGGGGCGTTCTAGGCTGACGGCAAGGGCGCGTGAGGGATAGAGGAGACGATGTCGGCGATCCGGCTGTTGGTACTGGGCGCCGTGCGGCAGCACGGCCGGGCGCACGGCTATCAGGTGCGCAACGACCTGGAGTACTGGGGTGCCCATGAGTGGTCCAACGCCAAGCCGGGCTCGATCTACCACGCGCTCAAGCAGATGGCCAAGCAAGGGCTGCTGCACGCCCATGACATCGCGCCCAGCACCGCCGGCGGTCCGCCGCGTACCGAGTACGAGCTGACCGCGGCGGGCGAGGCGGAGTACTTCGCGCTGCTGCGCGCCGCGCTCGCCCAGCACGACCAGAAGGTCGACATGCTCAGCGCGGCCATCGGCTTCGTCGTCGATCTGCCGCGGGCCGAGGCGGTGGCGCTGCTCAAGGAGCGGGTGCGGGCGCTGGAGGAGTGGCGGAGCACGGTCACCGAGTACTACACGCCCGAGGAAGGGCCCGAAACGCTCGGCCACATCGGCGAGATCATGAATATGTGGGTGCACTCCGCGGACAGCGGCGCCGTGTGGACGCGCGGGCTGATCGAGCGGATCGAGGGCGGGGCGTATGTCTTCGCCGGCGAGGGGGAGCCGTTCGTCGGCGTGCTGGCGGACGGGCAGGAGAACCCGTACGCGGCGAAGAGTGCGCGCTCCCAGGGGGGCGTGGAGCCCGGAGGCGACGGGGCCGCCGGGCGCGAGGGCGGCGACGGCGCCGCAACGGAAGCTCATTAATCAAGTTTGACTAACCGAGCGGGAGGAATTACCTTTCGGGCGCACGTAGTCAAACTTGACTACAGCCGGGAGGAGATGTCGTGACGGACCGCGATCATGCGATCGTCGTCGAAGAACTGCACAAGCACTACGGCACCAAAGCGGCCCTGGACGGGCTGGACCTGACCGTTCCGCACGGCGTCGTGCACGGTGTCCTCGGACCCAACGGCGCGGGCAAGACCACTCTCGTACGGATCCTGTCCACGCTGCTGCGGCACGACGGCGGCCGGGCCGAGGTCGCCGGCTTCGATGTGCTGCGCCGGCCGGACGAGGTGCGGCTGCGGATCGGGCTGCTCGGCCAGCACGCGGCGGTCGACGAGGAGCTCAGCGGGCGGCAGAACCTGGAGATGTTCGGGCGGCTCTTCCACCTCGGGGCGCGCAGGGCGGGCGAGCGGGCGGACGAGCTGCTGGGGCGGTTCGGGCTCGCCGATACCGGCCGCAAGGCGGTGCGCCACTACAGCGGCGGGATGCGGCGCCGGCTCGATCTGGCGGCGAGCCTGGTGATGGCGCCGCGGATCCTGTTTCTGGACGAGCCCACGACCGGGCTCGATCCGCGGGGCCGTACCGAGGTGTGGCAGGCGGTGCGCTCGCTGGTGGACGGCGGTACGACGGTGCTGCTGACCACGCAGTATCTGGAGGAGGCCGACCAGCTCGCGGACCGGATCTCGGTGGTGGACGGCGGCCGGGTGGTCGCGGACGGTACCCCCGACGAGCTGAAGTCCGCGACCGGAGGCGACCGGATCGATGTCGTCCTGCACGACGCCGGACAACTGGGCCGGGCGGCAAGCCTGTTGGGAGAGGCGCTGGGGAGCGCGGCGGGCGGCGGTGCGGTCGCCGCGGACGCGGAGGGCCGCCGCCTGAGCGTGCCCGTCGCCGACCGGATGGCGGGGCTGGCGGAGGCCGTACGGGTGCTGGCCGCGGCGGGGATCGAGGCCGCGGACCTCGCGGTGCGGCGGCCGACGCTGGACGAGGTGTTTCTGCATCTGACGGGGGACGGGGCGGCCGGCGGCACGGGCGGTGCGGGCGGCACGGGCGGTGCGGCCGGTGCGCGCCCGTCGGCCGCCGCGGCGGGGTACGCCGACAAGGAGGGCACGACGGTATGAGCGGCATGGTGTGGGCGGTCACCGACTCCTGGACGATGACCCGGCGCGGTCTCGCGCACTGGGCGAGACAGCCGGTGCAGGTCATCGTCCAACTGGTCTTTCCGGTGCTGCTGTTGCTGATGTTCGGGTACTTCCTGGGCGGCGGGATGGCCGTGCCGGGCGGCGGCGACTACAAGGAGTACCTCGTCCCGGGGATGTTCGCGCTGACCATGGCGTTCGGGCTCGAATCGACGATGATCGCGGTGACCCAGGACCTCGGCAAGGGGGTGCTCGACCGCTTCCGGTCGATGCCGATGGCGCCGTCCGCGGTGCTGGTCGGACGCAGCGTCCTGGACATGCTCCAGTCGGCGCTGAGCCTGCTGGTGATGATCGGCGTGGGGCTGGCGATGGGCTGGCGCCGGCACGGTGGTGTGCTCGACGCGCTGGCCGCGGTGGGGCTGCTGCTTCTGCTGCGGTTCGCGATGCTGTGGATCGGCATCCATCTCGGTCTGCTCGCGGGCAGACCGGAGCTGGTGCAGGCGGTACAGATCCTGGTCTGGCCGGTGGGCTTCCTCTCCAACGCCTTTGTCTCCGCCGCGTCGATGCCCGGCTGGCTGGGCGCGGTCGCCGAGTGGAACCCGATGTCGGCGACCGCGAGCGCGGTGCGTGAACTGTTCGCCAACCCGCGGTGGTCCGGGGACAGCTGGGCGGCGGGGCACGCGGGGCTGCTGGCCGTGGTGTGGCCGCTGGTGCTGCTCGCGGTGTTCTTCCCGTTGGCGGTACGGAGGTACCGGCGGCTGGGGCGCTGAGAGCGCCCGGGTCCGCACGCCGTCGCGGGGGAGACCGTTTCCGCCGCGACGGCGTGCGGCCGTGGTGCGGCGGGCGTCGCGGCGGGCGTGGGGGCGGGTGCCGGGGACGCGGCGGCCGCCTCCGGCCGGAGCCGACGGGCGTCCCCTGGGGTGACGCCCCTAGGGGGTGTCCGCAAAGTCCCGCCTGGCTCGCGACGCTCCCCCAGCTAACGCTGGGAGGTACCCCCAGGCACGCACGCTCGCTGCGTTGTCGGGATCGTCCACGTAGGCCCACTACGAGGACGACCCTCCGCCTTGCGAGCGCACGCACCAGACGCCGCGAGCCCCGCCCTCCGGGCGGACGACGGGACTTTGCGGACACCCCCTAGTGGTGGAACGCCGTCGCGACGTTCTCCGGGCGCTGCAACGGGCCCGGCTGTTCGCGGAATTCGGGCAGCAGCGCTTCCAGGTCCGCCATGAACAGATCGGCGAGGTCCAGGGAGAAGCCGTTGCGGCAGACCACCCGCAGGACGGACAGGTCCTCGCGCTTCGGGGGGAAGGTGTAGGCGGGGATCAGCCAGCCGCGCTCCCGCATCCGCCGGGAGACGTCGAAGACGTCAAAGGCGGTGACGTCGTCCGCGGTGGTGAAGGCGAAGACCGGCAGCTCGTCGCCGTGGGACAGCAGCCGGAAATCGCCCAGCGCGCCGATCCGTTCGGCCATCGAGCGGGCCACGTCGCGGGTCGCCTGCTGTACGGCGCGGAAGCCGGACCGGCCGAGCCGCATGAAGGTGTAGTACTGCGCGGCGACCTGGGCGCCGGGCCGGGAGAAGTTCAGCGCGAAGGTCGGCATGTCGCCGCCCAGGTAGTTGACGCGGAAGACCAGCTCCTCGGGCAGCGCGTCCGTATCGCGCCACAGGGCCCAGCCGACGCCCGGGTAGACCAGGCCGTACTTGTGCCCCGAGGTGTTGATGGAGGCGACCCGCGGCAGCCGGAAGTCCCAGATCAGCTCCGGGTCGAGGAACGGAGCGATCATGGCGCCGGACGCGCCGTCCACATGGACCGGGATGTCCCAGCCCTTCTGCTGCTGGACCTCGTCGAGCGCCGCGCAGATCCCGGCCACCGGCTCGTACGATCCGTCGAAGGTCGAGCCGAGGACCGCCACCACCCCGATGGTGTTCTCGTCGCACAGCCCGGCGGCGGAGGCCGCGTCCAGATGGAAGCGGTCGCCCTCCATCGGGACCATGCGCGCCTCGACCTCCCAGAAGTTGCAGAACTTCTCCCAGCAGACCTGGACGTTGGCGCCCATGATGAGGTTCGGCCCGGCCTCGCCCGGATAGCGGTCCTTGTTGCGCCGCATCCAGCGCCGCTTGAGGGCCATCCCGGCGAGCATGCAGGCCTCGCTCGACCCGGTGGTGGAACAGCCGATGGTGGCCGACGGATCGGGGGCGTGCCACAGGTCGGCGAGCATCGCCACACACCGCCTCTCCAGTTCGGCCGTGCGCGGGTACTCGTCCTTGTCGATCATGTTCTTGTCCCGGCACTCCGCCATCAGGACGCCGGCCTGCGGCTCCATCCAGGTCGTGACGAACGTCGCCAGATTCAGCCGGGAGTTGCCGTCCAGCATCAGCTCGTCGTGGACGAACTGATAGGCCGTGTGCGGGGAGACCGGGCCGTCGGGCAGGGTGTGCCGCGGCGGCGCGGTCTCCATACCGGCGACCGGGTCGGCCTCGCCGTAGAAGGGGTTGACCGGGTGCTCGGTGTGCTTACGGTCGGATGCCGATGCGCCTTTGTGCAGAGTCATCTGTCGCCACTACCCGTCAACTCGCCGGTGAGAGACCGTGCTTGATGGCCTTCGTGAACTTCACGACGCGCTCCGCCTGGATGCGGGCGGCGGTGCGCGCGTCCTCGTCGAGCGGGGTGTCCGGGCCGCCGACGTGGGAGGTGCCGTAGGGGTTGCCGTCGCGGAACTTCGCCGGGTCGGTGTAGCCCGGTGCCACGAGGATGCCGCCGAAATGGTGGATGGTCTGGTAGAGCGCGAGCAGGGTGGACTCCTGGCCGCCGTGCTGGGTGGCGCTCGCGGTGAAGCCGCTGTAGACCTTGTCGGCCAGTCTGCCCTGCTGCCACAGGCCGCCCAGGGTGTCGAGGTACTGCTTGAGCTGCGAGGTCACATTGCCGAAGCGGGTGGGGGTCCCGAAGATCACCGCGTCCGCCCAGAGCATGTCCTCGTGGGTGGCCTCCAGGACGTCCGCGGTGGCCGCCGCGTTCGCCGCCCAGGCCGGGTTGGCGTCGATCGCGGCCTGGGGGGCGAGTTCCGCGGTCCGGCGCAGCCGCACGTCGGCCCCCGCGTGCTCGGCGGCGTCCGCGATCCGCCGGGCGAGCTCGGCGACGGTGCCGGTCGACGAGTAGTAGATGACGGCGACATGCACGTCGTGCACGGGCATGGACGTACCTCCTCGAACCCGACGATAAGGGCATAAGGGGTACGTGGCCTCCAGGGTTCACCCAGTGGATGGGCGACGGGCGGGCGGCCGTCCCGAAGGACCGCCGCCCGCCCGTTTCCGCGTCCGCGCGAAGGTGCCGGGCCCGCCCGGCGCCGGGTCAGCCCGCGCTCGCCAGCGACAGCTTCGCCGCGAAGCCGAGGAACGCCGCACCGGCGCCCGCGGACAGCCCCGCCGTCAGCCGCTTGCGGCGGCGGAAGGTCGCCGCCAGGAACGTCCCGCTGAAGATCAGGACCGACAGGTACGTGAAGCTGAACAGCTGCGCCCAGGCGCCCAGCGTCAGGAACGACAGCACCGGGTGGGCGTAGGACGGGTCGACGAACTGCACGAAGAAGGAGATGAAGAACAGGATCGCCTTCGGGTTGAGCAGGCTGACCACCAGCGCCCTGCGGTACGGCCGCTCCACGCTCTCCTTCGGCGCCTCGGCCGCCCCGTCCTGCCGCTCGGCCCTGCGCGCCTCCCGGCCGCGCCAAAGCGCCCAGGCGCCGCGCAGCATCCCGACCGCCAGCCACGTCAGATAGCCCGCGCCGGCGAACTTCACGACGGCGAACAGCACCGGGCTGGTCTGGAGCAGCGAGGCCACCCCGCCGGCCGACAGCGTCATCAGCACCGTGTCACCGCACAGCACTCCGGCCGCCGCCCGGTAGGCCACCCGCGGGCCGCGCCGGGCCGCCACCGAAACGACGTACAGCGAGTTGGGACCCGGCAGCAGAATGATCAGCGCGAGCCCCACCAGATACGTGGACAGATCCGTTATCCCCAGCATGTGCGGCAGGATCTCATCCCCCCGTCCGCCGCCTCACCGGCTTTTCATGATGCGGACTTGCACCTCACGTGACGTGAGGACACATCGTGGAGCGCGTACCGAGAAGGGAGCGGAAGTGAGCTATTCGGTAGGGCAGGTCGCCGCCTTCGCCGGGGTGACGGTGCGCACCTTGCACCACTACGACGAGATCGGGCTGTTGCTGCCCGGCGAGCGCAGCCACGCAGGTCACCGGCGCTACGGCGAGGACGACCTGGACCGGCTCCAGCAGATCCTCTTCTACCGGGAGCTCGGTTTTCCGCTCGAAGAGGTCGCGGCCCTCCTGGACGACCGGGACGCCGACCCGCAGGAACACCTGCGGCGCCAGCACGACCTGCTGACCGGGCGGATCGGCAGACTCCAGGAGATGGCCGCCGCCGTCGAACACGCGATGGAGGCACGCAGGATGAACGTACGGCTCACACCGGAGGAGAAGTTCGAGGTCTTCGGGGACTTCGACCCCGACGCGTATGCCGCGGAGGCCGAGGAACGCTGGGGCGGCACGGACGCCTACAAGGAATCGCAGCGCAGGGCGGCCGCGTACACCAAGGACGACTGGAAGCGGCTGACGGCGGAGTTCGACGCCCTGCACCGCGCGATGGCGGATCTGCTCGCACAGGGTGTGCCGGCGGACTCCGAGGCGGCCATGGACGTCGCGGAGGAGCACCGCCGGTTCATCAGCGGCACGTACTACGACTGCCCCTACGAGATGCACAGCGGACTCGGCGAGATGTACGTCACCGACGAGCGGTTCACCGCCACCTACGAGGCCATCAGGCCGGGCCTCGCCGTCTACATGCGGGACGCGATGCTGGCCAACGCCGTCCGCCACCTGTGATCCGTACGGGCCGGGGAAGCGCGCCCCCGGCCCGTACGGCCCGGCCCCGGCCGGATGCGGGCCCCGGAGCCCGCCTGGAACCAAGGGGAGTCACCCGGCGTTGATAGTTTTGGGCCGCACACGCGCCTGCACCCTCGTCGCTTCGCTCGTCGCACCGCACGATCCGGCGCCCTCGACCCAGGAGCCTTCACCCCGTGAATACTCTCGCGCTCGGCCCCCAGTGGCTGGACCCGGACTATCTGATCGCGACATTCGGCCTGATCGGCGTCCTGGTCATCGTCTTCGCGGAGTCCGGCCTGCTGATCGGCTTCTTCCTGCCGGGCGACTCGCTGCTGTTCACCACCGGTCTGCTGGTGACGACGAACAAGCTGGACCGGCCGCTGTGGCTGGTGTGCTCCCTGATCGTCCTGGCCGCCGTCCTCGGTGACCAGGCGGGCTATCTCTTCGGCCGCAAGGTCGGACCCTCGCTCTTCAAGCGCCCCGACTCCCGCCTCTTCAAGCAGGAGAACGTCGAGAAGGCGCACGAGTTCTTCGAGAAGCACGGCCCCAAGTCGCTGATCCTGGCCCGCTTCGTACCGATCGTGCGGACCTTCACGCCGATCATCGCCGGCGTGAGCCGGATGAACTACCGCTCCTTCATCACCTTCAACTTCATCGGCGGCGCGCTGTGGGGCGCCGGTGTCACGCTGCTGGGCGCCTCGCTGGGGAACATCGCGTTCGTCCACCAGCACATCGAGCTGATCCTGGTCGCGATCGTGCTGATCTCCGTCGTGCCGATCGCCATCGAGTACCTCCGCGCCCGCGGCAAGGCGAAGAAGGAGCAGTCCGCCCCGCCGTACCCCGCGGACCGCCCCCAGGGCCCCGCCCCCGACACCCGCCGCGGCCGCCACGCCAAGCGCTGACCACCGGCCGCGAGCCACCCGGCCGCTCATTTGCGACCGGTAGCCAAAACGTCGCCCCCGAGCACGCGCCGTGCATCCCCATCAGGCATCGTGTCCTTGTCATCCGTCAGGAGGCTTACGAGGAGAGCGAAGACCCGTGGCGTCGGACCCACAGCGCGGCCAGCGGGGCGCGAGCGGCAGCAGCAGCGCCTCGGACCAGAGCGGTTCCGAGGAGCGCAAGCCCCAGCCGGACGAGGCGCACAGCGCCTTCACCCCGCCGCTGGGCGTGCCCTACCCTCCGCTCCCCGAGGACGAGCACCCCACCTCCGAGTTCGCGCTGCCCTCCGGCCTGCGCCCGGAGACCCCGGCCGAGCAGGAGGGCTCGGCGTTCACGCCGCCCAGCAGCACCACCGGCCAGACGCCGATGCCCGCCGGCTCCACCGCCCTGAGCTACGCGTTCACCCCGCCGCACGGCATCCCTGCCGTCCGCCTCACCAAAGAGGCTCCCTGGCAGGACCGGATGCGGACGATGCTCCGGATGCCGGTGGGGGAGCGGCCGGTCCCCGAGCGCCTGGAGCGGGCCGATGACGAGACCGGTCCGGCCGTACCCCGCGTACTCGACCTGACCCTGCGTATCGGCGAGATCCTGCTCGCCGGCGGTGAGGGCGCCGAGGACGTCGAGGCGGCCATGTTCGGCGTCGCGCACGCCTACGGGCTGGAGCGCGTCGAGCCGACCGTCACCTTCACCCTGCTGTCGATCTCCTACCAGCCCTCGCTGGTCGACGACCCGGTCACGGCCAGCCGCACGGTCCGGCGCCGCGGTGTCGACTACAACCGGCTGTCCGCGGTCTTCCGGCTCGTCGACGAGATCGCCTCCGAGGGCATCACCCTCGAAGAGGCCTACCGCGGCCTCGCCGAGATCCGCCGTAACCGCCACCCGTACCCGAGCTGGGCGCTGACGGTGGCCTCCGGGCTGCTGTCCGGTGCCGCCTCCATGCTGGTCGGCGGCACGATGCTGGTGTTCGTCGCGGCCGCGGTGGGCTCGATGCTCGGTGACCGGCTGGCCTGGCTCGCGTCCGCGCGCGGGCTGCCGGAGTTCTACCAGTTCGTGGTCGCCGCGATGCCGCCCGCCGCGGTGGGCGTCGCCTTCGGTCTGGCCCACCTCAATGTGCAGGCGTCCGCGGTGATCACCGGTGGGCTGTTCGCGCTGATCCCGGGGCGGGCACTGGTCGCGGGCGTCCACGACGGGCTGACCGGCTACTACATCACCGCCGCCGCCCGTCTGCTGGAGGTCGGCTACCTCATCGTCGGCATCGTCGTCGGCGTGCTCAGCGTGCTCTACATCGGTCTTCAGCTGAACCCCGGCCTGCGGCGGCTCAACCCCGAGCAGTCGCTGGGGGACTACAACGAGCCGTTGGTGCAGATCGTGGCGGCCATGCTGCTGGCGCTGGCGTTCTGCGTGCTGCTCCAGCAGGAACGTCACACCGTGGCGTTTGCGACCCTGAACGGTGGCGTCGCCTGGGTCGTGTACGGCGCGCTCACCTACGTCGCCGGGATGAACGCCGTGCCCGCCACCGCGATCGCGGCCGGACTGGTCGGCCTCTTCGGCCAGTTGCTCTCCCGCTACCGCTATGCGTCCGCGCTGCCGTACGTCACCGCGGCCATCGGCCCGCTGCTGCCCGGTAGCGCCACGTACTTCGGCCTGCTCAACTTCGCCCAGGGGCACCTGCCGCAGGGCCTCACGTCGCTGGTCCAGGCCGTCTCGCTGGCGCTGGCCATCGCGGTGGGGGTCAACCTCGGCGCGGAGGTCGCCCGGTTGTTCCTGCGGGCCCCCGGCATCGAGGAGGCCGGCGCCCGCCGCGCCGCCAAGCGCACCCGCGGCTTCTAGAGCCTGTTCCAAACGACAGGCTCTGGGCGGCCACCGGGCCCCGACACGCACGACGGGCGGCAACCCAACTGGGTGCCGCCCGTTCGCGTACGAAAATCAGCCCGCAGATCCCGGCGCGCCGCGGTCGGGAAAACCCCGCCGCACGCCGGGACGGCACGACTGCGTCAGTGCTTGCCGCCCTGCGCCTCGAGGCGCTTGTACGAGGCCTCGATCTCGGCCTCGGCCTCGGTGCGGCCGACCCAGTTGGCGCCCTCGACGGACTTACCGGGCTCCAGGTCCTTGTAGACCTCGAAGAAGTGCTGGATCTCCAGGCGGTCGAACTCCGACACGTGGTGGATGTCCCGCAGGTGCTCCACACGCGGGTCGGACGCCGGCACGCACAGCAGCTTGTCGTCGCCGCCGGCCTCGTCCGTCATCCGGAACATGCCGATGGCGCGGCACTTGATGAGGCAGCCGGGGAAAGTCGGCTCGTCCAGGATGACCAGGGCGTCCAGCGGGTCGCCGTCCTCGCCCAGGGTGTTCTCGACAAATCCGTAGTCCGCCGGGTAGCTGGTCGAGGTGAAGAGTCGACGGTCCAGGCGGATCCGACCGGTCTCGTGGTCCACCTCGTACTTGTTCCGCGAACCCTTCGGGATCTCGATGGTGACGTCGAACTCCACGGGTGGCTCCTCCATGATCAACACATACGTCTGGTGATTAAGTGTCCCCCACGCAGGTGTGTGGTGGCGAAAGGGGCTGGTCCGAGGTGCCGGAGACCGGAAAGTGGCAGGTCAGATGGCAGTCGGCGGAGCGGTCCGCGCGGGCGGCGACGCGCGCTGCGGTCCGCTCGGCGCAGACAGCGGTCGAGGCGGCGCGAAGCGCGGTCGATGCCGCGCGGCAGGCCTGGGAGGCCACACCGCGCCATACCCAGCAGACCTGGCGGCTGACGGTGGTCTCCGCAGCCACCGGTCTGGCGGTCGCGCTCGTCGCGGTGGCGGCGGCCGGGCCGTGGGACTCGGGTCAGCGTACGGCCGAGCGCACGGAGGCGGGCTCGATGGACGGTGCCAGTGGCGAGCATCACGCCGCTGACCCCGGGCCGGCGCCCAGCGCACCCCCCGTACTGCCCGCGCTCGGCGCCACCGCTCCCGGCTCCGCGGGCCGTGGCGCCGCCCCCGTACCCACCGGCGCCGGGCTGGCCGACGCGCTCGCACCGCTGCTGAAGGACCCGGCGCTCGGCCCGCTGCGGACGGCCTCCGTCCTGGACGTCGCCGCCGGCCGCGAGGTCTTCGGCGAGCACCAGGGCACGGCCGCCACCCCCGCCTCCACCGTCAAGCTCGCCACCGCCGTCGCCGCGCTCTCCGTACGCGGACCCGACCACCGCATCGACACCACCGTCGTCATGGGCGGCAAGAACCGCATCGTCCTGGTCGGCGGCGGTGACCCCACCCTCACCGCCCGCGCCCCGCGGAAGGGCGCCGAGGAACAGCCCGCGAATCTGCGCACCCTGGCCGACGCCACCGCCCGCGCCCTCAAGCACCGCCACCTCACCAAGATCGGCCTCGGCTACGACACCAGCGCCTACTCGGGCCCCGCCGAACACCCCATCGGCCCGAACGAGAACATCGCCCCCGTCACCGCGCTGATGGCCGACGAGGCGCGCCTCGACGACACCGACCACGGCACCGCCCCCCGCGACACCGACCCGGCCCGCGCCGCGGCCCGCGCCTTCGCCGGGCTGCTCCACCAGCGCGGCATCACCGTCGACGGCGACCCCGCCGGGGCCAAGGCCCCCAAGAAGGCCGACCGGATCGCCGCCGTCCACTCGCTGCCGCTGTCCGCGCTCGTCGAGCGGATGCTCACCTACAGCGACAACGACATCGCCGAGGCCCTGGCCCGCCAGACCGCCCTGGGCTCGCGGCAGCCGGCCAGCTTCGCCGGCGCCGGAAAGGCCGTCCGCGCCGCCCTCGAACGGCAGCATCTGCCCCTGTCCGGCGCCGTCTTCGAGGACGGCAGCGGCCTGGACCGCGACGACAAGGTCACCGCCGCCCTGCTCTCCCGCCTCCTGCTCCAGGCCTCGTCGCCCGACCGTCCCGCCCTGCGCCCCGTCGTCACCGGCCTCCCGGTGGCCGCCTTCACCGGCACCCTCAGCAACCGCTACCGGGGCCAGAGCGCCGGCGCCGGCGCCGTACGCGCCAAGACCGGCACCCTCACCGGCGTGAACACCCTGGCCGGCACCGTCGTCGACGCCGACGGCCGGCTCCTCGTCTTCTCCTTCATGACCACCGGCACCACCGACCCCCAGGGCGCCCAGAAGGCCCTCGACAAACTCGCCTCGGCAGTGGCCAATTGCGGCTGCCGCTAAGGCGCCAGGCACCCGGGCAGCTACCCATGGACGTCTCCCGACCCCCACCCACGTTCACTTTCTCCACTCACGGGAGGCCCGTCACCGCACCCACAGCCCCGCGCAGCGGCCCCTGCCCGCCGCAGGCGCAACGGCGAGACACCCCTACGGCGGGAAAGCCGACAACGTGGGCAGAGCCAAAAACGTGGTCCGCTACCCCATAGCGGAGCGCCCACGTACGGTGAACTCATGACGAGCATCGGTGGGACCGAGATGGTCGACTGGAATCTCGCGGTCGCGACCGCGACCCGGTTCGTGCGGCCGGGGCCGGAGGTGAGCCGGGACGAGGCGCGCGCGATCGTCGCCGAGCTGCGCAAGCACGCCAAGTCCTCCGAGGCCCATGTCCGCGCCTTCACGCGGATGGCACAGCCCGACGCGACGGGCGAGGCGCCGCATGACACGCCGGTCCTCGTCGTGGACCGGCCCGGCTGGATCAAGGCGAACGTCGCCGGGTTCCGGGCCGTGCTCAAGCCGCTGCTGGCCAAGATGGAGGACCGCCGCTCGGCGGCCCCCGGCGGCGCGGTGCTCGGCGCGGTGGGCGGCAAGGTCACCGGCGTGGAGCTGGGCATGCTGCTGTCGTTCCTGTCCTCCCGTGTCCTGGGCCAGTACGAGACGTTCGCACCGGCCTCCCGGGACCTGCCGGCCGCGGCTCAGGGCGGGCGGCTGCTGCTCGTCGCGCCGAACATCGTGCACGTGGAGCGCGAGCTGGAGGTGGAACCGCACGACTTCCGGCTGTGGGTGTGCCTCCATGAGGAGACCCACCGCACCCAGTTCACCGCCGTCCCGTGGCTGCGGGACCACATCGAGGGCGAGATCCAGGCCTTCCTCGGCGAGACGGACATCGACCCGGGCACCCTCCTGGAGCGGCTGCGCGAGGCCGCCCAGTCGCTGGCCGGCGCCAAGCCCGTGGGCGAGGAGGGCGAGGACGGCAGCCGCTCCCTCGTCGATCTCGTCCAGACGCCCGCGCAGCGCGAGATCCTCGGCCGGCTGACCGCGGTGATGTCCCTGCTGGAGGGGCACGCCGACTACGTGATGGACGGTGTGGGGCCCGACGTCGTGCCGTCGGTCGCCGAGATCCGCGAGAAGTTCCAGAAGCGGCGGGCCAGCGGCGCGGGCCGGCTCGACCAGGCGCTGCGCAAGCTGCTCGGCCTCGACGCCAAGCTGCGGCAGTACCGCGACGGCGAGCGGTTCGTCAGCGCGGTCGTCGACGAGGTCGGCATGAACGGCTTCAACCGCGTCTGGACGTCGCCGAACACCCTCCCGACCAAACAAGAGATCGCCAAACCGGCGGACTGGATCGCACGGGTGCACCGCAAGGCGGACGGGGCACCGTAAGCGAACGGCGTGAGCTGGGCACGCCGGGTGGCAGTAGAGCGCCCCTTCAATCACCCGTCTGAGGGACCGATACGGATGGATAGGCGTGCAATGCTCGGGGAACCGCTCGCCTCTGTCACCATCTAGGCACTCTGTGTGACGAGAAAGCCCTCACCGGCCCGAGGCTCCCCAGCTGAACGATTGGAAACGGACATGGGTCCCCATCCAGCGGTCGCCGCGATACGCCTGGCGGTCCGCCGCGTACTCCACGACGTCCTCACCCATCACTGCACCCAGGACCGGCACGAGCCCCCGCTCGTGCTCGTCGCCTGCTCCGGCGGCGCCGATTCGATGGCGCTCGCCTCCGCTCTCGCCTTCGAGGCCCCCAAGCTGGGGGTCCGCGCCGGGGGCGTCACCATCGACCACGGCCTCCAGGAGGGCTCGGACCTCCGCGCCGCCGAGGTCGCCCTCCGGCTGCGGGGCCTGCGGCTGGACCCCGTCGAGGTCGTCGCCGTCGACGTGAACGAACCGAACAGGGTGGCGCACGGCGCCTCGTACCGGGGTGGTGGCGGGCGAGGGTCGGGCGGGCCGGAAGCCGCCGCCCGCGACGCCCGTTACGCCGCCCTCGACGACATCGCGGAGCGCCACGGCGCCACCGCGGTCCTCCTCGGCCACACCCGCGACGACCAAGCGGAAACGGTGCTGCTCGGTCTCGCCCGCGGCTCCGGGACCCGCTCGCTCTCCGGGATGGCCGCGACCAGCGGCAGGGACGGCCGCTACCGCCGGCCCTTCCTCGACGTGGACCGCCAGACCGCCCGCAAGGCCTGCCTGATCCAGTCGCTGCCCGTCTGGGACGACCCGCACAACACCGACCCCGCCTACACCCGTTCACGGCTCCGCCACGAGGGGCTGCCCGCACTGGAGAAGGCGCTCGGCAAGGGCGTCGTCGAGGCGCTCGCCCGTACCGCCCAGCTCTCCCGCGACGACGCCGACGCCCTGGACGCCTGGGCCGCCGACGCGGAGGGCACGGTCCTCGACGACACCGGAACCCTCGACATCGCCGCCCTGTTCGTGCTGCCCCCCGCGGTGCGCCGCCGGGTGCTGCGCCGGGCCGTCATCGGCGCCGGCTCACCGGCCGGTTCGCTCTTCGCCCGCCACATCGAGGAAGTGGACCGGCTGATCACGGCCTGGAGGGGGCAGGGGGCCATCAACCTCCCCGGGCGAGTGGGTGTGCGACGGCAGGGTGGCAGACTGGTGATTCGGCAGGGCTGAGCCGCAGACGCTGCCCCGCATCCGAAGTCTCACGACTGACGCGAACACCGAACAGAGCGAGAGTGGCACGGGTGGACGACAAGGACATGGGTTCCGACCTTCAGTCGGTACTCATCAGCAAGCAAGAGATCGACGCGAAGCTGGCTGAGCTGGCCGCGAAGATCGACGCGGAGTACGCGGGCAAGGACCTGCTCATCGTCGGTGTCCTCAAGGGCGCCGTGATGGTCATGGCGGACCTGGCGCGCGCGCTGTCCACCCCCGTCACGATGGACTGGATGGCCGTGTCGTCGTACGGCGCGGGCACCCAGTCCTCCGGCGTGGTCCGCATCCTCAAGGACCTCGACACCGACATCAAGGGCAAGCACGTCCTGATCGTCGAGGACATCATCGACTCCGGCCTGACGCTGTCGTGGCTGCTGTCGAACCTCGGCTCGCGGGAGCCGGCCTCGCTGGAGGTCTGCACCCTGCTGCGCAAGCCGGACGCGGCCAAGGTCGCCATCGACGTGAAGTGGATCGGCTTCGACATCCCCAACGAGTTCGTGGTGGGGTACGGCCTCGACTTCGCGGAGAAGTACCGCAATCTGCCGTTCGTCGGTACCCTCGCGCCGCACGTATACGGCGGCTGAGGGCGCTCCCCGTGCCCGTCCGGCCGATGCGGCCGGGCGCGGCCCGGACCTGCCGTCGCGGGCCGGCGGGAACCCTTCGGGGCCTTCCGCCGTTGGAGCAGGGAGGACGGAATCCTCGGCCGCATGTTCACCGTCGGCGCAGGCGCCGGGTGACAATGCTGGGGTACCGTCCGAAGGCAGTTCTTTTTCGGGCCAGTAATACACCGTACGCACGACCAGCCCTCCCAAGGGCGTTGTGCCTCACTGTGGCAGGAGGGACGGGGCCTCAGCGGCTCCGTATGGATGGACGTGAAGCGATACTTCCGTGGGCCGGTCATGTGGATCGTGCTGGCCGTCCTCGCCGTGGTCGTGTTGATGCAGGTCGTCGGCTCGTCCGGCGGCTACAAGACGGTGGACACCGGTCAGGTCGTCAAGGCGATCGCTGACAACAAGGTGAAATCCGCCGAGCTGACGACCGGTGACGAGAACAAGATCAAGATCGAGCTGTCGGGCTCCAACAAGATTGAGGGCTCGAACAAGCTCCAGGCGAGCTACATCGGCGACCAAGGCGTCGACGTGGCCAAGAACCTCCAGGCCAAGTACCAGACCGGCGAGATCAAGGACGGGTACACCGTCTCCCCGTCGAAGCAGAACCCGTTCGTCAACGTTCTGCTCTCGCTGCTTCCCTTCGTCCTCATCGTGGTCGTCTTCCTGTTCCTGATGAACCAGATGCAGGGCGGCGGCTCCCGGGTGATGAACTTCGGGAAGTCGAAGGCGAAGCTGATCACCAAGGACACCCCCAAGACGACGTTCACCGACGTCGCGGGGTCGGACGAGGCCGTCGAGGAACTCCACGAGATCAAGGAGTTCCTCCAGGAGCCGGCGAAGTTCCAGGCCGTCGGCGCCAAGATCCCCAAGGGCGTGCTGCTGTACGGCCCGCCCGGAACGGGCAAGACGCTGCTGGCGCGTGCCGTCGCCGGCGAGGCGGGCGTCCCGTTCTACTCGATCTCCGGCTCCGACTTCGTCGAGATGTTCGTCGGTGTCGGTGCGTCCCGTGTCCGTGACCTCTTCGAGCAGGCCAAGGCGAACGCCCCGGCGATCGTCTTCGTCGACGAGATCGACGCCGTCGGCCGGCACCGCGGTGCGGGCCTGGGCGGTGGCCACGACGAGCGCGAGCAGACCCTCAACCAGCTCCTGGTCGAGATGGACGGCTTTGACGTGAAGGGCGGCGTGATCCTGATCGCCGCCACGAACCGTCCGGACATCCTCGACCCGGCGCTGCTGCGCCCCGGCCGTTTCGACCGGCAGATCGCCGTCGACCGTCCGGACCTCCAGGGCCGTCTCGAAATCCTCAAGGTCCACCAGAAGGGCAAGCCGGTCGCTTCGGACGTCGACCTCTCGGCCGTCGCCAAGCGCACCCCCGGCTTCACCGGTGCCGATCTGTCGAACGTCCTGAACGAGGCCGCGCTGCTGACGGCCCGGGGCGACGAGAAGCTGATCAACAACCACTTCCTGGACGAGGCGATCGACCGCGTCGTGGCCGGACCGCAGAAGCGGACCCGGATCATGTCCGAGAAGGAGAAGAAGATCACCGCGTACCACGAGGGCGGACACGCCCTGGTCGCGGCGGCCTCACCGAACTCCGACCCGGTCCACAAGATCACGATCTTGTCCCGCGGCCGGGCCCTGGGCTACACCATGGTCCTGCCCGACGAGGACAAGTACTCCACCACCCGCAACGAGATGCTCGACCAGCTGGCGTACATGCTGGGCGGGCGTGCGGCGGAGGAGCTGGTCTTCCACGACCCGACCACCGGCGCCGCGAACGACATCGAGAAGGCGACCGCCACGGCCCGCGCGATGGTCACGCAGTACGGCATGACCGAGCGGCTCGGCGCGATCAAGTTCGGCACCGACAACTCCGAGCCCTTCCTGGGCCGTGAGATGGGTCACCAGCGCGACTACTCGGAAGAGGTCGCCGCGCTGGTCGATGAGGAAGTCAAGAGGCTCATCGAGACCGCGCACAACGAGGCGTGGGAGATCCTGGTCGAGAACCGCGATGTGCTGGACAACCTGGTGCTGACGCTGCTGGAGAAGGAGACCCTCAACAAGGAGGAGATCGCCGAGCTCTTCAAGCACGTGGTCAAGCGCCCGGCCCGCCCGGCGTGGACCGGCTCCTCGCGCCGTACGCCCTCCAGCCGCCCGCCGGTGCTGTCGCCGAGGGAGCTGGCTCCGGCCAACGGTTCGGTGACCACGACCGCCACCGTATCCACGGAGAAGGCGGAAGCCCCCGAGGACAAGCGTCCCGAGAGCTGATCCCGAGGCCCCGGGCCCCGGAATAGATGCCGCGCCCCCCAGGTTTAACCTGGGGGGCGCGGCATTCCGCGATTCCACCGCGATTTCGAGCGGGCGCAGAAGGAACGAGGCACCACATGACGGACCCTGTGACGCTGGACGTCGACGGCAAGATCGGGACATTCGACGAGAAGCGCGCCGAGAACGCCGTCCGCGAGCTGCTCATCGCGGTGGGCGAGGACCCGGACCGCGAGGGCCTTCTGGAGACGCCGGCGCGGGTGGCACGGGCGTACAAGGAGTTCTTCGCCGGACTGTGGCAGAAGCCGGAGGACGTGCTCACCACCACGTTCGACCTCGGCCATGACGAAATGGTGCTGGTCAAGGACATCGAGCTGGTTTCCAGCTGTGAGCACCACCTCGTGCCCTTCGTCGGTGTGGCACACGTCGGCTACATCCCGTCCGCCGACGGCAAGATCACCGGCCTGTCCAAGCTGGCCCGGCTGGTCGATGTGTACGCCCGGCGTCCGCAGGTCCAGGAGCGGCTGACCACGCAGATCGCGGACTCGCTGATGGAGATCCTGGAGCCGCGCGGCGTGATCGTGGTCATCGAGTGCGAGCACATGTGCATGACCATGCGCGGGGTGCGCAAGCCCGGTGCCAAGACGACGACGTCGGCCGTGCGCGGCCAGCTGCGTGACGCCGCCACGCGCGCCGAGGCGATGAGCCTGATACTCGCCC
>NZ_JAMJFM010000066.1:0-47443 GCF_023544705.1 Streptomyces sp. MCA2
ACCCACCAGAGCGATCAGGGAACGGTTCAGGAAGCTGTGCAGCGCCATGGCGCGCTGGTCGCGGATGCAGGTGCCGATCGCCGAGTTGATCTCGTCGACCGTCCCGACCGACGGCAGGTCGGGACAACTGATGTTGCCCACCCGGACGTTGCTGCCGAACACTCTGAACTCCGGGGCCTCCTTGAGGGTGTTGGCCGCCAGAATGTAGATGATCGTCAGCAGCACGATGCCGGCCATCAGGAACATGCCGCCGTACAGCAGCGCGAGCCTTATGCGGATGGTCGGCCGCAACCACGGCGCGGGGCGGCCGTGCGGCTCAGGACTCCAGGTGGGCTTCGGAGGCGCGGTCACCGAAGGGGGCAGCTGGGAGGAGGTTGCCATGGCGGGTCAGCCCCGATGGCCCGACGAAGCGGGCAAGGCCACTGATACCGGGGTGACGAGTAGGTGCACTGCGGGTCCTTCCTCAGATGCCTCAAGGCACGCGACAGTTGTGAAGCCACACCATCCTTCCCAAAGGGGCCATAAACCGGCAGTAAGTAATGGATCACCTCCCGGGCCGGCCCGCCGGCCGAGGCGTCAGGACGCCGTGAGATTCATGGCCTGTGCGACGTCGGCGGTGCGGGGCGAGGTCTCGACGGATTCATGGCCGCCCAGCATCGAGGTCTCCGGGTCCTTGAGGCCGTTTCCGCTGACCGTGATGACGATCCGCTGGCCGGCGTCGAGCCGTCCTCGGCCGTGTTCCGCGAGCAGACCGGCGATGGCGGCGGCCGAGGCGGGTTCGGCGAAGACGCCCTCCCGCCGGGCGAGCAGCCGGTAGGCGCTGAGGATCTGTTCATCGGTGACGGCGGAGATCAGGCCGCCCGATTCCTCGCGCGCGGAGACCGCCCCGTCCCAGGACGCGGGGTTGCCGATCTGGATCGCATTGGCCACGGTCTGCGGCCGGGCGACGACGGCCCCGTTGACCAGGGGCGCCGCGCCCGCGGCTTGGAAGCCCCACATCCGGGGGCGGCCGGTGGACAGGTGCGCGGCGGCGTAGGCGGTGTAGCCGCGCCAGATGGCGGTGATGTTGCCGGCGTTGCCGACGGGCAGGCAGTGGATGTCCGGGGCGTCACCCAGGGCGTCGATGATCTCGAAGGCAACGGTCTGCTGGCCTGCGAGGCGGTGGTCGTTGACCGAGTTGACCAAGGTGACCGGGTGATGCGCGGAAAGCTCCCGGGCGATCCGCAGACAGTCGTCGAAGGAGCCGTCGACCTTGATGATCTTTGCTCCGTAACGGACGGCCTGGGCCAGCTTGCCGAGCGCCACGTTTTTCCGGGGAACCAGGACGGCGGCCGGGAGTCCGGCCCGTGCGGCGTAGGCGGCGGCCGAGGCGCTGGTGTTGCCGGTCGACGCGCACACGATCGTGTTGTCCGGGCTCGTTTCCAGGGCCTTGCTGACGGCCACGGTGATGCCGCGGTCCTTGAACGAGCCGGTGGGGTTGGCGCCCTCGACCTTCAGCCACACCTCGCAATCGGTGAGGGCGGACAGATGCTCGGCACGCAGGAGCGGCGTGTTGCCCTCGTGCAGGGAGACGACGGGCGTGCTGTCACTGACCGGCAGCCAGGGGCGGTATGCGTTGATCAGGCCCTGCCAGTGGCGGGAGCCTGCCGTGGTGGAAGCGATCACTGTTCTCACCGATCCGGTAGAGGGACGAACGGAGTCACGATTGTTACTGTAATGCTGGATGTGGTGATGTGGCGAAACGTTCGTGTCATCTCGTTACCGTCTCGTGATCTACTGTCGCGCTGAGGGGGCGACTGGTGAAACGCTTCGAACGGCCGCGCCCGGGGTGCGTAACATTCGGCACTATGGCGACGGACCCAGTGATGACGCGGCTCAGTGAGGTGTACGCGGAGCTGCCGCGAGGCGAGCGGGCCATCGTGCGGGTGCTGCTGGACGACTATCCGTTCGCCGCGCTGGGGTCGCTGCGGGCCTTGGCGGACCGCGCGCAGGTCAGCCCCCCGACGGCCTCCCGGTTGTTCCACCGGCTGGGCTGGGACGGCTTCGCCGATTTCCAGGCCGCGGTCCGCGACCACGCGCGCGAGCACGACCGGTCGCGGCTGCGGGAGTTCGTGACGACGGCCCCGCGCGAAGAGCCGGCGATCACCCATCGGGCCGCGGAGGAGCTGCGCGCCGGGCTGGACAGCACGCTGGCCGCGGCGACCGAGCCGCTGCTCGCCCGTATCGGGGGGCTCCTGGCCGAGGCCGGTCGAGTGTGGGGTGTGGGCGGTTCGCTGAGTGAACTGGCCGCCGACTACCTCGTCCGGCAGCTGGCAGGCCTCCGTCCGGGCGTGGCCCGTGTGCCGGACACCGCTGCCGCCCGGGCCCGGGTGCTGGTGGATCTGGGCCCGTCGGATCTGATCGTGGCCTACGACTTCCGCCGGTACGCGCACAGCACCGCCGCATTCGTCCGTGCGGCCCGTTCGCGCGGCGCCCGGTTGGTCCTCGTCACCGACGCCTGGGAATCACCCCTGGCCGACCAGGCCGAGGTGCTCGTCCGGCTGCCCCGCGAAGCGGCCGGGCCGATCGCGCCGCTCACCCACGAGGTGGCCGTCACCGAGCTGATCCTCGTCGCGGCGGCCGGACTGATGGCCGACTCCGCCGAGCGGCTGGAAACCCTGGACGCCCTGACCGCCGAGCTCCACCACGACCTGCCGGACGCCCCCTAGGGGACGTTTCCCCCTAGGGGTACGACCTAGGGGTATCGACGACAGGGTGCGGTCCAGACGTCCGATGACGGCCTGGACGTCCGATGACGCGCTAGACGTCCGATGACGAGGTGGTGCGCTTCCGGGGCTCCGTCTCTTCCTCCTCCGAGTCCTCCGCACCCGCGTCCTGCGGCCGCGGCGGGCCGGCCGCCGGGCCGTTCCTGCGGCGCAGCTCGTACCCCGTCAGCACCACGGCCACCGTCAGCAGGCTCAGCCAGAACTGCGACCGGCTGTCCGGCAGGAACGCCATCGCCCCGATCACCACTGCCATCAGCGCGATGGTCACCCAGCTCAGCCACGGGAACAGCCACATCTTCAGCGTCAGCCGCTCCGGCTCCGTATGCTCCAGCTTCCGCCGCATCCGTACCTGTGCGACCGCGATCGCCAGATAGACGAACAGGGCAATGGCGCCATAGGAGTTGATCAGGAACTGGAAGACGACATCGGGCGAGATCCAGGCGGCGATCACCGACAGATAGCCGGCCGAGGTCCCCGCCAGCAGTGCCCGTCGCGGTACCCCGCTCGCGCTGACCTTGGTGAATCCGCGTGGCGCGTCCCCGTTACGGGTCAGCGCGAACAGCATCCGGGAGGACGTGTAGAGCGCGGAGTTCAGGCAGGACAGCACGGCGATCAGCACCAGGGCGTTCATGACCGTGCCGGCCGCGGGTACCGCAAGCCGGTCCAGCACCGCCGCGTACGGACTCACCTCGATCGCCTTCGACGTCCAGGGCACCACCGTGACGACCAGGAAGATCGACAGCACATAGAACGCCACCACCCGCAGCACGATCGAGCGGATCGCGTCCGCCACCGCCCGCTCCGGTTCGACCGACTCGGCGGCCGCGATCGTCACGATCTCCGCGCCGGTGAAGAACCCGATGCAGGGCACGACGGCGGTGAGCACCGCGCCGACGCCCTCGGGCGCGAACCCGCCGTGCGCGGTCAGATGGCCCAGCCCGCCGGGGGCGTCCGGCCACAGGCCCAGCACGTACAGCGCGCCGAGAAAGAGGAACACCACGATCGCCAGGACCTTCACCGACGAGAACCAGTACTCGAACTCGCCGTAGGACCGGGCCGAGACCATGTTGGTCGCCGTCAGCAGCGCCATCAGGACCAGACTGACCGCCCACAACGGGACGCCGGGGAGCCACAGTTGGACGATCCGGCCGCCGGCCACCGCCTCGACGGCGACCACGATCACAAAGAAGTACCAGTACAGCCAGCCGACCGTGAAGCCCGCACGCAGCCCCAGGGTCTCGCGGACGTGGGCGTAGAACGACCCCAGCGCCGGACGGGCGACGGTCATCTCGGCCAGCATCCGCATGATCAGTACGGTGAGCACGCCGGCCGCCAGGAACGACAGCACCGCGGCCGGACCGGTGGACCGTACGACCACCCCGCTGCCGACGAACAGCCCGGCCCCGATGACCCCGCCCAGCGCGATCAGCTGCATATGGCGGCGTTTGAGTCCCTGCTGAAGGCCGCCCGGCGCCGTCGGCGTCCCGGTCCTCGCGGTGCTGTCGTCCCGTACCGTTCCCGTGCTCATGGGAGGCGACGCTAATCGGCCAACCATGCGGCGCTGTTGCCGCAGTGTTTCAGCAGGCTAGGGCGTGTCTTTCGGATCAGCCCGGATCAGGCCGTGCCGGGCGTCGCGGCCCCGGAGTGATCCGAAAGACACGTCCCTAGGTGCCGTGCCGGCCCGTGCGCCGGGCTCACAGCGGCAGGACGCACACCGGGACCGGCGCCGCGAACGGTGCGCCCGCACTGCGCAGCGCCCCGGTCCGGGCGTCCACCGCGAACACCGTGACTGATCCCGACTTCTGGTTCGCCGCGAACAGCCAGCGCTGATCCGGTGAGAAGGCGATCTGCCGGGGGAAGTCCCCGCCCACCGGCACGGTGTCCAGCAGCCGCAGCCGTGCCCCCGCCGCCTCCACGGCGTAACGGGTGAGGCTGTTGTGACCGCGATTGGTGAGAAAGGCGAAGCGGCCGCCCCGGGTGACCAGGATCTGCGCCGGATAGCTGGTGCCCGGACCGGTACCCGTGGACTGCGGCATACCGGGCGTCAGCCGCCCGCTTCGGCGGTCGTAGCGGCAGACCACGACCGTGTTGTCGACCTCGTTCGCCAGATACGCGAAGGCGCCCGAGGGGTGGAACGTCAGATGCCGGGGTCCGGCGCCGGGCCGCAGCGTGGCATACGCCATCTGGGTGAGTTTCCCGGCCGTCCCGTCCAGCCGGTAGGTGTAGACGGTGTCGTTGCCGAGGTCGACCGCCAGCACATGCCGGCCGTCCGGGGCGGTGATGATCTGGTGGGCATGCGGCCCGTCCTGGCCGGGTCCGGGCGGCGGGCTGGAGTGGGTGACCAGGTCCGTGCGCTCGCCCAGGGCGCCGGTGGCGCGGTCGAGCGGATGCACGGCCACGCTGCCGGAGAGGTAGTTGGCGGTGAGCAGCCAGCGCCCGCTGGGATGCACCGACAGATGGCAGGGCCCGGCGCCGCCGGTGGACCGGGTGCCCAGCACCGTGGGCGGGCCGTCCGGTGCCGGCGCCATCGCGGTCACCGCGCCCTGCTGCTGCTCGTCGACCGCGTAGAGGGTACGGCCGGACGGGGCCAGTGCGAGGTAGGAGGGGTCGGCGACCCCGGCCACGACCCCGGTGGCGGTGATCCGGCCGGTGACGGTGTCGTACGTACCGAGTCCGACGCCGTTCCCGCCGCCCGCTGCCGAGGTGTAGGTCCCCAGGAAGAGCGGCCGGTCGCGGCGCGGGCGCCGCGGGGGACGGGGGGTGGAACGGCGGGTGGCGTGCGCGGGCGCCGAATCCCCCATCGCCAGCAGCCCCACCCCGCCGGTCGCGGCAAGCCCCGCCGCGACGGTGCCGAGGAACCGCCTGCGATCGATCCCTGTCCCGGCCTGCGTTCCCCTGCCTGCTGCGCTCATGCCACACCTCGGTGCTCGGAGATCAGTGGTCCGTGATCGGGTGGTCGTGGTCGTGGTCGTGGTCGTGGTCGTGGTCGTGGTCGTGGTCGTGCCAGCAGGGTGGCCCGCCCTGCCCCGCTCCGGCAAGCGAGGCAACCCGGATTGCGGGCCGTGCCACGCAAGGGCGGCACGAGGGAACGGCCGGGTGACCCTGACATCCCCCTACATCCTCATGATGACCACCACCCCCCTCCGTAGCACTCGAGTCGTACAACACAACCCATACGCGGACTGATTCGCCGCACCCCTCACTGCTCGTAGTTTTTTGATCAAGGCAGAAAGATGATCGAGAGGCCACGGATATATGTACGGCAAGGCATTCGCCCCGGAATATCAGGGCGAGTTGGGTGCGGCACTGAGCGTGAACTCCTCCTACGAGGAGGTGCTGGCGACGGCGAGCCGCGCACACGCCGACGCCGGCACCGCACTGGAGCGGTCCCGGGCCGCGCTCGCGGTCGCCGAGGCCAACCGGCGGCTGGGACGGGTGGCGGATGCGGGCGACGCCTGGCGGGAGAGCTACCGCAGTGCCCGCACGGCCGGTGACCGGGGCGCCATGGCCTGGGCGCTGTGGAGCGGCGGCACCCTGGCCCGGCAGTGCGGGTCCCTGCCGTTCGCCCGCCGGCTGCTCACCCATGCCGTCGCGCTGGCCGACGGCAGCGGTGACCGCCTCGCCCACGGCTACTCGCTCGCCGGACTCGCCGAGACGGGCCGCATACAGGGCGACTACGCCGCGGTCGCCGAGCTCCACGAGCAGTTGCTCGCACAGGGCCGGGCGCACGGCGAGGCCCGGCACATGGTCTGGGCGATGTCCGGGATAGCCCAGATGCACCGCAACACCGGCGGCTACGACAAGGCCCTGGAGCTGTTCGAGGAATCCGTCCGCATCGCCGCCGAGGCGGACGACTTCCGCGGGCGCGCCTGGTCGCTGCGCGGCGTCGCCGACGTCCTGTCCGTACAGGGCCAGACGGACCGGGCGCTGGACCTGCTGTCCGAGGCGGAGACCATCTGCCGCACCATGGACCTGGCCAGCGCGCTCGCGTACAACCACAAGATGCGCGCCAACGTGTTCTACCGGGCGGGCCGTTACGAGTCGGCGCGCGAGACGTACACCCTCTCGCTGCGGGAGTTCCGCGAGATGCAAGAGCCCCGCGGGGTGGCGCTCTCCCGGCTCGGGCTCGCCAAGTCCCGTGCCCGCCTCGGCCGCGACCGCGACGAGACCCTGGCCGAACTCGGCTTCCTGGAATCGGAGTTCGCGCGCATCGGCCTGCGCCACGCCCGCGACATGGTCATCGCCTTCCGTGCAGAGCTGACCGCGCCATCGGCGCCAGAAACTCCCGCTCCTCGCTGCGATGCCACCACGCTCGGGTCTCCCGCAGTTCCCGCCAGGTCGTGAAGCGGTAACGGAAGACCCGGGCCCTGATCCGGGCCGGCGGCAGATCGGGGAACGGATTGCCGCGCAGCAGCCGCAGCGTGTCCCGGTCGTTCTCCAGCAGCCGCGCCACGAACGGCACGAACCACGCCCGCGCATAGGCCGGTGACAGGGCGGCGAACCACATCAGCCAGTCCAGTCGCAGGTGATACGGCGCGTACTGGCGGGGCAGCCGTCGTACCTCGCCGGGCTTTCCGCGGAATTCGTACGGAAGCCAGACCGTGTCCGGCCCGGTCACCGCGTCCGCCGTCCCCTCCACGACGATCTCCCGGCGGACTCGCGTGATGCTGCCGAACGCGCCGTAGGAATTGACCAGATGCAGCGACTCGTAGGAGGTGTTCATCATCTGCCGCCGGGTCAGCAGATTGCGCGCCGGGCGGTAGCTGAGCACGAGGACCCCGGCCGTGGCGAGGAGGGCCAGGACCTCGAACCACACGGGGGGCGGGGGAAGCGGCGTGGACGGCTTCCCCCACAGCGGGGCGGCGGCCGACATGGCGAGCGCGATGGTCACCCAGTTCAGCCAGGCGAAGTTGCCGGACAGCACCAGCCACAGCTGGGTGACGACCATCGCGACCGCGGCCCATCCGGCGATCGGCTGCGGAGTGAAGAGCACGACGGGGAAGGCGAGTTGCGCGACATGGTTGGCGGCCACCTCGACCCGGTGGAGGGGCGCCGGCAGATGGTGGAAGAACCAGCTCAACGGGCCGGGCATCGGCTGGGTCTCGTGGTGGTAGTACAGACAGGTCAGATCCCGCCAGCAGTGGTCGCCGCGCATCTTGATCAGCCCGGCCCCGAACTCCACCCGGAACAGCACCCAGCGCAGCAGCCACATGACCGGCACCGGGGGAGCGATCCCGGCATTGCCGAGGAACACCGCGAGCGAGCCCGCCTCCAGCAGCAGCGATTCCCAGCCGAAGCTGTACCAGGTCTGCCCGACATTCACGATCGACAGATACATCGCCCACAGCACGGCCCACAGCAGCATCGCCGCCCACAGCGGGACAGCATCTGCCGCCCCTGCCGCCACGGCCGCGGCCAGCAGCGCCCCACCCCACGACCACAGCGCGAAGAAGCGGTCCGAGTAGTGCCAGTGAAAGACCGAGGGCGCCGCGCGGAACGTGACCCGTGCGAGGAACTCGGGCACCGGCAGCATGCCGCGCGCCCCGATGAGGGCCCGGAACTGCCGGGCTGCCGCAAGGAACGCGACCACATAGAGAACGGCCAGCATGCGCTGGAAGACCAGCCGCCCCAGCCAGTATCCGGAATCCGAGAACCATGCCACCCGCCCATGGGTAGCACTGCCGCCGCCTGCCCTGCGGCATGGCGCGCGGCGACGCAGGGGAGATCCCCCGCTCACTCTCCAGCGTAGGGATCGGGGCGAATGCAGCAACCTGAGGGCCATTGGAGTGAGTGACGTGCATCACACATTTCACCCGTTTTCCCCGCCGCCCTTGGGCGCTGTATCCGCACCTTCCGATGGCGTGCCTATGTCGACGGAAAACGTCGAGCGCGCGGAGTGCGGCGTCGTTACTCTGAGGGGCGACGGACGACCTTTCTGGGAGACGCCAACACCATTGGCCCGTCGCGGGAACGCCACAAACCTTGGCTGACCTCCCGGTTTGTGAACAAGGCGCCACCGCGTCGGATCCAATACCTCTGAAGAAGGAGTGCGTGGTGGCATTGCACAAGGCTCAACACAAGCAGCCCCGTTTGAAGCAGGGCGAGCGGCCCGGTCGGATCAAGGAAGTCCGCAATTTGGAAGCCTGGGACCGCTGCGCTCCCGTGCGCCTCGCGGGCTGTGACGACGATCCCGCCGAACCGAATATCTTCCGCGGCATCGACTGAATCGACGGATCGCTCGGGCGCCGTCTCTGACCCGTGGGCCTCCTCCTTCCGCGGTCAGGGCCGGCGCCCGAGCAGACACAGCAGCCGGGTGAGCTCGTCGGCGCCCGCCGGCGGCTCCACCGCAGCGGCGAACAGCCCGGAGGCATTGAGCCCCGAGGCGTACGGCTCCACTTCACACAGCGCCGCCCGCGCCAGAGTGCCGGGCAGCCGCTCATCGGCGCCGATCGCACGGGACAGATCCCAGGCGTGCACCACCGCATCGGCCATCATCTGGGTGCAGTACGCATCGGCCGGACCGGAGCCGTACGACAGCTGGACCGTGCGGTTCAGCGCACCGCGCTCCGAGAACGCCGCGACGGCGGCCACCGCCGCGCGGTCCCAGGCCGCCGCCGGATCCTCCCCGAGCACCTCGCCGTCATACTCCGTACCGACGTCCGCGATCGTCGCGCCGTCGCGCACCAGGCGGGGCACCCACAGCTGTTCGGCGGTGAGGTGGTTCACCAGATCGCGCACCGACCATGCCGTACACGGCGTCGGGCCGTCCCACTGGTCGTCGCGGACGGCATGCACCCGCGTGCCGAAGAGCGCCAGGGCCTCGCCATGGGTCCGCAGGATCTCGTCGTGGTTCATGCTCCCCGAGAATAGGAGCGGGCACGGACAACGGCGCCTTGGCGCATGGCGCTCACCCGACGGCCCCGGGGGCTCGGCCTGACCCGAACGGCCCAACCGGTGGGCGGGGCTCTCCCCACTCCCCACCCACCGGTCGGCACCGTGCATACGGCCGCATACAGCCGCGGACGGCCAGGACGGCCAGGACGGCCAGGACGGCCGGGTCAGTCGGGTCAGTCGGCGTAGAGCTGACGTTGCGGCACGATCTGCTGGGGCTGACTCGGGCTGGACCACAGCAGCTTCATATGGGCCTCACCGGTCTGCTCCGTGTAGTCGATCCGGATGCTGTGCCGGTGACCGGCCTTCAGGGTGACGGTGCCCTTGTCGGCCTTCGGCCCGTGCGGGGTGGCGCTGTCGATCACCGGTCTGCCGTCGATCCACAGCCGCACGGTGTCGTCGGAGACCGTGGTGAAGGTGTAGGTCTCGTCGAAGCGCGGCTGGATACTGCCGGTCCAGCGGGTGCTGAAGTGATCGGCGGGGATCGACGGATCCGGCGATCCGTCGAAGCGGTAGGACTTGTTCACCGTCGGATCGACAGCGGTCACCGCGGGCGGGCCGGAGAAGGAGCCGTTCGTCCAGCTCTGTGCCGTCAGCCCCTTGCCGGTGCCGGCCGGCGCCGCGGCCGGCGGCTTGATCGTGAGCCGGATGACGCTGGCGAGCGGACTGGTGGCCGCACCGGACGGGGTGAGGTCGAAGCCGTCACCGGCCGGAGTGACCTTCACCTGCTGGGAGCTGCCGAGCACCCGGGCCGCGGTGATCTCGAACCGCCCCTTGGCGGTGAGGTGCAGGGATGCTCCGGCGGCCGGCCAGGAGGTGACGGAGGCATACAGCTCGTTGCCCCGGCGGGAGACCGCGCCCCAGGACGGGTCCGCCACCAGCCCGGTGTGCCCGGCCCCGTGGACCGCGTCGCCCTGACCGTGCGCGCCCAGCCACCGGCCGGTCTCGCGCAGCCGGTCGACGGACGGCTGCGGGATGCGCCCGAGCTTGTCGGGGCCTACGTTGAGCAGATAGTTGCCGCCGCGGCTCGCCACATCCAGCAGATTGCGCACCACGGTCGCCGCCGGCTTCCAGTTGGTGTCGTACTTGGCGAAGCCCCAGTGGTCATTGAGCGTCATACAGCTCTCCCACAGCTGCCCGTCGACCGGCTCCGTGGGGATCTCCTGCTCCGGCGTGCCGAAGTCGCCGTCGACCACCTCGCGTTTGCCGACCCGGTTGTTGACGATCAGGCCGGGGTTCAGGCCGTGCAGGTACGCCTGGAGGTCGGCGCCGTCCTGGCGTGACCAGCGGTTGGTGGGGTTGTCCGCGTCCCACTCGCCGTCGAACCACAAGAGCGCCGGGTCGTAATGGTCGACCAGCTCCTTGAGCTGGGCGTACATCCGCTTCTTGTAGCGCGGGAAGGTCGCCGGACCGGCGAAGTCCGGATCGTGCCAGTCCCAGATCGAGTAGTAGAAGCCGAGTTTGATCCCGGCGGCGTCGGCGGCCTGCTTCAGCTCGGCGAGGATGTCGCGGTGCGGGTCGAAGGAGGAGTGGTCGCGCAGGTTCCAGGTGTTCTGCTTCGTCGGCCACATCGCATAGCCGTCGTGGTGCTTGGACGTGATGACGATGTAGCGCTGACCGGCGTCCTTGGCGGCCCGGACGATCGCCTTGGCGTCGAAGGCGGACGGGTTGAAGGTGGCGGCCTGCTTCTCGTACTCCTCGTCCGGGATCCGGCACTCGCGCTTGATCCACTCCGCGTTGCGGCACACCGTGCCGTCGGGCCGGGTGTACTCGCCCTCCAGGTTCGAGTACGCGCCGAAGTGGATGAACATCCCGAAGCGGTCCTGGCGCCACCAGGAGGTGCGCGACGAGGTGAAGGGATCGTCGGTCGCGTGGTTGGTGCCGGGGCCGGCGGCGGGCCGTGGCGGGGGCTTCGCGGCGGCCCCGGGGGCGCCGGCGGTCAGCAGCAGGGCGCCCAGCACCCCCATGAGTCCCAGCAACCGGAACGGTCTTGTGCGGCTGTGCATCGCTCGCTCCTCGGGTCAGTTGGTCACGTACGTGCCTCCTGTGCCATCCCGCATGGTGCAGCGCCGGCACCGGGACCGGAAGACCCCGGACGCGACAAACATCGGAGCACCTTGCGCAAAGTGGGCCGCAGTTGGGAGTGTTGGCGAGCGATGGGCTATGAGACCTCGGACCTAAGCGGGTGTGGGGGCCGGGTGGCCGAGATAGGCACGGCCGACGGCCACGGCACCTTGACGCAAAGTCAGCGCCCTGGAAAACCAGCGGACTTGCCGGTTCAATGAGCGGTCCGGTCGCCACTCACTGGAGGCACCATGGAAGCCGTCGCCCCATCCGTCGCCGGTGCCCCGGCGATCCGCTGCGCGGGCCATGAACGCGACTACCCGTCCTTCCTCGACCGTGCGGCACGGATCGCCACCGGGCTCCAGGACGCGGGAGTCGAGCCCGGCGACCGGATCGCGGTGGTGCTGCGCAACGAGCCCGCCCATCTGGAGATCACCGCAGGGGCCGCCCTGCTGGGCGCCTCGGCGGTGCCCGTCAACTGGCACTTCCGGCATGACGACCTACGGCATGTGCTCACCGACAGCGGCAGCAAGGTCGTCTTTGCGCACACCGACCTGCTGGACGCCGTGACCGCCGTGCTCCCCGACGGCGTACGGATCGTCGAGGCCGCCGTTCCCGCCGGTGTCGCGGCCGCCTGCGGGTTCACCGCACCACCGCCCTCAGGGGCACACCCGCTGCTCGACCGGTGGCTGGAAGGCTACGCACCGCTGGGGCAGGCCGCCGGCGAGCGCCCGCCCACCGTCATCTACAGCTCCGGAACCACCGGGCGGCCCAAGGGAGTTCTGCGCGACCCCGTCTCCCCGGACCGGCTCGAAGAGGGCGTGCGGCTGTTCCTGGAGCACTTCGCCGTCGCCCCCGGCGGCCGTACGCTCATCCCCGCCCCGCTCTACCACGCCTCTCCCAGCCAGCACGCCGTCCTCGCCCTCGCGGCCGGGCTGGACATCACCCTCATGCCGCGCTTCGACGCCGAGGAATTCCTGCGGTTGATCGCACAGCACCGCATCGAGCAGGTGCAGGTCGTGCCCACGATGTTCGTCCGGCTGCTGCGACTGCCCAAGGACATCCGCGAGCGCTACGACCTGTCCTCGCTCACCTCCGTGGTGCACGCCGCGGCGCCCTGCCCGCCGCATATCAAACACGCCATGATCGACTGGCTGGGGCCGGTACTGCGGGAGTACTACGGCGGCAGCGAGACCGGCGCCGTGACCTGGTGCGACAGCGCGGAGTGGCTGGCCCACCCCGGCACCGTCGGACGGGCCACCGGCACCTGCGGGGTCGCGGTCCTCGGCCCCGACGGAAAGCCGCTGCCGGCCGGCGCCACCGGCGACATCTACCTCAAACCCGGCGACGGCTGGCCCCGCTTCACCTACCTGGGCGACCCCGACCGGCGCGCCGCCATGGAAGCCCCGGGCCTGCCCGGCTACGTCACCATCGGAGACATCGGCCACCTCGACGCGGAGGGCTATCTCCACCTCAGCGACCGCCGGAACGACATGGTCATCTCCGGGGGCGTCAACATCTACCCCGCGGAGATCGAGGGCTGTCTGCTCGCCCTCGACGGGATCCGGGACGTGGCCGTCTTCGGTATCCCCGACGAGGAGTTCGGCGAGGTTCTCGCCGCCCATCTGGAGACCGAACCCGGCATGCGGCTCAGCGCCGAGGCGGTACGCGCCCATGTCCGTGAGCGGCTCGCCGGGTACAAGGTCCCCCGGGCCGTGGTCTTCGAGGAGCTGCTGCCGCGCGACGAGTCGGGGAAGCTCTTCAAACGGCGGCTGCGGGACCCGTACTGGGCGGGGCACGACGGTGCGATCTGAACGCCGTACCCCGCCCGTGGCCGCCTCGGTTCAGCAGGCCGAACCGTCGAAGACGGGAATCAACTGCTCCTCCTCATAGGTCAGATGCCTCTCCACCTCCTCCGTGAGACGCTCGACCTCGGCGAGCACCGACCGGGGATCCGCGCTCTCGGTGGAGATGGCCTGTTGTAGTGCGTCGAGGAGGACCGCGAGTTTCTCGTGTTCCTGCTGCATCCGCTCCAGCGCCGGAGCGAGTTCGGGGTGATGCCGGCCGAGCATCGGAAACATTCCGGCATCTTCACCGGTGTGATGGTTGTGCAGCCCCTGGCAGAGGGCCAGGCAATTCACCCGGAGCTGGACGCCGAGACCGGGGCCCGATTCCGCTATTTCCTTGCGGATGAGGGCGAGTTCCCGCCGGAATCCGTCGTGCACGGCCTTGAGCGCGGCGCCCGGTGAGTCGGCCCTGATATTCGGCGGACCGGCGGAGATTTCCTCCAGGGCCACCACCGGAAGAATGCGATCCGTTTTGGCCTGGTACTCCGACCATCCGGGATCGGTCTCGGCCGCGCGGGCGAAAGCGCGGTCGCGTTCGGCGCCCTCCAGGACAATCGCCTGCGCCTCGTAGGTGAAGACACCTGCCTCGACCGTGACGCGGGGATGGGCGACCAGATTGTGGAACCAGGCCGGGTGCTTCGGTGCGCCCGCGGCCGAGGCGATGACCAGGACGCGTCCGCCGCTGTCGGGAAGGTAGCCGAGCGGGGTGGTGTGCGGGGCGCCCGACCGTGCGCCGACGGTGGTCAGCAGAAGCAGGCGGCCGCCCTCGAAGGGGCCGCCGACGCGTCCGCCGTGGGCACGGAACTCCTCGATGATCTGTCGGTTGAAATCGATCGGCATATTCGGTGTTTTCTCCAGGATGGATGAAGGCAGAGGGGCCCGCGGAGGTACGCGGGCATGGCGGCAAAGCCCCATCGACGAGCGAAGAACCGCTCGGTGGGCAGGGCGCATGGACCGCGGTCGACGGAACTCGACCGTGGTGCGGAGAGAAGGAAGCGAAAAGGCGCGTGCGGGCGGGATAATCCGGCAAGCGCGGTGCGCGTGCAGGAGAAATCGCTCAGCAGACGAATTGCGCGGAACGCGCGAACAGTGGAGGAGAGGAGGGGCGGGCCTCTGGTCGCCCGCCTCGCGGTCACGTGGTGACCGGGAAACTCACTCGCTCATGGCACATGGCCGACCCGGTAGTCACGGCGTCAAAGGTAATGCCATAAAGGCGTCGAGGCAACGCCGGAGGGATATTTCGTCAGTTCTGCTTCCGGGGCGGCTGCTGGAAACCACGGTCCGGGTGAGCGGCGCCGCCGCTCGGGACAAGCCCGTTCCGGCGCGCTACCGGTCGGTCGCGAGCCCTACGGGTCTCCCGAACCCCCCTTCCGCATCCGGGAGTTGGCTGCCACCATGTCCTCGCTGCACATCACGTGAAGGAACGTTGTTCGCGTACATGAATGTCCGTACGTGAATGACCGGACGCGAATGATCGGACATGAGTGACCGGACATGAGTGACCGGACATGAGTGACCGGACATGAGTGACCGGACATGAGTGACCGGACATGAGTGGCCGTGTGTCCGTAACAAGCAGGGCCTGACGGCAGTGAGCCCGTATGCCTGATGCCTGAACTTCCGTTGCTGAGGGGTGTGTTCATGGAACGTCGGCAATTCCTCGCCACCGGCGCCGCACTGACGGCCGGCGCCGCGCTGTCCGCCCGCCCGGCCGCCGCCGCGCCGGGCCGCCGCCCCGCCGACCGGCTGCCGGCCCGCGCCGAGACCGTCGCCGTACTGCGCCGGGTCGCCGACCATTGGATCGGTGCGCACGCCGACCCCGGGGACAACCAGTGGGCCCGTGCCACCTTCTTCAGCGGACTGCTGGCCCTGCACCGCCTCACCCGCGAGCCCCGCTACCTCGCCTATGCGCGCGGCTGGGCGGAGCGCCATGCGTACGGGCTGCACAACGGTGTCACCACCCGTCACGCCGATGACCACTGCGCGGGCCAGGCCTACCTCGATCTCCATGCGCTGGACACCGCACCGGATCCGGCCAAGATCGCCGCCATTGAGGACTCCCTGCGCCGCATGGTCGCCACCTCGGCCGAGCGGCACGACGACTGGTGGTGGGACGACGCGCTGCACATGGCGATGCCGCCGTTCGCCCGGCTCGGCGCGCTGCGGGCCGACCCCGCCTACTGGGACGCGATGCACGCGCTCTACACCCACACCAAGAGCGCCGAGGGCGGCCCCGGCCTCTACGACCCCGGCAGCGGCCTGTGGTACCGCGACAAGCGGTTCCTGCCCGGCGGCATCTCGTCCCCCAACGGGAGACCCGTCCTGTGGTCCCGCGGCAACGGCTGGGTGGCCGCCGCCCACGTCAAGGTGCTCGCCGTCCTCCCCGACACCTTCGCCCCGGTCCGCGTCTACCGCGCCACCCTGGTCAGGGAACTGGCCGCGCTCCGGGCCGTCCAGCGGTCCGACGGGTTCTGGAATGTGAACCTCGCCGATGCCGCGCATCTGTCCGGTCCGGAGACCAGTGGCACCGCCTTCTTCACCTACGGGACGGCGTATGCGCTGCGTGCCGGGCTCGTCCCGCGCGACCGCTATCGTCCGGTCGTGGCGCGGGCGTGGAACGCCATGGTGGACACCGCCGTGCACCCCGACGGCTTCCTCGGCTATGTGCAGAACGTCGGTGACCGGCCGGAATCCAGTCAGCCGGTCACCTACGACTCCACCGCCGACTTCGGCGTCGGCGCCTTTCTGCTGGCGGGCACGGAGGTGGTGGCGCTGGGCGACGGCTGACCCGTCGCCCCGAGGCCGTCCCCGCCGGGCCCGGCCCACGGGCCGCGGCGGCCGCCCTCGCCGAGGTCGGGTTCAGGTGAGCGGCCCGTTCGGGACGATCTGAAGCTTGCGGCCGGAGCCCTGCTGGAAGGTCTTCAGCGCCGTGGCGTACTCGTCGAGCCCGAAGCGGTGCGTGATCATGGTTTCGGAGTCGATGAAGCCCTTGCCGAGAAGTTCCACGGCGCGGCCGTAGCTGTGCAGAATCGCCATGCTGCCGACGATCCGGATCTCGTCGTTGTAGATGCGGAACGGCGAGAACCGCGCCTCCTCCTGGTCGGGCGCGCAGCCGAACTGCTGGAAGGTGCCGCCGCGGACGGGCCGGGTGAGTCCGTCCTCGATGGCCCGGATGTTGCCGGTGCAGTCGGTGACCACCTCCCAGCCGCGCGGGTGGGCGGCGGCCAGCGCGTCCGCGCCGGTGGCGACGGCATCGGCACCGAGCTTGCGGGCCACGGCCAGCCGGTCCTCGTTCAGATCGACGACGGAGACGGAGGCGGCGCCGGCCCGTTGGGCGACCTGGAGGTAGAGCAGGCCCATGGTGCCCGCGCCGTAGATCAGGAAGTGGTCGCCGAGCTTGGGGGCGACGAGGTCGAAGCCGCGCACGATGGTCGACAGCGGCTCTATCAGCGGGGCATGGGCGAGCGCGACGGTCTCCGGTAGCCGGTAGCAGTTGCGCGCCGGCACCTTGACGTACTCGGCGCAGGCACCGTTGACGGTGATGCCGATGGTCCCCCACTGCTCACAGAGGTTGCCGCGGCCGAGGGCACAGAAGTGACAGGAGCCGCAGTAGATCGCCGGGTCGGCGGCGATCGCGTCGCCCTCGGCGAACTCCGTGACACCCGCGCCCACCGCGACGATCTCGCCGGAGAACTCGTGCCCGGGGATCACCGGATAGCGCGTCGGCCCGAACTCACCCGCCAGCATGTGCACATCGGTACCGCACAGACCGGCCGCGGTGACCTTGACGACGACCTCGCCGTGGCCGGGCGTGGGGTCCGCGACGGTGCTGACGGACAGCTGGTGCGGTTCCTCGAGGACAACTGCACGCATGGGCGGTACCGCCTTTCGGGAGAGGAGACGCGAGAGGAGATGTGAGAGGAGACGCGAGAGGAGACGCGAGAGGAGACGCGAGAGGGAACGGGAGGTTGGCGGGCGGGAAGTTGGCGGACGGGCGGACGGGCGGACGGGCGGTGGACGGGAGCGGGGTCGCGGGCTCACGCCGCGCGCAGGTTGCGCGATTCCACCTCCTTGATTTTCTCGACCTTGGGCGCGGAACCGCCGCCCGCGAATTCGGAGACCAGCCAGTGCTGTAGGCACACCAGCGCGGCCTCCACGCCCATGGTGCGATTGCCGAAGCAGGCGATCTGCGCGTCGTTGGACTTCCGGGCGCGCTCGGCGCTGTAGCTGTCGGGGATCTGCGCGGCGCGGATGCCGGGAATTTTGTTGGCGGCGATGGCCATACCGATGCCGGTACCGCAGATCAGTACGGCACGCTCGTGCTCCCCGCGGGCGACGCTCCGGGCCACGCGTTCGGCGACGTCCGGGTAGTCCTCGGCGGCGGTGGCGCTCATATCGGTGACCGGATAGCCGTGTTCGGTGAGGTAGGCGGTCATCGCCTCCTTCATGACGATCCCGGCGTCGTCGGCGCCGATCGCGATGCGGTAGGTGTCCTGCACGGTGGTCTCCCTCGGGGCTGGTGCCGGGGCGGGCGGTGGGCGGTGCGTGGTGCGCGGTGGTGCGATGAGGTGCCGTGTGGCGGGCGGGCGGGCGAGCGGGCGGGCCGGTCGTCAGCCGCCGGGAATCTGCACGCCGGGGACCTCCGATCCGGGCCCCTCCGCTCTGGGGATCTCCCCTCCGGCCACCTCCACTGCGGCGATCTCTTCGAGGACCGTGCGCAGGCCCTCGGTGTCGTGGGCCAGCCGGCCCAGGAACAACCCGTCGACGGCGTCCGCCAGTTCGCGGTACGTACCGGGTCCTGCCGTGCCGCCGTAGATCAGCCGCCCGTGGACGTCGTGATCCCGCAGCGCGTCGCGGATGGCTCCGGCCACCGTGCGCACATGCCGGGCGGGTGCCGCCTCGCGGGCGCCGATGGCCCAGACCGGCTCGTAGGCGATGACGACCTCGCTGCCCGGTGCGGCGCCCGCCAGCGCGGCCCGTACCTGGGTCAGCGTTTCGTCGACGGCCGTGCCGAGTTCCCCGGCGCGCCGCTCACCGGCGCAGATCACCGGGATCAGCCCGGCGCGGGTGGCCGCCCGCGTCTTGGCTGCGACCGCCTCGTCCGTCTCGCCGAAGTACCGGCGGCGCTCGGCATGGCCGACCTCGACATAGCGGGCGCCCGCCTCGGCGAGCATCCCGGCGGAGACCTCGCCCGTGAACGCCCCGGTGTCGGCCCAGTGCACATTCTGGGCGCCGAACGCGATACCGGTGGCGCCGAGCAGTTCGCGGGCGTCCGCGAGGGCCGGGAACGAGGGCAGTACGAAGAGGTCCACGGGGCGGGGGAGGGCGGCCAGTGTCGCGTCGAGCGCCGCCACCTCCGCGAGCCAGGCCCGGGTCCGCGCCAGGCCGAAGTAGAGCTTCAGCGAGACGCCGATCACGGGGCGAGGGCCCGCGGCGGACGGCGAGTTCTCAGGGATCACGTCGTTCATGATGCTTCAAACAAAATCACATGTGAAGTTCTCAAATCAAGACGTGAACTTCACGGAAGCCATGTGATTTTTTGTGCCTCGGGCCGGGCCCCGCGCCCCACTCACCTCCGTACGGCCTCCAGCAACACCAGCCGCTCCGGGAACAGCGTCGGTGCCTGCACCCCCACTTCGGACAGCACCCGCCCCGGAAGCGTCACGCCCTTCTCCCACCAGGGCAGCGCCGAGGTGAACGGCCCCTCCGGGCGGTCGCCCGGCGCCAGCGGCGACAGGTGGTAATCGGCGTCCGGATCCAGCCCCGGCAGTCGCACCCGTCCGGCCGGCGACTGCACGCTCGTCGCCCGCTGCACCAGCGCGAACACCGCCCGCCCGCCGTCCCCGGCCACCACGCCGTGCACCCACAGCGCCGGATCGGGATGGTCGCCGTGCACCACCGTCCCGCTGTGCAGCAGCGGCCGCAGTGCCCGGTGCAGCGCCACCCACTCGGCCAGCCGGGCCCGTTCCGCCGCGTCGGCCGTGGTCAGATCCCACTCGATCCCGAAGTGGCAGAACAGCGCCGTCCCCGCCCGGAAATCCAGCGTGTGCAGGCGTCCCGTCGTATGGGCGACCGGCGCCCCCACATGCGCGCCGAGCAGCTCGGGCGGCAGCAGCAGACCCGTCCAGCGCTGGATCCGCTGCCGCTCCAGCGCGTCGATGCAGTCACTGGTCCACACCCGGTCGGTGCGCTCCAGCACCCCCAGATCCACCCGGGCGCCGCCGGACGCACAGGACTCGATCTCCAACTGCGGGTGCCGTGCCCGCAGTTCGTCCATCAGCCGGTAGGCGGCCGCCGTCTGGAGGTGCGCGGCCGCGTCCACGAGGTCGCGGTTGTGGTCCCACTTGAGGTAGTCGATGCGGTGCTCGCACAGCAGGGTGTCCAGCCGCTGGAGGACGTACGCATACGCCTCGGGGCGCGCCAGATCGAGGACTTGCTGATGGCGCGAGGGCGGCGGCAGCCGCGACGGGGAGGCGGCCAGGATCCAGTCCGGGTGCGCACGGGCCAGATCGGAGTCCGGGTTGATCATCTCTGGCTCGACCCACAGCCCGAACTGGAGCCCCAGCCCGTGCACGGTGTCGATCAGCGGATGCAGCCCGTCCGGCCAGACCTCCGCGTCCACATACCAGTCACCGAGCCCGCCACGGTCGTCCCGCCGTCCCCGGAACCACCCGTCGTCCAGCACGAACCGCTCCGCTCCGACCTCTGCGGCCGCGTGCGCCAGCCGGGTCAGCTTGGCCAGGTCATGGTCGAAGTAGACCGCCTCCCAGGTGTTGAGGGTGACCGGCCGCGGGGAGGCGGGGTGCCCGTCGCGGGCGCGCAGCTCGCGGTGGAAGCGGCCGGCCAGTTCGTCCAGGCCGTGGCGTCCGTAGGAGCCGTAGATCCAGGGGGAGCGGTAGGTGGCGCCGGGGGCCAGCCGGATCTCGCCGGGCAGCAGCAGTTCGCCGCCGGCGAGGACGGCCTGCCCGGCCGGGGTGCGCTCGGCCAGCGAGCGGTGGTTGCCGCTCCACGCCACATGCAGCCCCCACACCTCCCCGGACCGGAAGCCGAAGCCCGCCTCCCCGGCGGTCTGGAGCAGCGTCGCGTCGCTGCCGGTGCGTCCGTGCCGGCTCTCCCGCAGATGGGTGCCGAGGGTGAACGCATGCCGCTGCGGGGCGCGTTCGCGCAGATGGCGGCCGGTGAGATCGAGAAGCTCGGTGGCCTGCGCGGGCACCGGCAGGGCGGGGGTCAGCTCGGCGAGGTGGTACGGGTCGTCGCCGGTATTGGTGACGGCGGCACGCAGCCGCACCAGCCCCGCATCGGTCAGCCCGGTCTCCAGCGTGAGCGCCAAGCCGCCCTCCGCGTCCGCGGCCTCGACGACCAGCCGTCGGCTTCCCTCCTCTACGGACCGGGTGCGCACCGTGAACGCGGGTGCGGCGGCGGAGCTTTCCCGGTGCCCGCTGAGGCCCGGAGTGCCGAGCCAGCCCGCGGACTGCTGCGGCAGCACGCTCAACGGCACCGGCACATCCAGCGCATTGGAGACGGTCTGCGCGACATCGGCGGTGCGCAGCCCGGTCAGCCGGCCGGGCGCGAGCGCGCCGAGGTCGGCGCCCCAGTGCACGATGCGCGGCAGACCGGAACCGGACAGATCCAGCACCAGGCTGGTGCCGGCGGCCCGGAAGTGCAGGAGGTCGTACATGGCGGGGTCCCTTCGTGGCGGGCGTGGCGAAGCGTGACGTGGGTGGCGGGCGTGGCGGGCGTGATGTGGATGACGTGGGTGGCGTACGTGACATGGGGTGACGGGCATGGCGTGCGTGAGGGGGCTCTTGCTGACAGGTACCGGACGGCGGGGCGGCGCACCAGAGGGCGGTGCGTCGGCCGGCCGCCCTCATACGGCACGTCGCGGTCGGCGAGGCATCGGCCAGGCACCGGCGAGGTACCGGAGAGCGGACCGTGTCCGTCGGCGCCACGCTTCGAGTCGGCCGGCCGAGTTGGCGGAAACACCGACAGGGGGCTGTCGCCGCCGCCCTCGAAGGTAGGAGAAGCCGGGGCACCCCCGGCGCGACACGAGAGGGATGACATGCCTGGATTCAATGGCATCGGCTGGTTCGAGATCGGCACCGACGACCCGGCGGCCGCGGAGCGGTTCTACGGTGACGTGTTCGGCTGGACGCTCTCGCACGACGACACGAAGAGCACGGACCCGGCCTACCAGATCTTCACCACGGGCGACGCGCAGGGACTGCACGGCGGGCTCTTCGCGACAAAGGGAAAGACGCCCAACTATGCGGTCTTCACCCTGCTCGTCGAGGACGTCGAGGCTGCCTGCCGACGGGCCGAGGCCGCAGGCGGCAAGGTACTGCGCGCGCCGCAGTCCAACCCGGCCGGGGTGACCTTCGCGCATCTGCTCGACCCGGCCGGCAACCACTTCGCGGTGTTCAAGCCGCCTTTCGCGCAGCCCTGAGCCATGCTGCCGCCGGCCGGGCGCCCCTCGACGTCCCTCGACGCGCCTCGGCGGGCCGGGCCGGTCGGCCGGGGCCCGGCTGTCAGCTCAAGGTGAGTTGACGGACGATCCCGTACGGGATGTCGAGATCCTCGCCGCGCAGTGCGCGTGGCGGGGGCACCTCGGCGGTGATCGTGACCGAGGAGATCCGGTCGGTGCGGAAGGCACGCACGGCGTCGCGCAGCCGGCACCAGGCCACCAGATACCAGTGGGTCGCCGTGCCGACGTAGCCGAGTGGCTCGATCTCGCGCATCGTGGCGGCACCCTCGCGGTCGCCATAACCGATGCGCAGGACGCGGGGGCTGGACAGCGCATCGGCCACCAGGCGGGGCACCGACGGCATGGTGCCCGCGTCGCCGAGCAGGTGGATGCGGCCGGCCAGGTCGCGGGCCGCGGCGGCATCGTCGCCCTGCATCGCCGCGACCAGCTTGCGCAGTGCGGAGCCCGCGGGCCCCCGGAACGGCGTGCCCTCCAACTGCCGTAGCGCCACCGCCATCGCGACGGCCTCGCCGGGCGTCAGGTTGACCGGCGGCAGCGTGCGCGCCTTGTCGAGGCAGTAGCCGCCCGTGCGGCCGGGCTCGGCATAGATCGGCACTCCTGACTGCTGAAGCGCGTTGATGTCCCGTTCGATCGTGCGCACGCTGACCTCGAAATGACCGGCCAGCCAGCGCGCGCTTCGCGGGCGAGGCGCGACGGCCCGCAGTTCCTCGACCAGGGCGTAGAGACGATCCGTACGGTTCACCCGCACAAACCTACAAGCCGGGTACGACAAGGGACGGCCGGAGAGCGCCCGCCGCGGCACCTGGTCGCCGCCGGCCGGCGCCCCTTACTCCCCTATTCCCTTACTCCGGAGGTAATCGCCCCGTGCCGCGACGGCTGGGAACGTGGATGCCGACGCACCAGCCGCCCGCCCCGGAGAGGCAGTCCCATGACCGCATACGCCCTCGCTCACCTCCGGCCCGCCGCCCCGCACCCGGAGGTCTTCGCGTACATCGAGAAGATCCAGCCGACCCTGGACCCGTTCGGCGGCCACTTCCTCGTCCACGGATCCGAGGTGGAGGTCAGAGAAGGCACCTGGCCCGGATTCGTTGTCGTCATCGCCTTCCCCGACCTGGCGCGGGCCCGCGACTGGTACGACTCGCCCGCCTACAAGGAGATCCTCCCGCTGCGCACCCGGCACATCGACGCTGATGTGGTGCTGGTGCCGGGGGTTCCCGACGGCTACGACCCGGCCGTGACGGCGGCGAAGCTGCGGGCGGCGGCGGGCTGAGGCCGAGCGTGCGGGTTCCCCCCGTAACCGTCGCCGGATGACCTGCGAGACCGGTCCGCAGCGGTGGCCGCACAACGCCAGGAACCCTTACGGAACGGACGCCGGCGCGCACCGTGCGAAGGGGGCGGAATCTTCGCCCCCGACCGTGACCGGCCTCTCGCTCCCCCGCTAAAGTCTCACCAACAGCGCAGGTGAAGCCGCTTCCACAGGGTTTGGGGGGCAGCCGCCCCGGGGGAGGACACAGAGCGATATGAGCCGCCGTTCCCATGGATTAATGGCCGTCTGGGCCGAGGCGCAGCGTCAGCAGCAGCGCCAGCAGGAAGCCCAGCGCCGCGCGCGAGCCCAGCAGCAGCGCGACCAGGAACGGCAGGCACGGGACGCCGAACGCGCCATGGCGCGGATGCACCGCGAGCGGCAGGCCGCCTACCGGCAGCAACGCGAGGCCGACGCCCGCCGCCGCACCGAGGAACTGGACGCCCGCATCGCCGCACTGACCGGTCTCCTCGCCGACGGCTGCCGCGCCCCCGCGTTCTCCGCCGCCGCGCTGCTGCGCACCGAGCAGATCGAGGAGTTCGCGCCCGGCGCCCTCGCCGCCCCGGTACCGATGCCCGACCCGGCCCGCTATGAGGCGCCGACGGGCGGCTGGCACCTCGGCGCCCGCCGCGACCGCGCCCAGGAAGAGGCCCGCGCACGCTACGAACAGGACTGGTACACCGCACAGGCCGCGGAGAGCCGGCGGCAGGCCCAACTCGCCGCCTACCGGCAGCAGTACGACCAATGGGCCGCGGGCACCCTGACCGGGATCCGGCAGCACAACTCCGGTATCGAGGAGTTGCTCTCCGGCCTGCGCGGCGGCGACGCGGACGCGGCCGTCGAGTACTTCTCCGCCGCGCTGTACTCCTCCACGGCCTGGCCGGAGGGCTTCCCCCGGCAGATCGCGGCCGCCTACGACCCCACGGCCCGCCAACTCGTCCTGGACTGGGAACTCCCCGGCTACGACATCGTCCCGGAGACCAAGTCCGTCCGGTACATGCCCGGCGCCGACCAGGAGAAGGAGACCGCCCGGCCGGCCGCGCAGCGCCGGACGCTCTACCGCGAAGTGCTGGCCCAGAGCGTACTGCTGGTGCTGCGTGATCTCTTCGCCGCCGACGCCTACGGCACGCTGGACTCGGTGGCGCTGAACGGATTCGTGGACGACGTGGACCCGGTGACCGGCCGCCCGGCCCAGGTCTATCTCGCGACCGTCATGGCCCCCCGCAGCGCCTTCGACACCTTCCGTCTCGAACAGGTCGGCGCGGTGGAGTGTCTGACCGACGGGCTGCGCGGACAGCTCGCCGCCCGCCCCGACCAGCGGACCGCCGTGCGCCCGGGGCGCCTTCCGGCCGATGTCGGCGGCGGGGTCGTCTCGCACGGCACGGACAGCGAGCCGGACCTCTACGAGATGGATCCGATCGCTTTCGAGAATCTGATCGCCGAGCTGTTCCGTGCCATGGGCATGCAGGCCGTGACCACCCAGCGGTCCGGCGACGGCGGGGTCGATGTCGACGCACTGGACCCCGACCCGATCCGCGGCGGCAAGATCATTGTCCAGGTCAAGCGCTACCGCAACACCGTCCCGCCGACCGCCGTCCGCGACCTCTACGGCACGGTCCAGGCGGAAGGCGCCAACAAGGGGGTGCTGGTGACGACCTCCCGGTTCGGCCCCGGCGCCCACACCTTCGCCAACGGGAAGCCGCTCAGCCTCATCGCCGGCCCCGAACTCGTCGATCTGCTCGGCCGCTACGGGCTGCGCGGACGGCTCGGCCCGGACGCCCCGCCCGGCCCCGCCACCGCCGATGAAGCGCCGGACCACAACATCCTCGGCATGAACTGGTCGGGCGAGGTCGCCCTCGATGTCTGTGCCCTGGTGTGCAAGGGGACCAGCGTGCTCAGCGACGATCACTTCGTCTTCTACAACAACCCGCGCAACCCCGACGGTTCGGTCCGGATGCTGCCCGGCTTCGCGCCCGACCGGGCCGCGATGCAGGTGCGGTTCGAGTCGCTGCCGCCGGACGCCGACCGGCTGATCCTCGTCGCGGCGATCGACCCCCAGGTCAACCCCGACGCCGATCTCTCCGGTTTCACCGATGCCCGCATCCGGCTGCTGGACGCGTCGGGGGAGGAGCTGGGGCAGCTGGAGGTCTCGGACGGGCGGCGCGGCGAGACCGCGCTGGTGCTCGGCTCGTTCCGCCAACGCGCGGGCGGCGACTGGGACTTCGTGATCGGCGGCAAGGGCTTCCCCGGCGGCCTGGAAGCGCTGGTGCAGGAGTACGGCATCGAGGTCGCCTGAGGGGCGGGGACGGGGACAGGGCCGGGGCCGGATTCGAGGGCCCCGGAGCCGAGTCCATGGCCGCCCACGCCGGAGCGGCATCAGGAGCTGTCCCGGCGATCACGTGACTCGCGCGGCCGCTTCACTTCGCCGGGCCGATCCCGCCCGGTCCCCAGCCCGTCGAACCGAGCCGTTGCCGTCACGTGGTCGAGGTCTACGCCTTGCAGACGAGGAGCTGAACCTCTTGGAACTGCCGCTGGTCGGTGGGCTTCGGCTCGATCACTGTGCGGGCTGCCTCCGCCAATCCGTGGTCGCGCAGGAGCCCGGCGAGACGGTCGGGGGACCAGCGGTAGGCCGTTATCACCGCATGGTCGTAGGCCTGCGTCTCGTGGTGGGGGCCGTCGGTGGCGGGGAAGCCGACCAACAGGTGCCCGCCGGGAGCCAGGACCCGGGCGAACTCGGCCAAGACGGCGGGTACGTCCTGCGGCGGGGTGTGAATGACGGACCACCGCGAGAGCACCCCGCCCAGCGCGCCGTCCTCGATGTCCAGCGCGGCCATCGAGCCGACCTCGAACCGAAGTCCGGGATGCGCCTCGCGAGCGAGCTCAACCATCACGGGGGAGGCGTCGACACCGAAGGCATTCAGGCCCAACCCGTGCAAGTGAGCTGTGACATACCCAGGCCCACAGCCGAGGTCGGCGACCTCGCCGTCACCGTTCGCCCGCACCAGCTCCGCGAAGGCGCTCAGGAGGGCGCGCTCCAGGGGACGGTCGCGCAGGGAGTCGTGGAACAGCTGCGCGTAGGTGGGTGCGATGGCGTCGTAGGACTCACGGGTGGCGCGCAAGGTCTGAAGTTCGCTCACCCGGCGACCGTAGCGGGTGGCGGAGGCATGCGCTTCAAGAACGTGTGACGGAGGACCGATGCGGCTGATCGCACGCGGAGCCGGCTGACGATCCGAACCCGGCGTAGTCACCTGAGCGGCCGGACATCTCCTGGGCACCATCGCCACCCCGCGTCACCCCGGCCGCTTGAGGTATCGGCTACTCAATTCCAGGGCCCGGTGTCCTGACGACCGCGCCCACGATCCGGTCCGCGCCCAGGGCCGTTCGCGACGCATGCGCTGCGGGAGGGAGCTGAGCGGCGGGGCGCGCTCTCCCTCCCTCCGTCGACGGTTCCAGCTCGGCCAGGCACGAGTGGACGCTGAATTCCCGGAATCCGTCCAGGTCGGGGGCGGTGAGCAGGCCCGCGGCGGCACCACCCGCGATCCGGAATTCGCCGGACGAATACTTCTCCCGCGCACAGCGCCCACGTTGCGCCTGTGGAAGCCGCCGGGCGCTTTCCGTCACGTACGGCGGCCGCCCATGACTGCCGGCGCAGGAGCGTCATGCCGACGGCGGAAACCGTTGACCGGCCTACGGTGAGCCGCGCCACCACGGCGAGGGAATCGAGACCGCCCTCACGGCAGCGGGCCGGGCCCGAAAGACCAACGGGCGACAGGCAAGAGGAAACGAGCAGCAGACTTTCCCTCCCGTCATGCAGCGCATGCACCGAGGGGTGGGACACAGAGGGGATGGGGAAAGATGTCATGGAACCGCCGCGACATATTGAAGGCGGCCGGCAAAGCCGGTGCGGGCGCCCTGGCGGCCTCCGCACTGGGCGGCATGGAGCGGACCGCCGCTGCGAGTCCGATAGGGAGTGTGCCGTCGAATCCGAGGATCTCGGAATGGGCGCACGCGAAATCCAGTAGCCATGAGGCCGGCTGGACCGATCAGTTCCAGGGCATGTGCACGGACGGCGCTTACTGGTACATCGTGTCCAATGCCGATGACGACCAGCGCCTCCACAAGCTGTCCCTGGACTTCCGGACCACGTATGCGAGCCTGTCCGCGCCTTCCGGCAGCGGTCACATAGGCGCGCCGACATACGACCCCCAGCGACGCCAGATCTACGTTCCGGTCGAGGGGGACGAACCGGAGCTGATCTGGAAGGTGACCACGGGCCTGAGCACGGCGGGGATCGTTCCCATTGCCGGACGCACACCGGGCTCCCACGCACCACAGCGGTGGAAGTTCCCGTGGATGGCGTTCAATCCGCGTGACGGACTGGTCTACAGCTCAGTCTTCGGAGATCCGGAGCGCACGGACATCGACAGGGAAGTCGACCGCATCTGGGGGTACGACCGGGACACCGGAAGGCTCAAGAAGGAGATTCCGCTTCCGAGCAAGGTGTACGCCATCCAGGGCGGCACTTTCGGCAACGGCGGGAGAAATCTCTACCTGGCCTCCGACTACGAAGAGGCGACGAACGACAGAAAGCACGTCTACGCCTACGACTTCTCCTCCGCAACGGACGGCGTGCCGGTCAGAACCTGGGGAAAGGTCGCCGTTCCGGATGCGGACGACGAAGTCGAGTGCGTGGTCTTCGCCCATCTGAGCTGGCACGGCGCCCGCGACACCCACATCAGCATCGGCCTCCTGGACGACACCGTCTGGTCGGGAGCGACCGACAATGTCTACTTCCGGCACCTCGCCGTACCGTCACCGAACTTGATCTGAAGCGAGCGTGCCGGGTCGGCAACGATGGCAGCATGACGCGCACCGAGACTCCATGGGGCCCGTGGGAACCGGCACCCCTGTCCGACGTGGTTGCCCTTTTCTCACGGGTTCCGGTTCGTATTTCCTGGTGGATTGCGGGCGGCCATGCGATCGAACTCGCCGTGGGGCACGCATTCCGCGAGCACGCCGACATCGATGTGCTGCTGCTGCGGCGCGATCAACTGGCGGCCCAGGACGCGCTGTCTTCCTGGGAATGGTGGGCGGCAGATCCGCCCGGCACGCTTCGTCCCTGGGGCCGCGGCGAGATTCTGCCGATGGACGTCCACGACGTCTGGTGCCGCCCAGGGCCGTCGGAGCCCTGGCGGATTCAGATCATGCTCGACGAGGCCGAGGGCGGTGCATGGGTTTCGCGGCGGAACAGCAGGGTGCGGCGTGCTCTTGCCGAGGTGGGTGCGCTCTCCGGGGAGGGCATCCCCTACCTCGTGCCGGAGGTGCAGCTGTTCTACAAAGCCGGTCGGCCCAGGCCCAAGGACGAGCTGGACTTCGCAGCTGCTCTGCCTGTATTGGATGACGCCCAGAGGCGATGGCTCGCAGAATCCATCGACGAGGCCTACGGCAGGCACCCGTGGAGCGACCGCCTTGGACGCTGACCACGTGCCGGCCGACGGGAATCCTGCTCGCTCCGTGTCAGAAGGTGGCGTGAGGGCAAGCGAAGCCGCGCGGTGCCGCTCAGAGGGCAGTACCGGCCAGCTCCGCCAGCAACCGGACCTCTGCCAACTCCTCTGCCCCGCCCGCCTCATCATCGTGGTCGGCGCTCCACAGGGCGCTCTCCACGCCGCGTGCCACCGACCAGGCGAGCAAGCGCGTGGGGTCCTCGTCCAGCGCGTCGGCCACCCGCGCGTAGCGCTCGCGGAGCACCCGCCGTGGGTCCGGCTGCGTGAAAGGGTCGTCGAGCTGGGTCAGCAGCGGCCAGGGGTCGTACGCCGGGTCGCCGACCATCGGCTTGGGATCGATGGCCAGCCACGGCCGGCGCTCCGCCGCCAGCACATTGCCCGGGTTGAAGTCGCCGTGCACCACCGCCTCGCGGGTGGCCGTCGTCGGCAGGGTGCGCAGCAGATCGGCGCCGAGCGCCACCAGGCCCGGGTCGTAGCCCGGCCGCAGCCGCAGCATCCGCTCCTGGAGGATGTCGGCCCACTCGGCGCACACCATGTCCATCCGCTCCAGCTCGCCGTCGGGTGGTGCGGGCGCGGCCCACAGCTCGCGCAGCAGGACCGCGGCGAGGGTGAGCCGCTCGGCGGGCGGGAGCGGGGCGTCCCCGAGGGGAGTGCCGGGGCGGCACCGTTCGATCAGGAGCGCGCCCCGCTCACGGGACCGGCGCAGCAGCCGTACGGCGCCGTTGCCGTCCCAGGCGTGCAGCGCCGGGGCCTCGCCGTCGGCCTCGCGGTGCGGCCAGGTCACCTTGAGTACGGCCGAACCGCCGCCGGGGTGCTCGGCCGGTGCCACCCAGGAGCAGCTGCCGCCGTGGAACGGGGCACCGAGCCGTAGTTCCCAGCGCTCCTCGATCTCCCGGACGATCCCGGGCAGCCGGTCCAGCCAGGCCCGCCCGGAGGCGGTCCGCCCCATCTGCCGGACCACGGGCAGCCCGGCGGGGAAACGGTCGGGGTCGTGGGGGTACGCCATCCGGGCAGCCTAAGGGTTGTCCCGTAGCCCTTGATGCGTCCGCCGGCATCACGGGACGGCCCTCAGCAGCGGCCGCGGCAGTCGAGGGTCCGTATGGGGGAGAGCGGAAGACACCGGCGGATGGGACATTTCCGGCCCTCGCCGTGCTGATATCTGTCGGACATGAGCGCGTACACACGGTATGCAGCAGTCGCCCTGCTCGCCGCGCCGGCCGTGGGCTGCACCGCCCCCGGGTCGCACCCCGTCCCGCGGCCCGCCTCGGGGCCCGGGTCGCACGCCCACGCGGGTGCCCCGGTCGCCCCGGACGCCGGAGGGCGGCCGTTCACCCTGGTCGCCTCCGGGGAGATCGTCGCCTCACCGCCCGATGTTCTCGCCACGGCCCAGGATGACGCACCGCACGACGGCTACGACTACCGGCCGATGCTCAAGGGCGTGCGGCCGGTCATCTCCGCCGCCGACCTGGCGCTGTGTCATCTGGGGGCGCCGTTCGGGCCGGTGAACGGGCCGTTCACCGGCTACCCCGTCCTCCAGGCGCCTCCGCAGCTCGCCACCGCGTTGAAGTCGACCGGCTACGACTCCTGTGCCACCGCCTCCCGCCACGCCCTCGACCAGGGCGTCCCGGGCGTACACCGGACCCTGGAGGTGCTGGACACCGTCGGCCTGCGGCACAGCGGCTCGGCCCGCGACGCCACCGAGGGCGCCCGGCCGGTGCTGCTGCGGGTTCCGGGCGGCGCGCGAGTGGCCCAGCTTGCGTACACCGGCGGCACCGCTGCCGCCCGGCGCCCCGCGTACGCGCCGTGGACGGTGCGGCGGATCGACGAGAAGCGGATCATCGCGGATGCGCGGGCGGCCCGCCGGGCGGGGGCCGATGTGGTGGTCGTCAGCCCCTACTGGGGCACGGAGTACCGAACGGCCCCCGACGCACGGCAGATCGCGTCCGCACGGGCGCTCACCGCTTCGACGACCGACGGCCGGCCCGATATCGACCTGATCGTCGGCACCGGTGCGCACACCCCGCAGCCGTACGAGAAGGTCAACGGCACTTGGGTCGTCTACGGCCTCGGCGACCAGATCTCCGGAGCCATGAAGAAGCCGCGCGGCAACTGGGGCAGCATCGCCCGCTTCCGGTTCGCGCCGCCGGACGGGGCCGGTGCGCGGTGGCGGGTCACCAGGGCCGAGTACCTCCCGCAGCTCGCCGAGCAGAAGCCACGGGTACGGATGCGCGCGCTCGCCAGGAACGGCGGCCACGGCCGGATCCGCAAGAAGATCGGCAAGGCGGTCCTGAGCCGGGGCGCGGCGGCCGACGGGCTGACCCTCGGGAGGTGAGCCCACGGCCCCGTCAGGGCGGACCGTGCCCGGCGAGGGAGCGCTGTGCCCGGTCAGCGAGAACTGTGCGCGATCATGGAGGGATGGCCGACTCGTATGTACGGGTGCGCGGCGCCCGTGAGCACAACCTCCGCAGCATCGATGTGGACATCCCGAGGGACGCGCTGGTCGCGTTCACCGGGGTGTCCGGATCGGGCAAGTCCTCCCTCGCCTTCGGCACCCTCTACGCCGAGGCGCAGCGCCGCTACTTCGAGTCGGTGGCCCCCTACGCCCGGCGGCTGATCCACCAGGTGGGCGCACCCAAGGTCGAGGACATCACCGGGCTGCCGCCCGCCGTCGCCCTGGAACAGCGGCGCTCCGCGCCCACCTCCCGCTCCTCGGTCGGCACGGTCACCACCCTCTCCAACACCCTGCGCATGCTCTTCTCCCGCGCCGGCGACTACCCGGAGGGCGTAGCGGAACGGCTCGATTCCGACGCGTTCTCGCCCAATACCGCGGCCGGGGCCTGCCCGGAATGTCACGGCCTGGGGACCGTTCACCGCGTCACCGAGGAATCACTGGTCCCCGACCCCTCGCTGTCCGTCCGAGAGGGCGCCGTCGCCGCCTGGCCCGGCGCCTGGCAGGGCAAGAACCTCCGCGACATCCTCGCCGCCCTCGGGTACGACATCGACCGGCCCTGGCACGAGCTGCCGCAGGCCGACCGGGACTGGATCCTGTTCACCGACGAACAGCCGGTCGTCACCGTGCACCCGGTCCGCGACGTGGGCCGGATCCAACGCCCCTACAAGGGCCAGTACATGAGCGCCAAACGCTATGTGCTGCACACCTTCGCCGACTCCAAGAGCGAGACGCTGCGGGGACGCGTCCAGGGGTTCATGGTCGCCGAGCCCTGCCCGGTGTGCGACGGGCGGCGGCTGCGCCCGGAGGCGCTGGCCGTCACCTTCGAGGGCCATGACATCGCCACCCTCGCGGGCCGCCCGCTGAGCGCCCTCGCCCAGCTGCTGCGGCCCACCGCCGGGCGGGCGGACGACGAGGTGGCGCCGGTGCTGGCCCGCGACCTGGTGGCCCGTATCGATGTCCTCACCGAACTCGGCCTGGGCTATCTGAGCATGGACCGGCCCTCGCCCACCCTGTCCGCCGGTGAACTCCAGCGGCTGCGGCTCGCCACCCAGCTGCGCTCCGGCCTCTTCGGCGTCGTCTACGTCCTGGACGAGCCGTCCGCCGGCCTCCACCCCGCCGACACGGAGTCGCTGCTCACGGTGCTGGGCCGGCTCAAGGAAGCGGGCAACTCGCTGTTCGTCGTCGAGCACGACATGGATGTGGTGCGCCGCGCCGACTGGATCGTGGACGTCGGCCCGCACGCCGGGGAACACGGTGGACAGGTGCTGCACAGCGGCCCCGTCGCCGCGCTCGCGGACGCCGCCGGCTCCGCCACCCGCCGCTTCCTCTTCGACACCGCACCGCCCGCCGAGCGCACGGTGCGCAGCCCCTCGGGCACACTCACCCTGCGCGGGGCGACCCTGCACAATCTGCGCGGCCTGGACGCGACCTTCCCGCTCGGTGTCTTCACCGCCGTCACCGGTGTCTCGGGATCGGGCAAATCGACCCTGGTCACCCGTGTCCTCGCGGACGCCGTACGGGACCACCTCGGCGCCGGCGAGGAGCAGGACGCCGCCGACGGGGACGGCACCGGCACCGGCAGCGGACCGATGGCACGGGCGCAACTCACCGGCGCCGAGGGCCTGGAAGCGGTCGACCGGCTGGTACGCGTCGACCAGAAGCCGATCGGCCGGACCCCGCGCTCCAACCTCGCCACCTACACCGGGCTGTTCGACGCGGTACGCAAGGTCTTCGCCGCCACCGACGAGGCCCGCGCCCGCGGCTACACGGCGGGACGGTTCTCCTTCAACGTCGCCGCCGGCCGCTGCGAGACCTGCCAGGGCGAGGGCTTCGTGGCCGTGGAACTCCTCTTCCTGCCCGGTACGTATGCCCCCTGCACCGCCTGCCACGGCGCCCGCTACAACCCCGAGACCCTCCAGATCACCTACCGGGACCGGACCGTCGCCGACGTGCTGGCGATGACCGTCGACGACGCCGCCGAGTTCCTCGCCGATGTCCCCGCGGCCGCCCGCAGCCTGCGCACCCTCCATGACGTGGGCCTCGGCTATCTGCGGCTCGGCCAGCCCGCGACCGAACTGTCCGGCGGCGAGGCACAGCGCATCAAGCTCGCCACCGAACTCCAGCGCACCCGCCGCGGCCACACCCTCTACCTCCTCGACGAGCCCACCACCGGACTGCACCCCGCCGACACCGAGGTGCTGCTGCGCCAGCTGCACGGCCTGGTCGACGCCGGCCACACCGTCGTGGTCGTCGAGCACGACATGGGAGTGGTCGCCGGCGCCGACCACGTCATCGACCTCGGACCCGGCGGTGGTGCGGACGGCGGCCGGATCGTGGCGGCGGGCACCCCGGCCGAGGTCGCGGCGGCACCGGACAGCCGTACCGCGCCCTACCTGGCCCGGCGGAGGGCGCGGCCGGACGCCTCTTGACGGTCCGCTAATGTACGCAGGTCAGATCACCAGGCAACAGCACCGCGCAGCACTGCGCAGCACCACGAAGGGGGCACCTCTCATGGCAGACATAGAGAAGGCCAGGGCGGCGTTCGACCGGTTCGACGCGGACGGCGACGGCCAGGTCACGCCGGAGGAGTTCAAGCACGCGATGGCCGAGATGGGCGACCCGTACGTCACCGGCCCGGTCGCCGAGGCGGTCATCAAGGCCAAGGACACCGACAGCGACGGCCGGATGTCCTTCGACGAGTTCTGGGCCGCCCTCCAGGACTGACGTCCGCACCCGGCCCCTCCTCACACCCCCTTCGCCTCCCGTTCGCCCGCGGCCGCGCGCAGCGCCGCCAGCGCGCGGGCGATCGGGGGCCGGCGCTCACTGCCGCGGCGCACGGCCGCCACGAACCGCCGCAGGGGGAGGGGCTCCCCGCGCAGCGGCACCCGAACGACGGGGTACCGCTGCGGCACCGGCGCGAGTCTCGGCACCAGGCAGATCCCGAAGCCGTGCGCGACCAGGGCCGCGACCGCGTACCAGTCGACCGCGTGATGGCGCACCCGCGGGGTGAACCCCGCCGTGGCACAGGCGCTCAGCAGCAGCTGATGCTGATCGGCCGGATCGCCGGCGCGGATCCAGCTCTCCGTGCCCGCCTCCGCCAGCGCCACGCCCTGTGCCGCACGCGCGGCGAACCGGTGCCCGGCCGGCACCAGCAGATCCTGTGGCTCCTCCAGGAGCGGCTGTTGGACGAAGCGCGCATCGTCCGACGGGGGCAACTCCCTGCTCGGGCGAAGGCGGGAGCCCGGGAGCGGGCCGCCCGGCGCGGGAATCACCACGGCGATATCGGCCCGGCCGGCCAGCAGCAGCTCGAAGCGGTTCTCGTCCGGATCCTCACCGATCTCCACCGCCAGCCGCGGCAGCTCCTCGCGCAGCCGCGCCGCCGCCGGCGCGATCACCCCCGTGATCGCCGTCGCCACCCCCGTGATGCGCAGCTGCCCGGCCACTCCGTCCGCGTAGCCCGCGAGGTCCGCGCGGGCCTCCTCCCAGCGCACGAACAGCGCGTCGGCGTGCTCGACCAGCGCCAGCGCCGCCGGAGTCAGACGCACCTTGCGGCCCACCGGCTCCAGCAGCTCCAGCCCGAGCCGGGCCGACAGCTGACGCAGCTGCTGGGACACCGTCGACGGCGTCAGATGCAGGGCCTCGGCGGTCGCGGTGACGGTGCCGCGCTCGTGCAGGACACGCAGGGTCTGGAGCCGGGGATCGATCATGCGCGCAGCATAGGGCGGCGATCGTACGGATCTGCCACACAGTCTGCTGCGGAAACTTTCGATGGACCCACATGCTCGGCCCGCCCGAAGCTGGACGGCATGACCGAGTTACTGACCGATGCCTTTCTGCCGGGACTCTGGGCGGGCTATGCGCTGGCCGTGCCGGTCGGTGCGCTGGCCGTGCTGCTGGTGAGTGTCACCGCCCGGACCTCGTTCCGGGTCGGTGCTTCGGCGGCGCTCGGGGTGGCGACCGCCGACGGCCTCTACGCGCTGGCCGCGGTGGCCGGCGGCGCCGCCCTCTCCCGTGCCGTCGCACCGGTCGCGGGCCCGCTGCGCTCGCTCGCCGCCGTCCTCCTGCTCGGCATGGCGGTACGGACCGCCGTCCGCGCACTGCGGAACCGCGGCACACAGGACGGCCCGGAACGGGACGTCCTGGGACGCCCCGGCCGGGCCTATCTCGCCTTCCTGGGACTGACGTTGATCAACCCCTGGGCGGTCCTCTACTTCTCCGCGCTCGTGCTCGCCGGCGGTGCGGGCACTCCCGCCGGCGTCGCAGGACCCGCCGCCTTCGTGGCCGCCGTGACCCTCGCCTCCGTGAGCTGGCAGCTCATCCTGGCCGCCGGGGGGACCGTGCTGGGCAGGTCGCTCACCGGCTCACGGGGGCGGGTCGGCACCGCGCTGCTCTCCGCCGTGGTGGTGTCAGCGCTGGCGATCGGGCTGCTGGTGCGCGGATGAGGTGCCCACCGGCGGCGGCGCGGCACGGTCGCCGGTGCCCCAGTCCGACGGCTCCGTGCCCACCGTGAAGGCCAGTTCACGGCCCGAGCGCAGCTCATCGGTGGTGAGGTACGTCCGGTCGTGGGGGACGCCGTCCAGACGTACCGACTGCACATAGCGGTCGGCAGCCGACGTACCGGGCGCGCTGAGGGTGAAGTGCCCGGCAGGGTAGTAGCGCCGGTCCAGCGTCAGGTCCACGCGGTCGAAGACCGGGGTGCTCAGCCCCCAGCTGTCGGTGCCCGGCTGCACCGGGAACACCCCGATCGAGGAGAGCACCATCCACGCCGACATCGTCCCCAGGTCGTCGTTCCCGGTCATACCGGTGGGGGCGTCGGTGAACAGGGTCAGCGCCGCATGCACCACATCCGTCGTCTTCCAGGGGCGCCCGGTGGAGAGATAGGTGTACGGCGCGATGAGATCGGGCTCGTTCTGCGGGTTGTACTTGTCCGCGTTGTAGTAGTCGTACGGGCCGTTGACCCACACCTCGCGGGCCGTCTTCTCCGGGTCCTTCAGCAGCTTCTGGTAGGCGAAGAAGGAATCCAGCCGCTCATCGGCCTTGTCCTTGCCGCCGATCAGCTTCAGCATCCCCGGCAGGTCCTGCGGAACCAGCCACTGGTACTGCCAGGACGTGCCCTCGTGAAAGCCCTCGCTCTTGGCCGGGTCGGCGGGCCCGGTGAAGGCGCCCTTCCCGTCGCGGGCCCGGAAGAAGCCGGTCGAACTGTCGAAGATCCTGCGGTAGTTCTGCGCGCGGGCCGCATACCGGTCGGCGTCCTCGCCGTGCCCGAGATCGCGTGCCATCTGCGCCAGCATCGCGTCGGAGAGAGAGTATTCGAGGGTGGCCGAGGCGCCGTGGTCGAAGTCGGAGTCACCGGGCTTGGTGTGCGGGCGGCCCTTGAGGTACGGGGCGAAGCCGTCCTTCAGATACTGCGCGTTGGCCTCCCGCCCGACGGCCGGCGAATCGGCCGGCGGGACTCTGTCGGCGTTCTTCTTCAGCGCCGCGTACGCCTCCTCCTCATGGCCCCGCAACAGCCCCTGCTGATAGGCGTTGGTGAGGAACGGAGTGACCGGATCGCCGGTCATGATGTTCGTCTCGACCGTGCCGTAGCCCCACTTGGGCAGCCAGCCGCTCTCCTTGTCGATCCGCAGCACCGACAGCGCCATATCGCGGGACTCGTGCGGCGCCAGCAGCGCCAGCAGCTGCGCCTGGGTGCGGTAGGTGTCCCACAACGACCAGTTCTGGTAGTACGTGAAGCCCCTGGCGCGATGGGTCTTCTGGTCCCAGCCGGTGTAGCGGCCGTCCACGTCGCTGCCGATGTTCGGCGCGAGGAAGGACCGGTAGAGGGAGGAGTAGAAGGTGCGCCGCAGGGTCTTGTCGCCGCCCTGGGCCTTCACCAGGCCCAGCCGCCGCTCCCATGCGGCGTCGGCAGCGGCCTTCGCACGGTCGAAGGAACCGCCGCCCTCGGCCCGCAGATTGCGGGCCGCGCCCGCCGCGTCCACATAGCTGAGCGCGGTGGTCGCCTCGACGGTCCGGTCCTTGCGGGTGTCGAAACGGGCATAGGCGCCGTGCCGGCCGGTGGCGGTGGAGTCCTTGGAGCCGGCCGTCACCTTGTCGCCGTCCCAGGTGCCGTACGACGCGAACGGCCGGTCGAAGCGGGTGAGGGCGTAGACGGTGTACGGCTTGGTGTCCTGGCAGAAGCCGCGGCCGGTGAGGGCGGTCCGGATGGTGCGGGAGTCGAGCACCTCGACCCGCGTGGAGACGTTCTTGTGCAGCGACTGGCCCGTGTTGAGCAGCACATTGGCCTTGTCGGTGGCCGGGAAGGTGTAGCGCTGTCTGCCGGTGCGGGCGGTGGTGGTCAGCTCGGCGGTGATGCCGCCGTAGGACTTCAGGCCGACGCGGTAGTAGCCGGGCCGGGCCGACTCGTCGTCGTGGCGGTAGGCGGCCGCGTACTTCGCATAGTCGGTCTCGGTGATGTCGCCCGTGGTGGGCAGCACCGGCAGGTCGCCGCCGAGCCCGCAGCCGACGCCGGAGATGTGCACCGAACTGAAGCCGCGGATGTGGTCGTCGTCGTAGCCGTACCCGGTGGTGTGGCCGGTGTCGGGGGAGAGCTGCACCATGCCGAACGGCACGGCCGCGCCCGGGTAGGTGTTGCCGTCGTTCCGGCTGCCGATGAACGGGTTGACCAGGTCGGTGAGGGGGCCGCCGGGCGGCTCGGCCTGCGCGGCGGGGGCCGCGAGCGCGCCCCCGATGAGCGCGGCCGCCAGGACCGCGCCCGCGGTGCGCAGCCGGGTGCGACTGAGCCATGCCATGGATCCAGACCTCCGGGATCGGGTCGCCGAGCGGCCCTCCGGAGCATGCGGGAGCCGCACACGACCCCAGGGGCCGACAACGTTGTCAGGGCGCGCTCATTCTTGGCGCCGGTCAGGTGCGCGTCAAGGGGTGGCGCGGCGGTAACTCCGGCCCGCCCGGCCCCCGTGCTCGCGGTGCACCCGGCACGGGAGTGGGGCCACGGTTGCGCCGAGCGATTCAGCGACCTCTCACCCGGCAACGCGCCGCGCTCGCCGCGCTCTTGGCCCTCGCCCTGGCCGCCTCGCTCACCTTCACCACCACCGACAACGTCCACAACATGGCGGTCCCTGGGCCTTCTTGGCGGTGTTCGCGCTCGGCATGACCCTGGTGATTGTCACCGGGGGCATCGGCCTGTCGCGGGCGCCGCGCAGGCACCGGTCGCACGTGGGCCGCTGGGACAGAGCCGTGCAGGCGTTGTCGCACGGCAGCACGCCAGCACGCCAGTGCAGCAGTGCAACGCGGCAACGCGCCCCTCGTCGGCCACCCCGGTCGGCAACTCACCCGGCTACGGGGACGCGTGCACCTCGGCGCAGCCGGTTCGCGGAACAACTCCGGGCAACGAAAACCGCGCTGCCACGCTCCGGAGGACCCCATGCCGCCCGTCACCGCAGGGGGCTCAGCGTTGCGGTGCGAGGCCGAATACTGCCCTTACCGGCCTGGTATTGACTCGGGGTGCGAGGTGTGCTCGTGGCTGATCTACTGCTTGTAGGGCGCGCAAGGAGCGCCGGAACCATAGGAGATGATCTCATGTCGTATGAGGTTTCGCAGGAGCAGGACGCCCCTGTGGTGTACGAACCGCCCGTGCTGGCAGAGGCCGGCGACTTCGCCGAGAAGACGCAGGGCCGCGGCGGTGAGAGTTCGGAAGGCTACGGCACCTACAGGCCGTGATGAGCGCTTGCCATGAGTGCTGGTTCGTGGTCTTCCCGGACTGCGAATCAGCGCCGAGAGTGGCCGCGCGGTTCACGGGGCGCGCCTGTCGAGTGGTCCGGCACGCCTCCGGGCGGCCATGGCTCGTCGGATGTTGGCCGGCCGGCAGCCTCGCGGTGGCCTCTCATGGGTCGGCCCGGCTGGCGATGGCCGGCACGTTCTCGCTGACCGAGGACGAGCTCCTCCGACGCTTGCGCGCGGTGCGACCGACTGCGGACCTCGTGCGCTGGACCGCGGACATCGAGGCGGCGGTGTCCGGCGCTCCGGGCAGTTTCCACCTGATGGCATCCATGGGTGAAGAGGTGTACGCGCGCGGTAGCTTCTCCGAAGCCAGGCGCCTGTTCTGGAGTTCCGCCGACGGGGTGACGGTGGCTGCCGACCGTGCACGGACCCTGGCCTGGCTGGCCGGAGGCGGCATCGACCTGGAACAGCTCGCTCTGCGGCTGGCCTACCCTGACGTGCCCCATCCCCTGGCAAGTGGTGCCCCCTGGCGCGGAGTCCATGGTGTTCCGGGCGCCGAGGCGCTGCTCTTCGACCGTCACGGGCAGGCGGGTACACGACGCTGGTGGCAGGAGCCGTCCGGTGAACTCCCTCTGGAAGTCGGCGCGCCGGCCGTGCGGCAGGCCCTGGAGAACGCCGTCGGTGTGCGGGCGCGCCCCGGACAGGTGCTCGGGGCCGACTTGTCGGGTGGCATGGACTCCACCTCGCTCTGTTTCCTCGCCGCCCGTGCCGGGGCCTCGTTGGTGACGGCCACCTTGGAGTGGGCCGCGTCGGGCAACGAGGACTCCGCGTACGCGGAGCGGGCGGCCGCCCATCTGCCCGGCATCCAGCGGTTGGTGTTCGGCCCTGCGGACCTGCCCGCCTACTTCACAGGTCTCGGTCAACCTCACGAGCCGGATGATGAGCCCACGGTGTTGGTCCGTGATCGCGCGCAACAGCAGTACATCGCCGATGCGATGCGGGCAGCCGGTGCCGAGCTGCGCCTCACCGGACACGGTGGAGACCACGTGGTGGAGGCGCCGGACCAGTACCTTCACTGCCTGCTGCGCCGGCACCCCGTGCGAGGGCTACGGCATGCGGCCGGCCAACGGGCCAGGCACCACTGGGCGTTGCGGTCCGCCGCGCGCACGCTGACGGACACCCGCTCGTACCAGGCGTGGCTCAACGGCGTCGCGGACGCGCTGGACCGGCCCGGCGACTCTGGGGCAGCGCCGACAGGGTGGGGTGCGCCGATGGCGCTCCCGCCATGGGCCGGCAGACGTGCCGTCGAGTACGTCGCCCACCTGCTACGGGAGGCGGCCCGCACGGTCGAGCCCGTTGTCCACGAGCGCGGGCGGCATGCCTGGATCCAGCAGGCGCAGACAGCGGGGCGGCTGGCCGGAAACATCTTGCATTCGTCCCTTGGCGGAGTGCCGGGCGCCTCGCCCTTCTGCGACGACGCGGTCATCAACGCCTGCCTCGCGGTGTCCGCGTCCGCCACCAAGAGCCCGTGGACCTATAAACCGTTGCTGGCCGAGGCCATGCGAGGGCTGGTACCCGAACCCGTCCTGGCCCGTACCTCCAAGGACCATTCCGGCAAGGAGTGGTATGCGGGCCTCAAGCTCCAGCAGGCCCAACTGGCGGACTGGGCCGCCGACTCCCGCCTCGTGGCCTGCGGCCTCGCCGACGGACCGGAGCTCAAGCGCGCATTCCTCAGCCCGTCCATGCTCGACCTGGGGGCGCACACTCTGGAAGCCACCCTGGCAGTGGAAGCCTGGCTGCGCGATATCGAAGCCTGTCCCACCCCCACCTATCTGAGGGAGCACGCAGATGAGCCTGCGGATGCGCGCTGATGTCGCCCTCTGCGAGACGGAAGACGCTCTGGTGCTGCTGGACGAGCGCACCGGGCGGTACTTTCAAGTCAATCGCACCGGCGCGATGATTCTCAAGGAACTGATGGCCGGGTCGAGCGTCGAACGGGTCGCGGCGAACCTGGCGCGAACCTATCCGGTGACGCTGGAGGAGGCATCCCACGACGTCAAGCGCCTCCTCGACCAGCTCACCGAAGAGGCTCTGGTGGTCTCGTGAGCCAAGTCCTGGAACGGGGTGGCCGGCCGGAGCTGCGCTGCCGTCTCATGGCGCGCGCCGCCGTGGTGCTGGCGTTCCTTCTGGCGAAGCTGCCACCCCGACGCATCCGTGTCATCCTGCGCGTCGTCCGGTGGCACGCAAAACCGACCACATATGAGCAAGCACTGGCCGCCCGGAGTGACGTAGTGGCGGTCAACGCGCGCTGCGCAGGAAGCTACTGCCTGCAACGATCCCTGGCCACCACGCTGTTGTGCCGGGCCAGAGGCACGTGGCCCGCATGGATCGTCGGCGTGCGCACCCCGCCCTTCGCCGCCCACGCCTGGGTCGAAGTCGGCGGGCAGCCCGTAGGGGAGCCGGTGGAGAGCTCGACGTACCGCGCCATTCTGGCCGTGCGGCCGATGTCCCGGCGGTGACGAGGACGACGCAGCCTCCGGGGCCGGAGTCGAGAGGCGCGTCACATCCGCTCCTGTCGCCTGCGTTCATGTCACATCCCGTCCAGCCGTCCCGTCCAAGGAGGTGATCAGCAACCACGACACAGGAGTGCAGCATGAACGCTCGGTTGGACCTCATGGCGGGCCCGGTCGCCGCCAGGACCATGAAGCACCTCATCGCCGCGGGCAAGGCGCTGGCGGACTCGACGCTGCCGTTCGCGACGCAGGAACTGGTGAAGCTCCGCGCCAGCCAGATCAACGGCTGCGCCGGCTGCATCGACATGCACACCAAGGATGCCGCAGCCGCCGGGGAGACCGCGGTGCGTCTCCACCTGGTCGCGGCCTGGCGGGAGGCCACGGTGTTCACCGAGGCCGAGCGCGCCGCCCTGGAGCTGACGGAGCAGGGCACCCGTATCGCCGACGCGGCCGGCGGTGTCACGGACGAGGCCTGGGCGAATGCCGCCAAGCACTTCGACGAGGAGCAGCTCGCCGCCCTGGTGTGCACCATCGCCGTCATCAACGCCTTCAACCGCGGGAACGTCATGATCCAGCAGCCCGCCGGGAACTACCAGCCCGGCCAGTTCGCCTGACGAGGAGCAGCCGGCCGGGGCCGCCGGTGCCCGCTGCGCTCGGAGCAGCAAACCCGGCCTCGGCACTGCTCGAGGCGTCCCCGCCGCCTGCGCCGCCCCCGCTCCATTTGGTGCAGACACGTCAAAAATCATGAGGAGTCTGCCTTGCCCTCTTCAGGGGCGCGTGCCTCAATGGTCAGCGATTCAGGTCGCTGACCAACCGTCAGATATGGACGGTGGTCCGGCACGGGGTCCGACCGCGGCCCCCGCGTGGCCGCCGGTCGTTCCCTCGCGTACCCCTCGACGGCCGGTGCCATGGGCCTGCACCCCCCTCAAGAAGGCGGTACCCCCATGAGGCACCTCAGATCAGGCACGCGCGGAATTGGTACGGCACTTGGCGTTGCGGTCGCCGTCGCGGGCACGCTCGCGATGGCACCGGCCGCGACCGCGGTGACCCCCGACACCGCCACCGTCTCGTTCGACTGCGGGAGCTTCGGCTCCGGAACGGCGACGCTGACCGCGTCCCAGGACGGCACGGCCGCGACCATCAGCCTTTCCACCTCGGCGATCACCTCTCCGATAGACGTCGGAGCGAACTCGGTCAGCTCCACGCTCACCCTCACCAAGAACGGCTCCGGGACCACGGAGTTCAGCGGCAGCTCCAACCCGGCGATACCCGCCGGCAGCGAAGTCTCCACCGGTCCGCTCAAGGGCACGGTCGCCGCGGGCGACAGCCTGGAGGCCACGTCCCTGAAGGTCGTGGTGTTCGGCATCACGGCCACCTGCAACGCCACCTCGCCGCAGTCCCCGGGACCGTTCGTCTTCTGATTCCGAAGGACCGCTTCCCGAGGACGTCTTCGGGAGCGCGGCGGGGACCGGCGGACAACGTCCTGCCGGTCCCCGCCGTCAGCCGCCGTCAGCCGGCGCGGCTCACGGCCGCTTCCCGCGGCTCTCCCCGCCGGCGCTTTCCCGGTCCGCCCGCGCCAGGTTCGAGTGGCGGTAGGAGTACGCGAGGTAAACGATCATGCCGACCAGGAACCACACCGCGAACCGCACCCAGGTCTGCCAGGCCAGGAACGTGATCAGCCAGATCGAGAAGCACACCCCGATGGCCGGGACCACCGGCATCCCCGGCGTACGGAACGTCCGCGGCAGGTCGGGACGCTTGTAGCGGAGCACGATCACCGCGACGCAGACCACCGCGAAGGCGAGCAGGATGCCGATGTTGGTCAGCTCGGCGGCCTCGCCGATCGGCAGGAAGCCCGCGATGGCCGCGGAGGCGAAGCCGACGATCCAGGTCACCCGGGTCGGCACATGGTGTTTGGGGCTGGTCTTGGCGAACCACTTGGGCAGCAGACCGTCCCGGCTCATCGAGAACCACACCCGGGTCACACCGAGCATGAAGGTGAACATGACCGTGAGAATGCCGATGATCGCGCCGACCGCGATGACATCCGCCAGGCTGCCGAGGCCCACCGACTTGAACGCCGACGAGAAGCCGCTCTCCGGGTCGATGTCCTTGTAGTTCTGCATACCCGTCAGCACCAGGCAGGCCAGGACGTACAGCACCATCGAGATGGCCAGCGAGTACATGATCGCCTTCGGCATATGGCGCTGGGCGTCCTTGGACTCCTCGGCCGCGGTGCTCATCGCGTCATAGCCGAAGACGGCGAAGAAGACGGTGGCCGCGCCGGTGAAGGCGCCGCTCACCCCGAACGGGAAGAACGGGTGGTAGTTCGAGGTCTTGATGTGGAAGAAGCCGACCGCGATCACGATGATGACCACCAGGACCTTCAGGCCCACCACGACCGTCTCGAAGCGTGCGGCGTTCTTGATGCCCAGCGTCAGCAGATAGGCGATCAGGAGGCAGAGCACCGCGGCGAAGAGGTCCACCCGGTGTCCCGCGCCCGTTCCCGGCGCGCCGAGCATCCAGGCGGGCAGATCGACGCCCAGCTCGCCGAGCAGAAAGCCGAAGTAGCCGGAGATGCCGATCGCGACCACCGCCACGATCGCGGTGTACTCCAGCAGCAGGTCCCAGCCGATGAACCAGCCCGCCACCTCACCGAGGACGGCATAGCCGTAGGTGTAGGCCGAGCCCGCCTTCGGGATCAGCCCGGCGAATTCGGCGTACGAGAACGCGGCCGCGGCGCTCGCGATGCCCGCGACGAGGAAGGAGATCAGGACCGCGGGCCCGGCCTTCCCGTTCGCGACGGTGCCGGCCAGCGTGAAGATTCCCGCGCCGATGATGCCGCCGACCCCGATGGCCGTCAGCTGCCACAGGCCGAGCGCCCGGGTGAGCTGTTCGCTCGCGGTGCCTTCCGCCTCTTGAATGTGTTCGATCGGTTTACGGCGCAATACGCCCTGTCCAGCGCGCAGCCCCATGCGTCATCCCTCCGTACGCTCCGTCGTGGTCCGACGGCGGATCATCATGGACCCTCAGGAGCGACTAAGGAAGGCGACTCCCTAGTAGCGCCGGGACTCGCCGGGATACGTACACGGGAGAGGTGTCAATCGGCGTCCTCGAGCCGGAATCCGACCTTCAGGCCGACTTGGTAGTGGTCGATCTCGCCGTCGACGATATGCCCGCGCACCTGGGTCATCTCGAACCAGTCGAGGTTGCGCAGGGTCTCGGAGGCGCGCTTGATGCCATTCCTGATCGCGGCGTCCAGGCTCTGCTGGGACGTGCCGACGATCTCGGTCACGCGATACGTGCGGTCGGTCACGGTGGTCTCCCTCGTCGGGGCGGCGCTCCGCCCGTCCACTGTCCACCGTGCCTCAGGGCGGGCCGCCTCACCAGCGGAGCGGCCCCGGCCCCTACGGGACGACGGTGACCGGCCAGCGCCCGGCCTTGACCAGGCGTACCGCGACCGAGCCCATGATGCGGTGCCCGGCCGACTCCGAGGCGCCGACCACCACCGCGTCGGCCTTGAGCTCGTCGGCCATCTGCACCATGCCGTTGTACGGGTCGCCCCGCAGGGTGTGGAACTCCCAGCGCACGCTGTAGATCCCCTGAAGCCGCTCGGTCGCCTGGCGGATCTCCGCCATCAGCTCCTCGGCGACCTCGTTGGTCGCATCCGCGACCGGGGCGCCCATCGCCGCCCCGGCCGGCAGCACCGGCTGGACGTAGACCAGTACGAGCTTCGAGGACTGGCGCCTGGCCAGCCCTGCCGCGTACGAGGCGGCACGCCACGACGAGTCGGAGCCGTCGATGCCGACGACGATGACCTTCGGGCCGTCCGTTCCGCGCTCGAACGGCGCGGCTGCGTTCTCCTCCACACCAGGAGGTTATCCGTACATGCGTGCGGCCGGCTCCCCGGGCCGCATCACCGCGCCCCGCGGAGCCGTCCGGCCCGGTCAGGCGGGGGCCGGCGGCCAGCTGTCCGGCGACAGCACGCCCAGCACGTACGCCCTGGCGACCAGCGCGGTACGGCCCTGCACCCGCCAGCGGCGGGCCAGCCGGGTGAGGTGGTAGTTCACCCCGTCGACCGTCAGCCCCAGCGCCGTACCGATCGACGCCGTGGTCGCGCCGCCCGCGGCCAGCGCCAGGATCCGGGCCTCCACGTGGCTCGCCGAGCCGCGCGGCGCGGGGGAGGGTGCGCTCTCGCGGACCCGCAGCAGCGCCAACAGGGCCGGCGGGTTCACCGAAGGGTCACCCACCGGATCGATGGTCAGTTCTCCTTCCCGTTCCGTTCCGTCGGACGCGTCGCGCCAGCGCACCTCGACCGGATAGCGCGAACGGCGCCCCATACGCAGCGCCTCGGTGAGCCGGTCGATCTGCGCCTTGGCGCGCGGCTCGAACAGGTCCAGCAGATTGCGTCCGCGCAGCTGTCCCGGGACCGTCCCCCACTGCGCTGCCATCGCCGGATTGGCGATCAGCACCTCGCCGTACGCCCGGCACACCGCGATCGGCGTGGGGATACGGTCCAGCAGGATCAGGAAGTAGTTGCGCCACGGGCCGCCCGCGTACGGCCCGGCCGGGTCGATCTGCGTGTTCCAGCAGGCCGGCTCGCCCGTGCCGTCATCGTCCGCGTCCGGTGCCCCATCAGCAGTCCCGTTGTTCATGTCCCCTTCTCCGGTCCGCGCGCAAGAGCGAGCAGCGAAAAACCACTGCACAATCATGCAGTTGTCTGGGCGTGACCTGTACGTGGGGGCCCTCACGCTGGAGACATGACCGATACCATCGCGCTCCACAGGGACGAACGCGCCGCCGATGACGGCATTCCGGTGGCCGACCTGACGGAGGCCGGGCTCACCCACACGCCCATCCAGCAGTCCATGGATCTCGCCCGGATCCACGGCCCGGTCTTCAAGCGCAAGTTCGGCGACCGCGAAACGCTGTTCCTCTCCTCCCTGGACCTGGTCACCGAGGTCGCCGACGAGTCCCGCTTCGCCAAGGGCGTGTCGGTCGTCCTGGAGAACGTCAGAGAGTTCGCCGGTGACGGTCTGTTCACCGCCTACAACGACGAGCCGAACTGGGCCAAGGCACATGAGGTCCTGATGCCGGCCTTCGCGCTCGGCTCGATGCGCACCTACCACCCGGCGATGCTCAAGGTCGCCCGCCGGGTCATGGCCGCCTGGGACCGGCGGGTGGCCGACGGCACGCCCGTCCAGGTCGCCGAGGACATGACCCGGATGACGCTGGACACCATCGGGCTGGCCGGGTTCGGCTTCGACTTCGAGTCGTTCTCCCGCGGTGACAGCGCGCATCCGTTCGTCGAGGCGATGGTGCGCTGTCTCGAATGGAGCATGACGAAGTTCTCCCGCGACCCCGACGCGGACCACTCCGCGGCGGACGCGGCCTTCCAGCGCGACGCCGACTACCTCGCCTCGGTCGTCGACGAGGTCATCGCCGCCCGGACGAAGAGCGGGGAGACCGGTGACGACGACCTGCTGGGGCTGATGCTCGGCGCCGGCGGCGAGGGGGACGGCGGGCCCGCCCTCGATCTCGCCAACATCCGCAACCAGGTCATCACGTTCCTGATCGCCGGTCACGAGACCACCTCGGGCGCGCTCTCCTTCGCCCTCTACCACCTGCTCAAGGACCCGCTCGCGCTGCGCATGGTCCAGCGCGAGGCCGACGAACTATGGGGCGACCAGAGCGACCCCGACCCCTCGTTCGAGGACATCGGACGGCTGCCGTTCACCCGGCAGGTCCTCAACGAGGCACTGCGGCTGTGGCCCACCGCCGCCGCCTTCAGCCGCCAGGCCCGCGAGGACACCCTGCTCGGCGGCCGCTACCCGGTCAAGGCCGGGGACCTGGTCACGGTGCTCACCCCGATGCTGCACCGCGACCCCGCCTGGGGCGACAACCCC
>NZ_JAMJFM010000067.1:0-47293 GCF_023544705.1 Streptomyces sp. MCA2
CCGTCTTCTCCACTGACCACTTTGTCCTGCTCGGCCAGGAGGGCGCGGCGGGACTGGGATTCAACCGGCTGTCCGACTACCGCCGTCCCACCTGGCCGGACCCTTCCCAGGAAAAGCAGGCCCATATCGAACTGGGCGTCGATGACTTGGATGCCGCCCAAGCCCGGCTGCTCGCCCTGGGGGCCGTCAAGCCCGAATTCCAGCCGGACCCCGACCGGTGGCGGGTCCTGCTGGATCCCGCAGGCCACCCGTTCTGCATCTCCACCTTGGTCTGAGCACGAGCCGCAAACCAATGACGGCGATATGACCGCAGCCGGACCAAGTCCCCGGAGCCTGCTGCGTATACCGCCTCTGCGGCCCGGCGCGGGGCTCCGCATCTCCTCCCGCCGACTCGCCGCATGAGGCGACTTCTTAGAACCCTCTTAAAAGCCGGGACTATCCAGTCCTCATGACATCCGACGTTTCCAAGTCCCCTCGGGACACCGGCCGTGGCCGGACCGCCACCCGTGTGCTCGCCGCCTCACTCGCGCTGACCGCGACAACTTTCGGGGTGGCCGGATGTGACAGTGCCGACGCCGGAACGCTGGAGGGCAGTCGGCTCGAACTGCCCGTGGCCGGAGGCACGGTCGTCGTCGACACCGCCTCGCTGGCCGTGAGCGCACACACCGACGACGGGCGGCAGATGGTGCTGTCCGCGGCGGCCGACGGCGGGCTGGGGGCGCCGGGGCCGGTGACCCGTACGGCCGACGGGGCGAGCTGGAGCTACCCCGCCAAGGGGCTGGAGGTCACGGCGAGTTCGGAGCGCGGGCGGCTGCGGATCACGATGCGGGCGGACCGCGACGGGTCGGTCAACTGGCCGGTGACCGGTACCGACCGGGCCGCCTCCGCTCTGCAACTGCCGCGCGGTGAGGGCCTGGACATCCCCGTACGGGACGGGTTCTGGAACCGCGCCTCCGAGAAGGGCGGTCTGGCGGGCGGCAGTGTGGATGTGGGCGGGGAGCTGGCCCTTCCCCTGTGGGGCTACTCCATGGGCCGCGGTACGGGCGGCTCCGGCGGCGGGGCAGGCGTCAGCTATCTCACCCCCACCGACATCGGCACCTCGCTGCGCTTCGCCTCCACCGGAGGCCGGCTGCGGGCCACGGCCGCGCATGCCTTCGACGCCGGGGAGGGAACCCGCGACTACGACGTCTCCTTCTCCCTCACCGACGGGAACCCGGTGGCCCCCGCCGCCGACTACCGCTCCTACCTCGCCCAGCACGGCCGGCTCGGCAGTCTGCGCAAGAAGATCCGGAAGCACCCGGCCAACGGCAAGCTGCTCGGCGCCTTCCACGCCTATGTGTGGGGCGATGCCCGTACCGCCTCCGGGGTCGACAAGCTGAAGCAGCTGGGCGTGGACCGGATGTGGCTCGGTTACGACTCCGGCCCCGACCCGATGAACGCACAGGCGGTGCGGGCCGCCAAGAAGGCGGGCTATCTCGTCGGGCCGTACGACACCTTCGCCAATGGCCAGGAACCCAAGAGCGCCGACAGCCCCACCTCCGTCTGGCCGGGCCGGGTCTATCCCGACTTCTGTGTCCGCAAGGCCGACGGCACCCCGGAGACGGGCTTCGGCAACCGCGGCTGCTATCTCAGCTCGCGCGCCTTCGAGAAGGCCGAGCCCACCAAGCACTACCTCGCCGACCGCACCCGCACGATGGTCGCCAACGGCGCGGACAGCTACTTCCTCGATGTGGATGCCACCGGCGAGCTGTTCCGCGACCACGGCAAGGGCCATCAGATGACCAAGGCGGGCGACCGCGCGATGCGGCTCGCCCGGATGCAGCGGCTGGCTAAGAACCTCGTCCTCGGCTCGGAGTCCTCCCAGGCCTGGGCCAACAAGGTGCTGGCCTTCGACCACGGCTCGGGCACCCCGGTGGCCAACGGCCTGTGGCGGCTGGAGCGCGACAGGAAGACGTGGGGCACCTACTTCCCGGAGAAGGCCCCGGGGGTCTTCTTCAAGCCGGTGCAGCTGCCCGCCGATCTGGCCACCGCCATGTACGACCCGAAGTACCGCGTCCCGCTCTACGAGACCGCCCTGCACAGCTCGCTGGTCAACACCGAGCGCTGGGAGCTGTCGTACGAGAAGCTGCCGGCGCAGAAGACCACCCGGGCGCTGCTCGCGATGCTCTACAACACTCCGCTGAACTATGTTCTCGACGGGCCGACGATCGACAGGAACGGGCCCGAGCTGGCCGCGCTCCAGAAGTACTTCTCGCCGCTGCACCGTGCCGCGGGTACCGAGAAGATGACCTCGTTCCGGTGGCTGACCGGCGACCGTACGGTCCAGCGCACGGTCTTCGGCAGCGGCAAGCTGACCGTGACCGCCAACTTCGGCAGCAAGGCGCAGGGCGGGCTGCCGGGCGGCTGTGTCGACGCCAAGCTGTCCGGCGACCAGCAGCCGCGGCGGCTGTGCCCGGCGCAGCTGAACGGCTGACCGGCTGGTCTGCCGGGGCGGGCCGGGCCGCCGAGGCGGGGCCCTCACACGGCGGCCCCCCTCACACGGCGGCCCACCCGCCACTGAGGGCAGCGTTCCGCACGGGAAACAGAGCAGATGCGGGCGGGTAACAGCCGGACCGCAGGCTGACGGGCATGACCTCGATGCCGCCGCACCCCGATGCCACGCCGGACGCCGCCCCCGGCACCCCCACCCTCGTCCTCATCGGCCACGGCATGGTCGGCCAGCGCTTCCTGGAGGAGCTGGCCGACCGCGGTGTCACCGGGCGGGCGCGGGTTGTGGTGCTGTGCGAGGAGCCCCGCCCGGCCTACGACCGCGTCCAGCTGACGTCGTACTTCGCCGGCCGCACCCCGGACGACCTGAGTCTCGTCGATCCGGACTTCATGGCCCGGCACGGCATCGAACTGCACCTCGGCGACCCGGCCACGGCCGTCGACCGCACCACCCGCACGGTCACCGCCCGCTCCGGCCTGACCGTCCGCTACGACGCCCTGGTGCTGGCCACCGGCTCGTACCCGTTCGTGCCGCCGGTGCCCGGCAAGGACAGCGCGGGCTGCTTCGTCTACCGCACCATCGAGGACCTGCTCGCCATCGAGGAGTACGCGAAGAACGCCCGCACCGGTGTGGTGGTCGGCGGCGGACTGCTCGGTCTGGAGGCGGCCGGTGCGCTCAAGGGGCTCGGACTGCGCACCCACATCGTGGAGTTCAGCCCGCGGCTGATGGCCCTCCAGGTCGACGAGGGCGGCGGCCAAGCGCTGCGCCGTACCGTCGAGGGGATGGGCCTGGAGGTGCACACGGGCGTCGGCGGCAAGGAGATCGTCGCGGACGGGGCCGGTGCGGTGACCGCCATGGGCCTGTCCGACGACTCCCGTATCGAGACCGACCTGGTCGTCTTCTCCGCCGGTGTCCGCCCGCGTGACCAGCTCGCCCGGGACTGCGGGCTGCCGGTCGGCGAGCGGGGCGGCATCGTCGTCGACGAGCAGTGCCGCACCGATGACCCGGCCGTGTACGCGATCGGCGAGTGCGCGCTGGCCGCGGACGGCCGGGTCTACGGGCTGGTCGCGCCGGGCTACGACATGGCCCGGGTGGCGGCCGGCACCCTCGACGGGCAGCTCGGCGGCGACACCGGAGCGCCCACCGGCTTCACCGGCGCCGACCTGTCCACCAAGCTGAAGCTGCTCGGCGTGGACGTCGCCTCCTTCGGGGACGCACACGGCACCGCCGACGGCGCTCTGGACGTGGTCTACTCCGACTCCCGCAGCGGCGTCTACAAGAAGCTGGTGATCGGCGCCTCGGGCGAGCTGCTGGGCGGCGTGCTGGTCGGCGACGCCGAGGCGTACGGCATGCTGCGCCCACTGACCGGCACCGTTCCCCCGCTGGCGCCCGAGCAGCTGGTGCTGCCCGCCGGGGTCACGGGCGAGGGCGGCGGCGCGCTCGGCCCGTCCGCGCTGCCGGACAGCGCGGTGCTGTGCAACTGCCACAACGTGACCAAGGGGACGGTCCGGGCCGCGGTCACCGAGCACTCCTGCGGCACCCTCCCCGAGATCAAGAAGTGCACCAAGGCCGGGACCGGCTGCGGAAGTTGCGTCAAATCGCTGACCGCCGTGATGAACGACGAGCTGGCGGCGTCCGGCGCCGTCGTCGACACCGGTCTGTGCGGCTGCTTCCCGCACACCCGCGCCGAGCTCTACGAGATTGTCCGTACGCTGCGGCTGACGACCTTCGCCGCGCTGCTGGACTCGCACGGCCGCCCGGAGGCCCGCAACGGCGACGGCTGCGAGGTCTGCAAGCCCACGGTCGGCTCGATCATCGCCTCCCTCGCGCCCTCCGTCGGCGCCGGCGGCTATGTCCTGGACGGTGAGCAGGCCGCCCTCCAGGACACCAACGACCACTTCCTCGCCAACCTCCAGCGCAACGGCTCGTACTCGATCGTGCCGCGCATCCCCGGCGGGGAGATCACCCCGGAGAAGCTGATCGTGATCGGCGAGGTGGCCCGCGACTTCGGCCTCTACACCAAGATCACCGGCGGCCAGCGGATCGATCTCTTCGGCGCCCGGGTCGACCAACTGCCGGAAGTGTGGGGCAGGTTGGTGGCGGCCGGCTTCGAGTCCGGCCATGCGTACGGCAAGGCGCTGCGCACCGTGAAGTCGTGCGTCGGCCAGACCTGGTGTCGCTATGGCGTCCAGGACTCGGTCCGTATGGCCATCGAACTGGAGCTGCGCTACCGGGGCCTGCGCTCCCCGCACAAGCTGAAGTCCGCGGTCTCCGGGTGCGCGCGGGAGTGCGCCGAGGCCCGCGGCAAGGACTTCGGCATCATCGCCACCTCCAACGGCTGGAACCTGTACGTGGGCGGAAACGGCGGCGCCGATCCGCGCCACGCCGACCTGCTCGCCCAGGACTTGAGCGACGCCGAGCTGATCCGCCTGATCGACCGCTTCCTGATGTTCTACATCCGCACCGCCGACCGGCTGGAGCGCACCTCCGCCTGGCTGGAGCGGATCGAGGGCGGCCTCGACCACGTGCGGGACGTCGTCGTCCATGACTCCCTGGGGCTGTGCGACGAGCTGGAGGCCCTGATGGCCGCCCATGTCACCCACTACCGCGACGAGTGGGCCGAGACCCTCGCCGATCCCGAACGGCTGGCCCGCTTCGTCTCGTTCGTCAACGCGCCCGACGCGCCGGACCCGTCCGTGCGCTTCGTACCGGAGCGCGACCAGGTCAAGCCGGATCTCACACTGCTGGCCGGGCCGACACTGCCCGTTCGCACACTCGAAGGGACCTCTGTCCGATGACCACTGCCACCGCACCGCTCGCCCTCCCCGAGGACGTCGCCACGGCCGCCACGGTCGAGATCCGCTGCCCCCAGCAGGGCTGGGTCGCCGTCTGCACACTGGACGACCTCACCCCGGGGCGCGGGGTCGCCGCCCTCCTCCCGGACGGCACCCAGGCCGCCCTTTTCGTCGACCGCGCCGGCCAGGCGTACGCCATCGCCAACCGCGACCCGTTCACCGGCGCCCAGGTCCTCTCCCGGGGCCTGACCGGCTCGGCCGACGGCCGTACGTTCGTGGCATCACCGCTGCTCAAGCAGCGTTTCGACCTGTCGTCGGGGGACTGCCTGGACGATCCGTCGGTCTCGGTGACGACCTATGGCGTGCGGACTACGGGCGGGGGGCGGGGCTGCTGATCCGTCGCTGGGGGGGCCGCCGGGCGGCGGCTGGGCGGCTGCTGATCCGTCGCTTGGCGGCTGCTGCCGACTGCCGCGCCTGAGCTTGAGGTGCAACCCATTGGTTGCACCTGCCCTCCTTACGTGCAACCATGAGGTAGCACGTAAGGCATGGGCATCAGCCGGATCAGGATCGGCAGGAGGATCACCTCATGAGCACTGACAGCAAGAGCAATCAGGGCAACGGCAGCGGCAGCGGCAGCGGCAAGGGTGCGGGCGACACCGAGGACCGCATCGAACGGGAGATCAGCATCGCCGCGCCCGTGGAGCGGGTCTGGGCCGTGCTCACCGAGCCGGAGCACGTCGGCTCGTGGTTCGGCCAGGGCGAGCCGACGCCGGTCGACCTGCGGCCGGGCGGCATCATGGAGCTCGACCACGGCGAGTACGGCCAGTTCCCGACCAAGATCGTGAAGGTGGACCCGCCGCACCACTTCTCGTACCGCTGGGCCAGCGCGTACCCCGGCGACGTGGCGGTCGAGGGCAACTCCACCCTCGTCGAATTCACCCTCACCCCGGAGGGCGACGGCACCCGTCTGCGCGTCGTGGAGAGCGGATTCACCGGTCTCGTCATCCCCGAGGAGCGGAGGAAGACCGCCGGGTACGAGAGCCACTCCGAAGGCTGGTCCGGCCAGGTGGAGAACATCCGGCGGTACGCGGAGCAGCTCGCGGCATGACGATGATGGTCGGAGGAGCGGATGCGGGCGGGGGCACGGGCCGCCCGCGCGAGGGCGGGGACGGGGACACGTACGGGAACGCTGGTCCGGGCTCGGGCGCGGGCGCGAATGCCGGTCCGGGCTCGGGCGCGGACGCGAATGCCGGTCCGGGCTCGGGCGCGGACGCCGGTGCACGCTCGGACGCCGGTCCGGGCTCGGACGCGGACGCCGTGGCGGAGGTGTTCTCCGCGCTGGCCGACCCGACCCGTCGCCGGATACTCGACGCCCTCGCCGCACACGGCGAGGCGACCGCCACGGTCCTGGCGGCCGAACTTCCGGTCAGCCGCCAGGCCATCGTCAAACACCTGGGGGTCCTCGACCGTGCCGGGCTGGTCGCCGGCCACCGGGAGGGCCGGGAGGCGCGCTACCGGGTCATACCGGAGCGGCTCGGGGGCACCGCCCGGTGGATGGACCGGGTGGCCGCCGCGTGGGACACCCGCCTCTCGGCGATCAAGCGCCTCGCCGAGGGCGAGTGACCCCGCGTCCGAGGGACGCTCACCGGGCGAGCCGCTCCGGCCGCCCGCCCACCGCCCGTACCGTCCTCTCCGGCTCTCCGGCCTCAGCGGCCCTCCGGCCCTCCGGCCCCGGCTGCCCCATCCACGTACTCTGGTCGCCCCCTACGGAGGAGCACAGGCGTGACCCGGTGGAACACCAGCCACATCCCCGACCAGACCGGCCGCTCGGCAGTCGTCACAGGCGCCAACAGCGGTCTCGGCTACGCCACCGCACGCGAACTGGCCCGCCATGGCGCCCGCGTGCTGCTGGCCTGCCGCGATGAGGCACGGGGCCGCGCCGCCCTGGACCGGCTGCGGTCCGAAGTCCCCACGGCGGAGGCCGAGTTCCGGCGGCTCGACCTGGCCGATCTGTCCTCCGTACGGGACTTCGCCGCCACCCTCGACGATTTCGACGGCGACCGCCTCGACCTGCTCATCAACAACGCGGGCGTGATGGCGCTGCCGTACCGCACCACCGCCGACGGCTTCGAGATGCAGTTCGGCACCAACCACCTCGGCCACTTCGCGCTGACCGGGCTGCTGCTGCCCAAGCTCCTCGCCACGCCCGGCGCCCGGGTCGTCACCGTCTCCAGCATGCTGCACGCCCTCGCCGACCTCGATCACACCGATCTCAACAGCGCGCGGTCCTACCGCCGCTGGGTCGCGTACAGCCGCTCCAAGAGCGCCAATCTGCTCTTCGTCCACGAGCTGACCCGGCGGCTGGCCGCGGCCGGCTCACAGGTCGTCGCGGCCGCCGCACACCCCGGATACGCCTCCACCAATCTGATGACCGCGGGCGTCCGGATGGAGGGCCGCACCTCCACCGAGCGGATCATCGACCTCGGCACCCGCCTCATCGCCCAGTCCCCGGACGGCGGCGCCCTGGGCACCCTCTGCGCGGCCACCGCCCCGCACATGCGGCCGGACTCGTTCATCGGCCCGCGCAACGGCCTGCGCGGCGCCCCCGTCCAGTCCTTCCGCGCCCCCTGGACCAAGAAGGACGCCAACGGCGAGCGCCTGTGGGCGGCCTCGGAAGAGCTCACCGGCATCCGCTACGACTTCTCACGGCCGGCATCGGCGCTCTGACCTGCATCGGGAAGGGGAGTTGGCCGCTCCCTGCGTCAAAAACCCGTGAAGAATCCACCGCCGCCCGCCAAGGGGCCGCCAAGGCCCGCTGACGGCGGCCGTCGTGCCCGCACGCTGAGCTGGTCCAGCACGGTGTCGCACGGAGGTACGACGACAGATGTCGAGGGTTTCCCGGCCCGACGGCCGGATCGATGGCCGGACCGACGGCCGGACCGAGGACCTGCCCGACGACCGGCCCGAGGAACCGCCGGATACCGCTGGCGGGTCAGGCCATGGGGCGGGCCACGGGTCGAGGCAGGGGCCGCACCACGGCTCGGGCCACGGGCGGCCGGGCCACGGGTCGGGGCAGGATCCGGCCCACGGCTCGGGAGACACCACCGCCCCCGGCACCGCCCACGACTCCGCCGGGGCCACCGCATCCACATCTGCTTCCACTTCCGCATCCGCATCCGCTGCCGCATCCACACCCGCTGCCGCATCCGACGCCCGCCACCGCCTCACCGCCCTCCAGGGCCTGGCCGCCCTCTCGCTAGACGCCATGGCGTCCGTCGCCTACGGCCCCGAGTCGATCGTGCTGGTCCTGGCAGCGGCAGGCGGCTACGGCCTCGGCTTCACCCTCCCCGTCACGCTCGCCATCGCCGCGCTGCTGGCCGTCCTGGTCGCCTCGTACCGCCAGGTGATCGCCGCCTACCCCGACGGCGGCGGCTCGTACGCGGTGGCCAGGACCCACCTGGGCCGCCGCACGTCCCTGGTCGCCGCCGCCTCCCTCCTCCTCGACTACGTGCTCAATGTCGCGGTCTCCGTGACGGCCGGCGTAGCGGCCCTGACCTCGGCGTTCCCGGCGCTCTACGACGACCGGACGGGGATCTGCCTGGCGGTGCTGCTGCTCATCACCGGTATCAACCTGCGCGGCATCGTCGACTCGGCCAAGGCCTTCCTCCTCCCCACCGCCGTCTTCATCGGCGCCGTCCTGACGATGATCGTCGCCGGCCTCCTCCGTGACGCACCCGTCTCCACCGTCACCGCCGACGGGCACACCTCCGTGCTGGCCCCGCACGCCACCACGGTCGGCGCCCTGCTCCTGCTCAAGGCGTTCGCGTCCGGCTGCTCGGCGCTGACGGGTGTCGAGGCGGTCGCCAACGCGGTGCCGTCCTTCCGGGCGCCGGCGGTCAGGCGCGCCCAGCGCACCGAGGTCGCGCTCGGCGCCCTGCTCGGCGTGATGCTGATCGGCCTGTCCGTACTGATCGGCCGCTTCCACCTCCAGCCGGTCGAGGGCGTCACCGTCCTCGCCCAGCTCGCGGACGCCTCCCTCGGCCACCACGCGGCCTTCTACGTCGTCCAGTTCGCCACCATGGTGCTGCTGGCCCTCGCCGCCAACACCTCCTTCGGCGGCCTGCCCGTCTTGATGGGCCTGCTCGCCCGCGACAACTACCTGCCACACGTCTTCGGCCTCAAGGCGGACCGCCAGGTCCACCGCCACGGCGTGCTGGCCCTCGCCGCCGTCGCCGCAGTCCTCCTGGTCTTCTCCGGCGGCGACGTCAACACCCTCGTCCCGCTGTTCGCCATCGGTGTCTTCGTCGGCTTCACCCTCTGCCAGATCGGCATGGTCCGGCACTGGCGCCTCGACCGGTCCCCCGGGTGGCGCGGCAAGGCTCTGCTGAACGGCTGCGGGGCGCTGCTCACCGGCGTCTCGGCGGTCGTCGTCACCGCCACCAAATTCACCGAGGGCGCCTGGCTCATCGTGCTCGCCCTGCCGCTGCTGGTCCTCCTCTTCGAAGCCGTGCACCGCGCCTACACCCGTATCGGCGAGCGCCTCGGCCTGGGCCGCGTCCCCGAACCTCCGCACCGCACCCGTTCCCTGGTCATCGTCCCCGTATCGCACCTCTCCCTCCTGACCTACGAGGCCCTGAACGCGGCGGTCTCCCTGGGCGACGAGGTGGTGGCCGTCACCGTCACCCACGGTGCCCCCGAGGACCGCCCGGCCGCCGAGGCCCTGCGCCGCGACTGGGAGTTGTGGAACCCCGGCGTGGAACTCCTCGAACTGCCCTCCGCCACCCGCTCCATCGGCCGCCCCGTCGCCGCGTATGTCACCGGCCTCACGACCCGCCGCCCCGGCACCCGCATCACCGTCCTGATCCCGGAGGCCGAACCCGCCCGCCTCTGGCAGCGTCTGCTCCAGAACCAGCGCGGCGCGGTCGTCGCCCACGCGGTCCGCCGGGACACCGACGCGGTCATCTGCCGGCTGCGGTTCCGGCTGGAGACCGACGCCCGCATGTGGTGACGCTTCCTTGTCAGTGGTGCGCTCTACCGTGAGGCCATGAACTCCGGCAAGGATCACGACACGAATTCCGGCGTGGATCGCGACACCAACTCCGGCACAGATCGCGACATGAACTCGGACAGGGACCGCGACACAAACACCGGCACGGATCACGACGCGAACTCCGCCATGGACTACGACGGTCACTGCGCCGAAATCATCCACCAGGCCGACCTGCTGGCGTCCTGCCTCACGGAGCAGGCCACCGACCTGACGACCACCGTCCCCTCCTGCCCCGACTGGAATCTCGCCCAGCTGCTCCGGCATCTGGGCGAGACCCACCGCTGGGTCGAGGACCTCGTACGCACCCGGGCCACCGAGCCCCCGCCCGACACCGCCCTCCGCGTCCTCCCCCGCGATACCGCCCAGAGCCCGGCCGAAGTCGCCGCCTGGCTCACCGAAGGCGCCCGTCTCCTGGCGGACACGCTGCGCTCCTCGGGCCCCGACGCCGAGATCTGGACCCCGCTCCCCTCCGGCTCCCCGCGCTTCTTCGCCCGCCGCATGGCCCACGAGACCGTCATGCACCGGGCCGACGCGACCCTGACCCTCGGCAGGGCCTTCACCATCGACCGGCGGGTCGCCCTCGACACCCTCGACGAATGGATGGAACTCGGCTCCCTCCCCGAGATGTTCGACTACCACCCCGACCGACGCGAGCTGCTCGGCCCCGGCCGCACCCTCCACTTCCATGCCACGGACACCCCACCGGAAGCGGCCGCCGACTGGATCGTGGACCTCACCGGCGACACCCTCGCCTGGCGCCGCGCCCAGGAACCGGCCGCGGTCTCCGTCCGCGCCCCCCTGACCGACCTCTTGCTCCTCATCTACGGCCGCGTCCCCGCCGACAACGACACCTTCGAGATCACCGGCGACGCGGAACTGCTGGAGTTCTGGCTGGCACGGGTGCTGTTCGGATGAGCACCGGCGGAGGGGCGCGGCGGCATTACATATGGGCACAGGGGCTGACGGGCTGGGCTCGGGGGCTGGGCTCGGGGGCTGGGCTCAGGGGCTGGGCTCGGGGGCTGCGGGTGGTCGCATCCCCGCCCCGGAGGTGAACCAATCCGGCCATCACGGCGTGAGTTAGGTTGACCACCATCCACAGGACCAGCATCAAGGAGACAGCGTCATGACCGATTCCGACCGGCCGGCCGGCACTCCCGGTCTGCCTCCTACGCCACCCCCGTACCGCCCACAGCTCGGACCGGACCCCCTGCCGACGAACGAGGCCGAGGCGCTGGTGATCGGCCGACAGCACTTCCCCGAGGTCGGCTCACCCGGCGGGCCGTCCGAGCTGTACGTCCACGAATTCGACATCGGCTACCTGATCCACGCGGGCTGGCCGGCCCCCGAAGACCCCACCGCCCGCCCCTCGGAGCCCGGGGGAACCAATGTCGTCATCTCCAAGATCGACGGCGAGGTGTCCTTCCTGCCCAACTTCCCCCCGGAGTCGGCCGTGGAGCTCTATCACAGCGCCCGCAACCGGAGGACCTCCTGAGGCATCCGGGCCCTGAAAGTCTCCCGCCACAGGGAGCGCCGACGTCCCGCTGATAGACCTGGTGGGCTGTCAACACCGGAAGCTAAGCTTTGGCTTGAATATGGCATTGGGTGACCGTTACCAACACGGGGGACGTTGTGGCAGGCGCTGGTGGGTTCCAGACCGATGTGGAGGGCCTCAAGGCGGAGGGCACCAACTTCGTCAAGCTCGGCGAGGACTTCTATTCGTCGGTGGCACGGCTGATGGACGGCCTGCATGCGCAGGGGGCGGGTCCGCCCAGCAATGGTCAGGAAAAGGCGCCGCCGGACAAGTCGTTCGGCCAGCAGTTCATGAGCGGTCTGACGACGTTCGACAGCAAGGACGGCGCTCCGCCCTGGGGCGATGACGAGATCGGCGAGAAGTTCGGTGTCGCCTATGAGGGCGTGCGGGACGGTATGTACGAGTCGATGGGCCATCTCTCCTCGAAGCTTCAGGAAATCGGCAAGGCACTGACCTCGATGTCCAAGAATCATGCGGAGAACGAGGACTTCAACGACTCGCTGATCAAGCAGCACGTCGAGAACAAGCAGGCGTGGCGGGACCCGACGGCCGAGGACGACGCCGTCGTCCGCACCTCGTGGAGACCCGCGCAGCACTGAGTTCACCTGCCGGTTCCGAAATTTGTGACGCGTCGGCCTTTCCGCGCGCCCCGCGTCCGTAACACGTCTGAATGCGCGTTTTTCACGGGGGAGTTCCATCTTGTCTGTCATGCTGCCGGATCCTCTTGAGTGGGTCCTCGACATGCTCGGCTTCAACTGGCCGCACGCAGACGAAGACAAGCTGATCGCATGTGCCCAGGTCTGGCGCAATTTCGCGGCGGAGATCGAAGGCCATCAGGCCCGCGGCAACACCTATGCGAGCAATGTGCTCGGTGAGAACTCCGGCGACTCCATCGAGGGTTTCAGCAAGGCCTGGGAAAAGTTCTCGGGTGGTTCGGGGTATCTGAACGACGCCCGTGAGGCGGCCGAGGTCATCGCCTTCACGCTGGAGGCCGCCGCCGCCCTGGTCATCGGCATGAAGATCGCCGTCATTGTCCAGTTGGCGATCCTGGCCGCCGAGATCATCGCCGCGCAGGCGGCGGCCCCGTTCACCCTCGGACTGTCCGAAATCGGTGGCGCGGCCGCCACGCTGGCCACCCGTGAGATGGTCCGCAAGATCCTCAAGGAGGTCGCCAAGCAGCTGCTCGAGGCGATCGTTGAGGCGGCCAAGGAACCGGTGATCTCCGCGCTGGAAGCGATGGTCTCCGACCTCATCGCCCAGACCGTCAACCAGAACTTCGGCGCCCAGAAGGGCTACGACCTGGGCCGGACCGCTAAGGAGGGCTACGCCGCCGGCAAGGACGCCGTGAAGAACACCGGCGAGAGCCTCGGCGAAAGCCTCCGCGACGGCGCCGGCGGCCGCGCCGGACGCCGCGCCCGCCATGGCCTGGACTCCGCGGCGGGGCACGGAAGCGACGACGGCGGCTCCGGAGACGGCGGCGACGGCGGCGACGGCGACGGCGACAACGGCGACGGTTCGGGGAGCAGGTCCGGCAGTGGTTCGGGCAGCGGATCCGGCAGCAGCTCCGATGGGGGCGGCTCGGGTACCGGGTCGGGATCCGGTAATGGGTCGGGCTCCGACGGCGGTTCCGGAACCAGCTCGGGCAGTGGCTCGGGCAGCGGCTCCGACGGCGGCTCAGGGAGCACGTCCGGCAGCGGCTCCGACGGCGGCTCTGCCGGCACCTCCAACGACTCCAGCGGCAGTAACAGCGGCAACCGCGGCGGCTCGGACGGCGGCGGCTCCACCACCCACAGCCCCCGCGCCTCGGACAACGCGGGCGCGGCGGGCGGACCGGACAGCGGCGGTGCCGGCAACAACCCGTCCTCCTCCGACACCCCCTCCAACGGCTCGGCCCCTGCACGCAACACCCCCGAAGCCCAGCCCCTGCCGCCCCCGGAGCAGCGCTCCCCCTTCGACGAGGGCTTCCAAGGCGGCAACGACAGCCCGTACGGGTCATCCCCCACCCCCGACTCCGCACACTCCCCGGACGGCGGCCCCACCCCCGACGCGGGCCCCACCCCCGATTCCGGGCACACCCCCGACGCGGGCTCCGCCCCGGACACCTCCCGCCCGGACTCGGACACGCCGAGCACCCAGCCCGCGCCGGACAACACCCCCGACTCGGCCCGCCCCGACCCCGACTCGGTCACCACCCAGCCCGCGCCGGACAACACCCCTGACTCGGCCCGCCCGGACCCTGACTCGGTCACCACCCAGCCCGCGCCCGACAACACCCCTGACTCGGCCCGCCCGGACCCTGACTCGGTCACCACCCAGCCCGCGCCGGACAACACCCCTGACTCGGCCCGCCCGGACCCTGACTCGGTCACCACCCGGCCCGCGCCCGACAACACGCCGGATGCCGTCCGGCCAGACGGCATCAGCACCCAACCGGCGCCGGACCACACCCCCGACGCCGCGCGACCGGACGCGGACACGGTCAGCACCCAGCCGGCCCACGACAACACCCCCGAAGGGGCCCGTCCCACACCCGCCCCGGACCCCATCAGCACCCAGCCCGCACCGGACCACTCCCCCCAGCAGGCCGGGCCTTCGCACCCGGACGCGCCCCAGGGGGCCGGGCCTTCACACCCCGACACCTCCCAGCCGTCTCCGGCTCCCTCGCCGACGCCCGACCCCGTAGCCGGCAACCCGCCCTCCTACAGCGACAACTCCCACGGCTCCGACGGCACCCCCGACGGAACCGGCAACAGCAACGGCAACGGCACGGGCAACGGCACCCCCAACGGGGACAACTCGGCCACCGGCGGCGGCCGCGCCTCGATGCCGCATGCCGGCCTCCCACCCCAGGGCGCCCCCGTACAGCACACCCCGTCGTCCGGCCAGCCCATCCAGCAGCGCGACCCGGCACCCGGCGATCCCATGCCCACCGTGGACGACGCCGACGACACCACCGTCACCACCCAGTCCGCGGGCAGCGCAACCCTCCCCCCGCCCACCCAGCACGCCCCCGACACCGGCAGCGCACCCTCCACCCCCACCCCGCAACAGGCCCAGCCCAACAGCCCCCAGGCGGCCGGCCCGATGATGACGGGCGCCATCCCACCCCAGGGCGGCCCCGGCACCGCCACACCCCGCGGCGGCACCCCGCCCACCGGAAACGGCGCCCCTGCCGCACGCCCCACCAACCGGCGCCCCGACGGCTCCCAGGCCATCCGCGACGTCACCCAGCAGCCCACACCGGACCGCCCCGCTTACAACCCCCGGCTGGACGGCCCCCGCCGCGACACCCCCACCACACCCCCCGGCAACAACCGCCGCCCCGACGGCTCCCAGATCGTCCACGACCACACCCAACAGCCAAGCCCCGAGCGCCCCCCGCACAACCCACGCCTCGACGGCCCCGCACCCCACAACGACTCCCGGCCCGAGAACGCCGACAACACCCGGCCGGACTCTCCCCGCCAGGCTCCACAGGCCCCCGCGAACCCGAGCGGCGACTCAACACGCCCCGACGCGAACCGAGCCGACAGGAGCCGTCCCGACAGCGGCCGCCCCGACGCGACGCATCCCGACTCCGCACGCCCGGACACGGCCGCCCCGGACACCACACACGCCAACGCCACCAGCCCGGACGGGTCGCGCCCCGACGCAACGCGTCCCGATTCGTCCCGTTCGGACACCGCCCAGCAGCCTGCCGTCACGCGCTCGGACCGGCCCCAGGCTGACGGAACCAACCAGCCCCCGTCGCGCTCGGGGGCCCAGACCCCCGGCGCACCAAACCCGAACCTCCCGCACCCGCAGCAGCAGCCGTACGCACAACAACAGCCATACGCACAGCAGCACCCACAGAACAACCAGCAGCCACAGCAGACGCAGCCCACCCTGCAAAGCACCACGCCCCCTCAGCAGCAGAACCCGCAGCAGCAAGCGCCTCAGCAGCAACAGCCCCAACACCACCAGCAGCAGCCCGTTCAGCAGCAACCGGCTCCGCACCACCAGCCTGCGCCGCACCACCAGACCCAGAACCAGGACCCCAACCAAACCCAGCCCGTCCCGCCGCAGCAACAGCAGGCACCTGTCCCGCAGCCGCCGAACCTGCAAAGTCACACCGGTGTACGCATCGGCCTCAATGTGCAGCCGAACGGTCTGTATTCGCCGTTCCCGCACGACCAGCAGGCGCTGGAGGCGAGCTTCCCGCGGAACCCGGACGGCACTCCGCGGGCCTTCAACGACCCGTTCCAGCCCTGGGCCCAGCTCCAGAACGACGGCGGCCACACCGTCCTCGGCCGGTCCAACAACTGCGCCGACTGCACCCGCTCCTTCATGGAGTCCTGGTTCGGCAACCCGCAGGTGTCCGCACCCCGCACCTACGACCCGGACGGCCAGGGCGGCATCGACCGCGCATCCGGCGAACGGAACGGCACTGCCAACATCGAGCAGTATGCGGGCACCACGTTCCGGAACTCCGGCCCGAACTCCCAGGACGGTTACGCCCGAATAGCCGACGATCTCCGCGCGGCCGGCCCCGGCGCAGCGGCAGCGGTGCTGGTCACCTGGCCGGACAAGCCCAACGGCGACTCCGGCGGCGCGCACGTCTTCAACGCCGTCAACCACGACGGCAAGGTCATCTGGGTCGACAGCCAGACCGGCAAGGTCAGCGAACAGCCCATCAACACCCAGGCCAAGAACGTCTGGCATCTAGTTCTGGACGCCAACCGCAAGCCGTTCGACCCCGCCACGGCCCAGAACCAGACCCCCCAGCAACAAACCCCGCAAACCCAGCCCCAAAACCAACAGCAACAGCAACAGGCCCAGGCACAGCAGAACCAGCAGCAGGCTCAGGCGCAAGCACAGGCACAACAACAGCAGCCTCACCCCCAGGCACAGACCCCTCAGCACAACCAGGCCCAGCCGCAGCACCAGACCCCCCAACCGCAGCAGCAGCCGGGCCCCCACGCCCAGCCGCAGCCCACCCCGCACCACCAGCAGCCCGGCCCGTACGCACAGCCCCAGCCGCAGCCGCACGCCCAGCAGCCTCACCAGCAGCAGCCCGGCCCATACCAGCAACAGCCTGGCCCGTACGCCCAGCCGCACCAACAGCAGCAGCCGCACGCCCAGCCGCAGCCAAACCCATACGCCCAACAGCAGTCGCAGCAACCCGGCCCGTACCAGCAGCCCCACCAACAGCAGCCCGGCCCGTATGCCCAGCCGCAGCCAGGCCCGTACGCACAGCAGCAGCAAAACCCGTACACCCAGCAGCAATCGCAGCAGCCCGGCCCATACGCACAGCAACAGCCTGGTCCGTACACCCAGCCACAACAGCAGCCAAACCCGTACGCCCAGCCACAGCAGCAAAACCCCTACACACAGCCGCAGCCGGGGCCCTACACCCAGCAGCCCCAGCAGCCCCAGCAGCAGAACCACAACCCCAACCCGTACCAGCAGCCCCAACCTGCTCCGCAACAACAGCCCAACCCGCAGGCACCGCACAACCCGCAGGCACCGCACAATCCGCAACGTCCTGCTGCGCCCAACACCTCAGCCGGCGGCTCACCGAAGCCGAACTCCGCGCCCTCCCACAGCCGCACTACGGCGGACGCGGCCAGCACCTCCCCACGCCCCGATGGCTCCGACCACTCCTCCCGTCCCATGGAGAACACGGAAGGCAACGGCACTCCCTCGGCGCCCAGGGCGGATTCCGAGACCACCGACCAGGCCGCACACACCGAACGGCGCGACCAGGACGCCCCGTCGGAGCCCTCGGACCACTCGGATCACCCCTCGGGTCACCCCAAGGACGCGGAGCAAGCGGAGCAGTCCGACCAGCACGCCCCCGCCCCCGCCTCCGAGACCCGCAACCGCGAACGCCCCGGCGGCCTCGACGGCCCCACCGACGAACACCAGCAACACGTCGAGAACTCCATCCCCAGGGACGAGAACGGCGAGCCCCAACGCCACCCCGACCCCGACCACGGCAACTGGCTCACCTCCCTCAACGACCCCGGCCCCGACACCCCCGGCCGCAACAACAACTGCGTCGACGCCGCCCTCGCCGCCGCCGACACCTACTCCGGCAACCCCACCGCCGCCGCCCACCGCACCCCCGACACCCACCCCGACGGCACCCCCTCCGACCGCGGCGAGAACAACGGCCGCGACCGCATCGAAAACACCCTCGGCACCCGCTTCCACGACTACGGCAACGGCAAAGACGCCTTCCACCGCCTCGAAAACGACCTCCGCAACACCGGCCACGGCTCACAAGCCGTCATCGTCACCCAAGACCACAACGGCCGCGCCCACGCCTGGAACGTCGTCAACCACCACGGCAAAATCACCTACCTCGACGCCCAGACCGGCCAACGCAGCAACACCCCCCTCCACGACGGCACCAACGGCGTCCACGCCATCCCCCTCGACCCCAACCGCCACCCCCTCCCCACCAACCCCACCAACAACAACCACGACACCGACGGGGACCGCCGCCCCGCCGCCGAACCAGCAGGCGCCGGGGAGAAGCGCACACACCCGGGCGAAGCCAGGGACATCGAACGCGACGATCAGCGGCACCCGGTCCACGGCGAGCGGCCCGACACCCATCAGGACGGCCTGCCGCCGGACGACGCCCAGGACCGGCTGCGCGCGAACGAACAGACACCGGTGCACCAGATCCAGCACGATGTCCTGGACCAGCAGATGCGGCAGTGGGCCAACGACGGGAGCCTCGCCCGCGTCTTGCAGATCGCGGCCGGGCACGGCCCTGACCCGGACGGGCCGCGACGGCTCAACTCCGATCAACTGGCCCAGCATCTCGCAGGTTTCCACGACCTGAACCGTGGTGAGCGGATGGCGGTGGTCGCCTCGCTCGGCCGCCTCAGCCACACCTTCCACAAGGAGTACGGAGTCCACTCGAACCCGGTGAGCGACGGTAAGGAATCGGTGGGCGCCAGTCTCCACCAGCGCAACGTCGACCGGAATCTCAGTGGGCTGCTCAAGGGCGTGGATCCGCAGGGGCCCCATGCCACCTCGCACGGCCCGGACCTCACCGGACGCAATTTCGCGGTCATCGAAATCGAAGGGCCCAATGGGACCGAGTATGTCGTCGATTCCTCACACCCGAAGGAAGGCGATACGAAAAAGATGCACTCGGAGGAGAACCTGGGCAACTGGCTGAAGGAAGCGAACAAGGTATCCGGCGACAAATACACGCTGTCCGCCCTGTATACGGAACGCGAGCCGTGCGGAAACAAAAAGGGCGCGCTCGGCAAGCACAACTGCTCGGACTACCTCATCAAAATGGCGAAGGAACAGGGGAAGGGACACGATGTCCCGGTCTATTACAGTACGTCGTACCGGACTGACGCGGAGGTCGTCCAGGAGCGGAGCAAAGCCCGCCAGGAACTGATGAAACAGGCCCGCGACGCCCTGGGAGTCAGGAAACTCCCCAGGGAAACGCTGAAGCAGATCGACGAGGCCGTACACCAACGCGTCCCGGATTCACCGGCAATGGTGGCCCAGGAGCGCCAGTTCGAGGACCGGGTGGACCGGGTGCGGAATGTGTGGGCCACGATTGCCACCCAGGTGTAGGCTCGGCGCCGCTCGGAGGCCCCTGGCCGGACGAAGCCGAGAGCTCCGGGGAGGGCCGCCGGCTCAGCGGATCGTCAGCTTCTGAAAGGACATGATGTCGAGCCCCAGCACCTCCTATGAGGACATCCGCGCCGACGACGCCGTCGAACGGATCCTCCAATGGTGGCGCGACGATCACCGCGAGCCGGTCACCGAACTCGTCGGGCCCCCGGAATCGGGCAGAACTCAGGTGCTGCGACGGGTACATGATTCCCTGCCCGCCGGAATATGGGTGGATGCCACCGGGCTCACCGCCGAAGAAGTCCTGCAACGTGTGCTGTCCGCGGCAGGCGTGGAATCCCCGCCGCACTGGCGCGCGGGCTGGCGCGGCGAACTGGGAAAAGCGGGCCTCGGCGACCGGCCGGTGTTTCTCGCCAATGCGCACCGCGCGGGCCGCACCCGCAGATCGGCCCAGCCGGACCGGGTGGTCCGCACCTTGGCGCTCGATCTCGCGGTGACGGCCGGCACCAAGGTCGTCGTGGAGGCCGATCCGCCGGCCGAAGAGCGCTGGCTGCTGAACCTGTTGGCGCTGCGCCTGGTATCCGACGGCCCGCCGGAGCACCGGCCCGTACCCCGTGAGCTACAGGCCCTCGCCCTGGCCGAATTGCCCCGCACCCCGGTGGCCGTATGGCGTGAACTGGCGGACGCACTGGGTGCGCCGTTCCCCGACGCCGCCTCCCCTCTGGAATTCGCCCGGCAGTACCCGGAGTTGCTCACGGTCGACGGCGACGCGGAAGGGAGCCACGGGGGAGGGAACGACGGAGAAGGGAGCCACGGGGAATCGAGCGACGGGGAATGGGTCTCCTTCCAGGACGAATACCTCGCCCGTCGCATCCGCCGCGGCCTCGGCCCGGAGCAATTCCACCGCGCCGGGGACCGGTTGACGGACTGGCTGCCGGGTCACTCCGCGGGGCCGGTCGCGGAGTACGCCGCCCACGCCCTGCCCCTGCATGCGGTGCAGGCCGGCCGGTTCGACGAGATGCAGCACAACGGCGAGCTGGTGGCGCACCTCGACCAGGTGGCGCTGCTCGATGCGGCGTGCTGCCACGCCCCACGCTCCCTCGGCCGGAACACGCCCGCGGGCGACGCGGCCGGTCTGTGGCTGAGCGGGGTCGACTCCCTCCCGCAAGGGACCTGGGCGGCCTGGCTGCACCTGATGAGCACCGTCCGGGGCGACACGGAGTTCGCCGCCGGCATCGAGCGTTCCGGGGTGTCCCTCCCGTGGAAGGTCCGCTGGGCGAACTGGCGCCCGCCGGGCGGCTGGGACCTCTCGTACCTCCGGCCCGGTCCGCTGCTGACCCTCTTCGATGCGACTGCCGGGGTGCCGGCCGCCGGGCGTCGCATCGTGGCCGGTCAGGGTGCCTGGGACCGCCGCGTACGGATCTGGGACGCGCAGACCGGCGAACAGCTCGGCGGCCCCTGGAGCGACGGCGTCCCGCAGCCGGGGCAGGCGGAACCGCTCTGGCCGCGGGACCACGACCCGCAGATCACCCAGCCGTGGGTGCAGCTGACGAACTACGGGGTCGCACCGGACCTGCTGACCGAGACGCTGCGCCTGGACGGCCTGGTGGTGGTCGGCGGCCTGGGCGGCCTGTTCGCCGTCGAGCCCGCGTCCCCGGACCGTTTCGACGGTCTGGGGGACCTCCACGGTGAGCCGTTCCTCGCGGAGTTCGGCCGGGTCGACGGCGGAACGGACTGGGACGCCCCCGACCGCGCGGTCCTGGAGGAGCTGTTCGGGCCCGGCACCGTGCGGCGCCTGGCGGCCGAGGACCTGCCGGCGGGGCTGGCCGACGAAGAGGCCCGCGCGCTGCTGACCGGGACCGGGCTGCCGGCGTTCCGTGGTGCGGAGATGCGCCTGACGGCCCTCGATGAGGAGCCGCTCGCCGAGCTGTCGGCGGACGACGTCTGGGAGTTCACCGAGGAGGAGGACGTTCCCGAGTCGGCCGGCCAGGGGGCGTACTACCGGCTGGGCATCTGGGGCGGCGAGCCGCTCGTCCTCGACGGCGAGGGCGGGGGCGTCTACGTCGTACCCGGCGAGGACGGCCACGGCTACGAACAGCCGCTGGTGGCCGGGAGCCTGCCCGCCTTCGTGGCGATGCTCCAGGGCTATCTGGTCGGGCGCTGTCTGCTCCCCATGGCGTCGAGCCTCGCCGAGCGCAAGCGCATCCGGGACCTCATCGAACTCGATCTGGCGGCGGTCGACGAAGAGGGCGCGGAGTCCGCGGCCTGGACCGACGTGCTGTACGACGACGCCGGCTGACCGCACAGGCGCCGCCGGCCCGCCACGGTGTCTTTGTGGCGGGCCGGCGTCGTCGCCAGGTGCTGTGCTCAGCCGCGCGCGGCGGCGATCTGCCGCGACATGATCGTCGTCAGCTCGTACGCCGTGTGGGAGGCGGCGACCGAGGTCATCTCCGCGTGGTCGTAGGCGGGCGCCACCTCCACCAGGTCCGCCGAGACCAGGTTGCAGGAGGACAGCCCGCGCACGATCTCCAGGAGTTCGCGGGAGGTGAGGCCGCCGGCCTCGGGGGTGCCGGTGCCGGGGGCGTGGGCCGGGTCCAGGACGTCGATGTCGATGGAGATGTAGAGCGGGCGGTCGCCGATGCGCTGGCGGAGCTGGTCGGCGACCTCGTCGACACCGCGGCGCATGACGTCCGCCGAGGTGACGATGCCGAAGCCCATCTTCTCGTCCTCGTCGAGGTCCTTCTTGCCGTAGAGCGGACCGCGGGTGCCGACGTGGGAGAGCGCGGAGGTGTCGAGGATGCCCTCCTCGACGGCGCGGCGGAACGGGGTGCCGTGGGTGTACTCGGCGCCGAAGTAGGTGTCCCAGGTGTCCAGGTGGGCGTCGAAGTGCAGCAGCGCGACCGGGCCGTGCTTCTTGGCGACCGAGCGGAGGAGGGGCAGGGCGATGGTGTGGTCGCCGCCGAGGGTCATCATGCGGGCGCCGGTGGCGAGCAGGTCGTCCGCCGCGGCCTCGACCGTCTCCACGGCCTCGTTGATGTTGAACGGGTTGGCGGCGATGTCACCGGCGTCGGCGACCTGCGCGAGCGCGAAGGGGGACGCGTCCTGGGCCGGGTTGTAGGGGCGCAGAAGGCGGGACGCCTCGCGGATGGCGTTGCCACCGAAGCGGGCACCGGGGCGGTAGGAGACACCGCTGTCGAAGGGGACACCGACGACGGCCACATCGGCCCGGCCGCCGACCTCGTCGAGACGGGGCAGTCGGGCGAAGGTCGCGGGCCCGGCGTAACGCGGGATGCGGGAGGAGTCGACGGGGCCCACGGGCCCGTTGGATGCGCTGGCTGCGGTGGTCATGAGGGTGAGAGTAGGGAGGGCCGGGCGCGGGGCCCATGGACATTTGCGGAGATGCGGCCGGCGGCGTTGGACATTTTGGCCACCGGCCTTAGGGGACGGGCGGTGGCCAGGGCTTCTCTCGGGTCCGCGACCCCGGTGCCTCTCGGTGTCCGCACCCCGGTGCCTCCCGGTGTCCGCACCCCGGTGCCTCCCGGTGTCCGCACCCCGGTGCCGCCGCTCCGGCATCCGCACTCCGGTGTCCGGGCTGCGGAACTCCCCGGCCCCGGAACAGGCGTACGGGCACAATGGGCGCTATGCCGATAGCCTCTGCTGCCACCGCCCCGTCGCGCGCCGAACTCGTCGATCATCTCGTCCGGACCCGGATCGCCGGTGAGGTCGCCACCCCCCGCGAGAACAACCTCTCCCACTACCGCAGACTCGCCAACGGCGAGCGCCACTACTGGTTCGGCCTGGAGTTCGGCGACCGCTGGACGGACGAGCAGGATGTGCTGGCCGTGATGGCGGAGCGCTGTGGGGTGATCGACGATCCGCACCACCGGCAGGGGCAGGACACCATCGACCCCGAGCTGACGGTGGATGCGCTGGACCGGGCGGCCGCGGTGCTGCGCAAGGCGGCCGCCGACGGGCAGCGGGTGCTGTTCGCGACCGGCCACCCGGGCGGGCTGCTCGATGTGCACCGGGCGACGGCCGAGGCGCTGCGCGCCCAGGACTGCGAGATCATGGTCATCCCGGACGGGCTCCGGGCGGACGACGGGATGGTCTTCCAGTTCGCCGACGTGGCGATGCTGGAGCGCGGTGCGACGCTGTGGCACACCCACTCCCCCGAGCCGATGGCCGCGATCCTGGACGGGCTGGAGCGGGAAGGGCGGCCGCTGCCGGACCTGGTGATGGCCGACCACGGCTGGGCGGGCTGCGCCGGCCAGCGCGGTATCGACGCGGTGGGCTTCGCGGACTGCAACGACCCGGCCCTCTTCCTGGCCGAGGCCGAGGGCACCCTCCAGGTGACGATCCCCCTGGACGACCACGTCCTGAGCCCGCGCCACTACGACCCACTGACCGCCTATCTGCTGGACGCGGCGGGGCTGGGCTGAGGGGCCTCCCAACCCAACGGGGCATACAAGGCCGTCGTCACGCAGCCCCGTCTTCGCCAGCATCCACACCAGGCCGGGACGCGGCATGTCCGGACAGCGCACACCGAGTCCGGGGCGGCAACGGGCGCCGGCACGGGTGCCCGGCCGGGATCCACGCCGGCGCTGGTAGGGAGCCAGTAGGGTGCGCGGGGTGAATGAACCTGCTTCCCGTCTCCCGCGCGCCTTCCGCCTGAGCGTCACTGGGGGAGGTACTGGTGGCCACACCTACCCCGCCTTGACCGCGGTCCGCGCGTTGCAGGCCCGGTTGGCGGCGGACGGCCGCGCGCTCGACGTGCTCTGGATCGGCACCCCCGATGGGCTGGAGGCACGCGTCGCCCCGGCCGAGGGCATCCCCTTCAAGACAGTTGCGACGGGCAAGATCCGCCGCGCCGCGAACCCGCTCAAGATGGTCAGCCCGGCCAACGTCAAGGACATGGCGCGGGTGCCGCTCGGTATCGCCCAGGCACGGAAGATCATCAGCGAGTTCCGGCCGGATGTCGTGCTGGCCACGGGCGGGTACGTTGCCGTCCCGGCCGGGCTCGCCACGCGGATGTGCCGGCGCCCGCTGGTTCTGCACGAGCAGACGGTGCGTCTCGGGCTGGCGAACCGGAAGCTGGCGGGCTCGGCTGCGCGTATCGCTGTGTCGTCGAAGTCGACATTGCCGCTTCTGCCGGAGTCCGTGCGCTCCTCCGCGGTCGTCACCGGTAACCCGGTGCGGCCGGAGGTGCTGACGGGGCATGCGGACAAGGCGGTCGCGACGCTGGGGGTGACCGGTTTCGACCGGCGGCTCCCGACCCTCTACGTCACCGGCGGTGCCCAGGGTGCCCAGCAGATCAACGACGTGATCCGGGACGCCCTGCCGTGGCTGCTGGAGCGCGCGAACGTGGTGCACCAGTGCGGGCCGGCGAACGTCGAGGCTCTGCGCGGGCACACGGCGGCGCTGCCCGCCGAGCTCGCGGGCCGCTACTACCTCACCCCGTTTGTCGGCCCGGAGCTCCCCGACGTCCTGGCGCTCGCCGACATCGTGGTCTCCCGTAGCGGCGCCGGCACGCTTGCCGAGCTCACCGCCCTCGGCAAGCCAGCCGTGTTCGTGCCGCTCGCTTCCTCGGCGGGGAATGAGCAGGCGCACAACGCCCGGCACCTGGAGGAGACGGGCGCGGCCGTCGCGCTCCTCGGGAACGTCACCGCGGAGCGGCTGCAGGACGCTCTCGGCCCGCTGTTGACCGACCCGGCGCGGCGGGCCGCGATGGCGGAGCGGGCCCGGGAGCACGGACGGCCAGACGCAGCGGACAGGCTCGTCGACGTGCTCCTGTCCGCCGCGTCCGGCTGACCCGGGCGCGAGCCGCGGGGTTACGGGAGGTGCCGGGCGGCGCCGTCCTCGACCAGGGTGACGACGGCGGCGAACGCCTCCTGCCCCTTGCCCCACGGGTCGGGGACGCCCCGGTCGGTGAGGTACAGGCCGAGCTTCGGCGCGGTGCGCTCATCGGCCAGGGTGCGGAGGGCGCTGAGGTTGCCGGTGTCCATCGCGAGGATGGTGTCCGCCCACTCCAGTAGGTCGCGGCTGATGCGCACACCGCGGTGGGCGGTGAGGTCATAGCCGCGGGCCGCCGCGGCAGTGACCATCTCCCGGTGGGCCGGGTGCCCGACCCACTTGTCGCGGGTACCGGCCGACCGCACCTCAACGGCCGGGCCCCCGAGCTCGGCGAGCACGACGGCCGCCAGCGGTGAGCGGCAGTGGTTGCCGAGGCAGACGGTGAGCAGGCGCCGTGGCCCGGCGGTCACCGCGCCGCCCCCGCCGTGAGAGCCCGCCGCAGCTCGCCGGCGACGCGGTCGACATCAGCCTCCGTGAGGTGCTGGTGGAACGGGAGAGTCATGGCCTGCTGGCCTACCCGATCGGTCACCGGCAGCGGCCGGTGCCACTCGGCGAAGGCCGGTTGCGTGTGGTTCGGCGGGTAGTGCGTGCCGACGCCGATGCCGTGCTCCCGGAGGGTGCGGAACACCCGTTCACGGTCGCGGAGGACGCGCACGGCGCACAGGTGCGGGACGGAGCGGTCAACATCGACGTCGACCAGGGCGACGTCGTGGATCCCGTCGAGGGCGGCGGCATACGCGCGCCAGAGGTCCCGGCGCTTGGCCTCCGCCTCCGCGAAGTGCCGGAGCTGGACGAGACCGATCGCGGCGTTCAGCGACGACATCTGGACGCGCATCCCGAACCCGTCGACTGTGTACGTCGTCGCCTCCGCGCGCCAGGCCGCCGATTCGACGATGCCGAGCCCACGCAGCCGCCGGCAGGTGTCGGCCTCCAGCGGCGTGCGCGGTACGACCATGCCACCCTGGCCGCAGGTGAGGTTCTTGATCGGGCCAAAGGAGAAGCAGGTCAGGGCGCCGGTAGCGCCGACGCGGTGGGTTCTTTCGTAGGAGCCGAACGCGTGCGCAGCGTCCTCGACGACGGTGACGCCATGCTCGTCGAGCGCGGGCCGGGCGGCTGTGAGGTCGACGGCCCGGCCCCCGTAGAGGACGGGGAGGACCGCGCGGGTGTGCGAGGTGAGGGCGTCCAAGACTTCCGCGGGCTCGACGCAGAGCGTGGCCGGGTTGATCTCGATGAAGCGGGGCCGGGCGCCGGTGGCGAGGACGGCTTGCACGGTCGCGCAGAAGGTGAAGGAGGGAACGATCACCTCATGCCCGGGGCCGACGCCAGCGGCGAGGAGCGCGACGTGCAGCGCGGCCGTGCCAGAGGCGACCGCGACGGTGTCCGACACGCCGAGGAAGCCGGCGGCGGCGTTCTCGAACTCGTCCGTGACCGCGCTGTGGTTGTACCGGCCGCTGCGCAGGGCCTCCGCGAGGGCGGCCTCCGCGCCGCTGTAGAGGTACGGGCGCGCGTTGTGCGCGGCGCCCGCCGGTGCCGTGAGGATCATCGGCTCTTCCCTTCGCTGGTAGTCAGGGTCTCGACGTACTTCGTGAGGGTGACGTCCGGCTTGTACGTGAGCCGGTCGTGGTTGACGTCCTGGCGGAAGAGGCCGCGGAGGAGCTGCCCGACGTAGTCGGCGCCGGCCGCGACGGCGGCCGGGAACCCGCCGCCAACCCGGGCGTTCGCTTCCGTCACGACGACGCGGTCAGGGCCGCCCTCCCGGATGAAGCCCTGCACGCAGCACGCCCCGGTGACGCCGGTGGCGGCGAGCGTCGCGCGGACGCACTCCTCCGCATGGGGGTCGTTGAAGGTGCGGGAGACGACGGACAGCCCGCCCTTGACCAGCAGCCGGTACCGGAGGATCACCGACGCATGGCCGGCGCGGTCGACGAGGCAGTCTGCGGTGAACTCCCGGCCGCTAACGTGCTCCTGGACGATCGGTTCCGGGATGAGCTCGCAGAGGACGCGGGCCTGCTCCCGCGTGCGGCAGACGTGCACGCCGCGCGCGCCCTGCCCGTGCCGCGGCTTGACGATAAGAAGGCCGTCCGGGGCTTGGTCGATCTCGTGCGGGAGGACGGTGCGCGGGGTTGGGATGCCGCGCTCGGTGAGCACCTCGGCGAACCGTGCCTTGTCACCGCACGCTTCGACCGCGGGCGGGTCCGGGAGCCAGGTGGTGACGCCTAGGTCGGCGAGGGGCCGGCGGAGGCTGAGGAGCTGCGGTAGCTCCCGTTCCACGGTCGAGAGGACGGCGTCGGGCCTCGCCTTCGCACAGAGGCGGAGCATGCCGGCGCGGTAGCCGAGGTCCGTCGCCGGCACGGTGACGTGCGGGGTGGTCTCCGGGAGGAGGAGCCCGGGCGCGTATGGGTCCGCGTCGGCGGTGATGACACGGCAGCCGAGGCGGATCAGAGACCGGGCGAGGTCGAAGCCGGGGGCGCCGCCGACGCCGGTGACGAGGATGCGTTTCGTCACGGCGGTCACCTCCCGGCCGGGACCGCGGCGGCGGATCGGGCCGGCGGGGCGGCCTTCGGGTTGCGCATGAGCGGAGCCCACCGGTCCGGGTTGCGGCGGTACCAGTGGGCGGTCTCGGCCAGCCCCTCCTCGAAATCGTGGACGGGCCGGTACTCAAGGCTGTTCGCGATCTTGTCCCAGACCATCGAATACCGGATGTCGTTCGCCTGCCGGTCGGGGATGTAGGTGACGGAGTCCCAGGTCGCGCCGAACACGCGCAGCAGGGAGTCGGTCAGTTCGCGGTTGGTGCGGTCGGTGCCGCCGCCGATGTTGTAGACCTCGCCCGGGACACCGCCGCGGAGGACGAGTTCCACGCCCTGGCAGTTGTCTTCGACATGGAGCCAGTTGCGCACGTGCTCCCCGCGGCCGTGGAGGGGGACCGGCTTACCGCTGAGGAGCCGGGTGACGAACAGGGGGATGATCTTCTCCGGGTGCTGGTACGGGCCGTAGTTGTTCGAGGAACGGGTCACGCACACCGGCAGGCCGTAGGTCCGGAAGTACGAGAGCGCGACGAGGTCACCGGCAGCCTTCGACGCGGCGTAGGGGACGCTCGGGCGGAGCGGATCCTCCTCCGTCGCCGCCCCTTCCAGGAGCGGCCCGTACACCTCGTCCGTCGAGACGTGAACGAACCGCTGGACGTCGTGCCGCATCGCGGCGTCGAGGAGGACCTGCGTACCGTGCACGTTCGTCGCGAGGAACGCGCCAGCGGCGAAGAACGAGCGGTCGACGTGGGACTCGGCCGCGAAGTGCACGACCGCGGTGTGCCGGGGCATGAGGGTGTCGACGAGCTCCGCGTCGAGGATGTTGCCCTGAACAAACGTCAACTTCGGACTGAGGAACGCAGTCCCCAGGTTCTCGATGTGTCCGGCGTAGGTGAGGGCGTCGAGCACGGTAACGCTGGCGACGTCCTCGGCCGCCAGGATGCGCTTGACGAAGTGCGAGCCGATGAAGCCGGCCCCGCCGGTCACGAGCAGGTGTTCCATGGGATGCCTCCTGGAGAGAGGAGACGGCGCCGGCGTTGACCGCGCCGTCGGAAGCGGCCCGGCTCACTGCCGGGCGCCATCACCATCTCGGCCCGGGCCAGGGGGCTGGAGGCTCCCGGGGCAGGTCGGCATACGGTGTGCGAGGGCCGCACACCGTGTGCTTCCGTACGCCCTCCCGACACAAAGGAGTTGGCGCTACCGTCGTCCCTCCCGCCGTTCCGTAGGAGGCGCCTATGGACGTCATCAGACCAGCGCGAGAGATCGGGGCCGAGCTCCGGGGCGCGCGGTGCCGCGCTCGGCTCACACAGGCGCAGGTCGGCAACGCGGTCGGCTACTCGCCGTCGGCCGTCTCCCGGATCGAGGCCGGACGAATGCGGCTGGAGCTCGACCGGCTTATGCGGTTCGCTGCGTTCTTGAGCATCCCGCCCGACAGGCTGACCGGGACTCCTGTGCCAGGTGGGGTCGCACTCGATACGGTGGAGCGCCCAGCGGACGAGGAGGATGCGGTGCGTCGTAGGAACCTGCTCACCGGAGCGTTGGCCGCCGGAGCAACGGCTGCCTTCGGCGCCTCACCGGCCAGTGCCGTTTCGGGTGCAGGTGATCCGGCCGCCTGCCTTGAGGACGTTCTGTTCCGTCTCCCCTCCGCCGCGCCCGTCCCGTTGGCGCGTCTCGTGCAGGAGGCGGCCGGCGCGCGGGCGGACTTCCGCGCAGCCCGGTATACCGTCCTCGGCCGTGTCCTTCCCGGCCTCCTCGCCGCGGCGTTGGCGACGCGGGACGCGTCGACCGGGCGGGCACGGGAGAAGGCGAGCATCGTCCTCGCGCGGACGTACGTCCTAGCCGCCGAGCTGGCGCTCAAGCAGCACAGCGACGCGGCCTGGGCCGCCGCCGACCGCGCCTTGACCGCGGCCCGGGCCAGCGGCCATCCAGTGCCGATCGGGGAGTCATCGCGCGTGCTGGCGATCACGATGCGCCGCTCGGGAAGCTGCCCGTCCGCCGTACGGCTCCTCACCCAGGAGGCCGCCGACCTTGACGCCAGCCAGGAGCAAACCGGGGCGGTCCGTACGACGCTGATGCTCACGGGCGCGTACAGCGCGGCGACGGGCGGGGACCGTATGACGGCGCTGGACCTCCTCAACGCGGCCGAGGAGGAGGCCGACCGCCGCGCGACCGTGGCGGGCCTGTTCACCGTCGACGCGACGCGCACGCAGGTCGACGTCTACCGCATTGGGGTCTTCAACGCGCTCGGTACCCCGGACGAGGGCGTGAGCGTTGCACGGCGGATCGACATCGACATGATGTCGACACCGGAACGGCGGGCCCGCGCCTGGACGGACACCGCCCGCATGTGGCACGCCCTGGGTGACGGCCCGCAGACGTTCGCGGCGCTACAGCGGGTCGAGAAGGAGGCACCGCAGGAGGTGCGGCGCCCGGCGCTACGAGCCCTGACCGCCAATCTGCTGTACGCCCCGGCCCGCGTGCCTGGCGTGCGGCAGTTCGCGGCGCGTACCGGGGCAATCCCGGCCTGACGAATACGAGCAGCAAGCGACCCCCGTCGGATGTCCGCGGGGGCTGCTTGCTGCGCGGGTCACGCCTCGGCGGCCATACCGGCGATCCGGCCCGCTCGGCGAATTCGCTCCCGACGGGCTACGGGTGGATTGGGTGGTGGCACCCCCACAGCCGTGCGACGCAATGCCCCGGAGCTGGCCCACCGCCTACCCCCGCGGCACCCGGATAACCCCCTCCTGAATCACCGACACCGCCAGCTGCCCCTCCGCCGTGAAGATCCGGCCCTTGCCCAGTCCCCGGCCGCCCTGGGCGGTGGGGGACTCCTGGTCGTAGAGCAGCCATTCGTCGGCGCGCGGCGGGCGGTGGAACCACATCGCGTGGTCCAGACTGGCGCCGACCACATCGCCGACCGCCCAGCCGCCCCGGCCGTGCGCGAGCAGGATCGAGTCCAGCAGGGTCATGTCGGAGACATAGGTGACCAGGCAGATGTCCAGCAGCGGGCGGGGGATCTCGCCGTCGTCGGCGAGCTTGCCCTGGGTGCGGAACCAGACCTGGGACCGGGGCTCGCGTACCTCACCGACGGTGCCGAACGGCGGCGCGTCCACGTACCGCAGATCGATCGCGGCCCGGGACTCCAGCAGCCGCTCGGCAACGCCCGGGTCGACGAACCGGTCGGCGTAGCGCGGCAGCATCTCCGCGGCGGTGGGCAGCTCCAGCGGGTCCGGCGCCGGCGGCATCGGTTCCTGGTGCTCCAGCCCGTCCTCGGTCACCTGGAAGGAGGCCGAGAGGTGGAAGATCGGCTGGCCGTGCTGGACGGCGACGACCCGGCGGGTGGTGAAGGACCGGCCGTCGCGGATGCGGTCGACGGTGTAGACGATCGGTGCGCCGGGGTCCCCGGGACGCAGGAAGTAGGCGTGCAGGGAGTGCGGCGGACGGTCGGCGGGGACCGTCCGCCCGGCCGCGACCAGGGCCTGGGCGGCGACCTGGCCGCCGAAGACCCGGGGCACGACCGAGGGACGGCTCTGGCCTCGGAAGATGTCCTGCTCGATCCGCTCCAGCGCGAGCAGACCGAGCAGGGACTCCAGTGCGTCGTTCACGTGCGTGCGGCCCTTACGGCCTAGAGGCCCATGGACTTGGCGATGATCGACTTCATGACCTCGCTGGTGCCGCCGTAGATGCGGTTGACGCGGTTGTCGGCGTAGAGGCGGGCGATCGGGTACTCGTTCATGTAGCCGTAACCGCCGTGCAGCTGGAGGCACTTGTCGATGACGCGGTGGGCGACCTCGGTGCAGAAGAGCTTGGCGCTCGCGGCCTCGGCCGGGGACAGCTCGCCCGCGTCGAGGGCCTCCAGGGTGCGGTCGGCGACGGCCTGCGCGGCGTCCACCTCGGCCTGGCAGGCGGCCAGCTCGAACTTGGTGTTCTGGAAGGAGGCGACGGTCTTGCCGAAGATCGTGCGCTCCTGCACGTACTCCTTGGCGAACCGGACGGCCGCCGCGGCCTGCGCGTACGCGCCGAAGGCGATGCCCCAGCGCTCCGAGGCGAGGTTCAGGCCCAGGTAGGAGAAGCCCTTGTTCTCCTCGCCGAGCAGGTCCTCGACGGGCACCTTCACGTCGACGAACGCCAGCTCGGCGGTGTCGGAGACCTTCAGGCCGAGCTTGTCCAGCTTGCGGCCGACGGAGTAGCCCGCGGACGTGGTGTCGACGGCGAACAGGGAGATACCGAAGCGGCGGTCGTCCTCCTTCGGCGCGGCGGTACGGGCGCAGACGATCACGCGGTCGGCGTGCACGCCGCCGGTGATGAAGGTCTTGGCGCCGTTGAGCACGTAGTGCGTGCCGTCGTCGGAGAGCTTCGCGGTGGTCTTCATGCCCGCGAGGTCGGAGCCGGTGCCCGGCTCGGTCATCGCGAGGGCCCACATCTCCTCGCCGGAGACGAACTTCGGCAGGAAGCGCTTCTTCTGCTCGTCGGTGGCGAGCATCTTGATGTAGGGCAGACCGAGCAGGACGTGCACGCCGGAGCCGCCGAAGGAGACACCCGCGCGCGAGGTCTCCTCGTACATCACGGCCTCGAACTTGTACGAGTCTATGCCCGCGCCGCCGTACTCCTCGTCGACACGGATGCCGAAGACGCCCAGCTCGGCGAGCTTGTAGTAGAAGTCGCGCGGGGTCTGGCCGGCCGCGAACCACTCGTCGTACACCGGTACGACCTCGGCCTCGATGAAGGCGCGCAGGGTCTCCCGGAACGCCTCGTGATCCTCGTTGAACACCGTACGGCGCATGCCATGGCCTCCTTAGACCGCCGCGTCTGGCTAAGCGCTTGCTCAGCTTCTCTCCGAAGCGAAAGCTACCCGCCAGTCACTAAAGCTGTCCAGAGGCGAACGAGTCCGGTGGGCGACGCCACACCTCGCCCCCTACACGCCGCGCCCCGCCCCGTACGCGCTACACCCCCGGCACCCCCGCCACCACGGACTCCCCCGCCACCGCGCCGAACGCGCCGAGCGCCAGCCGGTGCAGCAGTTCCGCCATCTCCGTACGGCCCGGGAGGGCGCCCGGACGGCCGAGGTGCGGGGTGGAGTTGAGCAGGCCGAAGACGGCATGCACCGCGGCGCGGGCCTGGGACTCGGAGGGGACCGGGTGGACCCGCCGGACGACCTCCACCCACAGCTCCACATACTGCCGCTGGAGCTGGCGGACCCGCTTGCGGTCGGTCTCCCTCAGCCGGTCCAGCTCGCGGTCGTGCAGGGTGATCAGCGGCCGGTCGTCCAGCGCGAAGTCGATATGGCCGTCGATCAGCGCATGCAGCACCGCCTCGGGGCTCCCCCCGCCCTCCGCCACCCGCATCCGGCCGCCCGCCAGCAGTCGCTCGCTGATGCCGACCAGCAGCTCGGCGAGCATCGCGTCCTTGCCGGCGAAGTGCCGGTAGAGGCCGGGCCCTGAGATGCCCACGGCCGCCCCTATCTCGTCCACTCCGACGCCGTGGAAGCCGCGCTCCGCGAAGAGCCGGGCCGCCTCCTTGAGGATCTGCTCGCGGCGGCTGGTCGGGGCGGAGGCCTGCGCATTACTCATGCCGTCGATTGTAGACAGCCGGGTTAGTGCTCGTTAACCTGAAGGCAAAGTGGTTAACGCCCATTAACCCGGATGGCCCGGCAGCCGCGGACCGCGGCACCGGGACAGCCGACCGAGCAAGGGGGCTCGTACTGATGGAGCAGGCACCGGTGCTGGGGAGTACCGCCGATCCGGCGTCCGACTCCTGGCGGACCAACGAGGCCGCGCACCGCGAGCTGGCCGCGGAGCTGCGCGAGAAGCTCGCGACGGCCCGGCTGGGCGGCGGCGAGAAGGCCAGGGCGCGGCACACCGCGCGCGGCAAGCTGCTGCCCCGCGACCGCGTGGACGCCCTGCTGGACCCCGGTTCGCCGTTCCTGGAGCTGGCGCCGCTGGCCGCGGAGGGGATGTACGGCGGGGCCGCACCGGCCGCCGGCGTGATCGCCGGCATCGGCCGGGTCTCCGGCCGCGAGACGGTGATCGTCGCCAATGACGCCACGGTCAAGGGCGGCACCTACTACCCGATGACGGTCAAGAAGCATCTGCGGGCGCAGGAGATCGCCCTGGAGAACCGCCTCCCCTGTCTCTACCTCGTCGACTCCGGCGGCGCCTTCCTGCCGATGCAGGACGAGGTCTTCCCCGACCGCGAGCACTTCGGGCGGATCTTCTACAACCAGGCGCGGATGTCCGGCGCCGGCATCCCGCAGATCGCCGCCGTCCTCGGCTCGTGCACGGCGGGCGGCGCCTACGTCCCCGCGATGAGCGACGAGGCCGTGATCGTCCGCAACCAGGGCACGATCTTCCTGGGCGGCCCGCCGCTGGTGAAGGCCGCCACCGGCGAGGTCGTCACCGCCGAGGAGCTGGGCGGCGGCGAGGTGCACGCCAAGACCTCCGGGGTCACCGACCATCTCGCCGAGGACGACGCCCATGCGCTGCGCCTGGTGCGCAGCATCGTCGGCACCCTCGGCGAGCGCGAGCCGCTCCCGTGGACCGTGCGGACCGTCGAGGAGCCCAAGGTCGACCCGGCCGGTCTGTACGGGGCGGTGCCCGCGGACTCCCGTACGCCCTATGACGTCCGGGAGGTGATCGCCCGGCTCGTGGACGGCTCGCGCTTCGCGGAGTTCAAGGCGGAGTACGGCACGACCCTGGTCACCGGCTTCGCGCATCTGCACGGCCACCCGGTCGGCATCGTCGCCAACAACGGCATCCTGTTCTCCGAATCCGCCCAGAAGGGCGCCCACTTCATCGAGCTGTGCGACCAGCGCGGCATCCCGCTGCTGTTCCTCCAGAACATCTCCGGCTTCATGGTGGGGCGTTCGTACGAGGCCGGCGGTATCGCCAAGCACGGCGCGAAGATGGTGACGGCGGTGGCCTGCACCCGCGTGCCCAAGCTGACGGTCGTCATCGGCGGCTCCTACGGGGCGGGCAACTACTCCATGTGCGGCCGGGCCTACTCCCCCCGCTTCCTGTGGATGTGGCCGAACGCCAAGATCTCGGTGATGGGCGGCGAACAGGCCGCCTCCGTCCTCGCCACCGTCAAGCGCGACCAGCTGGAGGCGCACGGCGAGGAGTGGAGCGCCGAGGACGAGGCCGCCTTCAAGGCGCCGGTCCGCGAGCAGTACGAGACCCAGGGCAACGCCTACTACGCGACCGCGCGGCTGTGGGACGACGGGGTCATCGACCCGCTGGAGACCCGGCAGGTGCTGGGGCTGGCGCTGACCGCCTGCGCCAACGCGCCACTGCCCCAGAAGGACAGCACAGCGCCCGGCTACGGCGTCTTCCGGATGTGAGAGGGATGTCCCCAGCAATGGCCACCAATTTCGACACCGTGCTCATCGCCAACCGCGGCGAGATCGCGGTCCGCGTCATCCGTACGCTGCGCGCCCTCGGCATCCGCTCGGTCGCCGTCTTCAGCGACGCGGACGCCGACGCCCGGCACGTCCGGGAGGCCGACACGGCCGTACGGATCGGTCCGGCACCGGCCGCCGAGAGCTATCTGTCCGTGGAGCGGCTGCTGGACGCGGCCGCCCGGACCGGTGCGCAGGCCGTCCACCCGGGCTACGGCTTCCTCGCCGAGAACGCCGCCTTCGCCCGCGCCTGCGCGGACGCCGGGCTGGTCTTCATCGGCCCGTCCGCCGAGGCCATCGAGCTGATGGGCGACAAGATCCGGGCCAAGGAGACGGTGCGCGAGGCCGGCGTCCCGGTCGTCCCCGGCTCCTCGGGCAGCGGACTGGATGACGGCCAACTGGCCGCCGCGGCCCGTGAGATCGGCATGCCGGTGCTGCTCAAGCCGTCCGCGGGCGGCGGCGGCAAGGGCATGCGGCTGGTCCGCGACGAGGCGCTGCTGGCCGACGAGATCGCTTCCGCCCGCCGCGAGGCCCGCTCCTCCTTCGGCGACGACACCCTGCTCGTCGAGCGCTGGATCGACCGGCCCCGGCACATCGAGATCCAGGTGCTGGCGGACGGCCACGGCAACGTCATCCACCTCGGCGAGCGCGAGTGCTCCCTCCAGCGCCGCCACCAGAAGGTCATCGAGGAGGCCCCCTCGGTCCTGCTGGACGAGGCCACCCGCGCCGCGATGGGCGAGGCGGCCGTGCAGGCGGCCCGCTCCTGCGGCTACCGGGGCGCGGGCACCGTCGAGTTCATCGTCCCGGGCAAGGACCCTGCCTCGTACTTCTTCATGGAGATGAACACCCGCCTCCAGGTCGAGCACCCGGTGACCGAGCTCATCACCGGTATCGACCTGGTGGAGTGGCAGCTGCGGGTCGCGGCCGGCGAGCATCTCCCCTTCGCCCAGGAGGACATCACCCTCACCGGGCACGCCATCGAGGCGCGGATCTGCGCCGAGGACCCGGCCCGCGACTTCCTGCCGACCGGCGGCACGGTGCTGACGCTCCACGAGGTGCAGGGCGACGGGCTGCGCACGGACTCCGGTCTGTCCCAGGGCGTGGAGGTCGGCAGCCGCTACGACCCGATGCTCTCCAAGGTCATCGCCCATGGCCCGGACCGGGCGAGCGCGCTGCGCCGGCTGCGGGCCGCGCTGGCCGGGACGGTCACCCTCGGGGTGACCACCAACGCCGGTTTCCTGCGGCGGCTGCTGGCCCACCCGGACGTGGTCTCCGGCGAGCTGGACACCGGGCTGGTGGAGCGCGAGGCGGCCGGTCTGGTCGACGGCGGGGTGCCGGACGAGGTGTACGCGGCGGCGGCCGCGGTACGCCAGGCCGCCCTGGAGCCGGCGGTGGCCGAGGGCGGCTGGCGCGACCCGTTCGCCGCGCCGGACGGCTTCCGCCTCGGCGGCGAGCCCGCGCCCGTCCGCCACTGGCTGCGCGTCCCCGGCCACGACCCGGTCGCCCACGACGTACGGCCGGGTGCACAAGCGGCCGGGCAGGTCGCACCGGACCGCGTACGGGTCACCGTCGACGGGGTGCTGCACACCTTCCACCACAACGGCGACTGGCTCGGCCGGGACGGCGACTCCTGGCAGGTGACCACGTACGACCCGGTCGCGGCGGCGCTGCGCGGAGCCGCCGGGGCGCATGGCGCGGACACCCTGGCCGCCCCGATGCCGGGCACCGTCACCGTCGTCAAGGTGGCCGTCGGCGACGAGGTGGCCGCGGGCCAGGGCCTGCTGGTGGTCGAGGCGATGAAGATGGAACACGTCATCTCCGCACCGCACGCCGGGACCGTCACCGAACTCGACGTCACCGCGGGCGCCACCGTCGCCATGGACCAGATCCTGGCCGTCATCGCCCCCCACGAGAACCCCGAAGAGGCCGCCGCGTGCGCGACGGCACCCGCGGACGAGCAGGGGAGCGCCTCATGACCGCAGCCGGACTGCCGATGCAGGTCACCGCGGAGGGGCTGCCCACCCGCGTACGGATCCATGAGGTCGGCGCGCGCGACGGGCTACAGAACGAGCAGACCGTCGTGCCCACGGAGATCAAGGCCGAGTTCATCCGCCGGCTCGCCGACGCGGGCCTGCCGACCGTCGAGGCCACCAGCTTCGTCCACCCCAAGTGGGTGCCCCAACTGGCCGACGCGGAGCAGCTGTTCCCGCTGCTGGACGGCCTCGACCCGCACCGGCTGCCCGTCCTGGTGCCCAACGAACGCGGTCTGGACCGTGCGCTCGCCCTGGGCGCCCGCCGGGTCGCGGTGTTCGGCAGCGCCACCGAGTCCTTCGCCAAGGCCAACCTCAACCGCACGGTCGACGAGGCGCTGGCGATGTTCGCGCCGGTCGTCGCGCGTGCCAATGACGCCGAGGTGCAGGTCCGCGGCTATCTCTCGATGTGCTTCGGCGACCCCTGGGAGGGCCCGGTGCCCGTCGCGCAGACCGTCCGGGTCTGCCGGGCGCTGCTCGACCTGGGCTGCGACGAACTGAGCCTGGGCGACACCATCGGCGTGGCCACCCCCGGCCATGTGCAGACCCTGCTGGCCTCCCTCAACGAGGCCGGCATCCCCACCTCCCGTATCGGTGTGCACTTCCACGACACCTACGGGCAGGCCCTCGCCAACACCTTCGCCGCGCTTCAGCACGGCGTCACCACCATCGACGCCTCGGCGGGCGGCCTCGGCGGCTGCCCGTATGCCAAGAGCGCCACCGGCAACCTCGCCACCGAAGACCTCGTGTGGATGCTGCACGGCCTCGGCATCGAGACCGGGGTCGACCTGGACCGGCTGACCGCCACCAGTGTGTGGATGGCCGAGGTCCTGGGCCGGCCGAGCCCCTCGCGCACCCTCCGTGCCCTCTCCCACCAGGAGTGACCCTCATGTCCCTTGACCACCGTCTGCCCGCCGAGCTGGAAGAACTCCGGCGTACGGTCGAGGCGTTCGCGCACGACGTCGTCGCCCCGAAGATCGGCGAGTACTACGAGCAGCATGCGTTCCCGTACGAGATCGTGCAGGAGATGGGCCGGATGGGCCTGTTCGGCCTGCCGTTCCCCGAGGAGTACGGCGGGATGGGCGGCGACTACCTCGCCCTCGGCATCGCCCTGGAGGAGCTGGCCCGGGTCGACTCCTCGGTGGCCATCACCCTGGAGGCCGGTGTCTCCCTGGGCGCCATGCCGGTCTACCACTTCGGCACGGAGGAGCAGAAGCGCGAGTGGCTGCCCAAGCTGTGCAGCGGTGAGGTGCTCGGCGCCTTCGGCCTCACCGAACCGGACGGCGGCTCGGACGCCGGCGCCACCCGCACCACTGCCGTACGGGACGGCGGGGACTGGGTGATCAACGGCAGCAAGTGCTTCATCACCAACTCCGGTACGGACATCACCGGTCTGGTCACGGTCACCGCCGTCACCGGCCGCAAGGACGACGGCTCCCCGCGGATCTCCTCGATCATCGTGCCGTCCGGCACCCCCGGCTTCACGGTCGGTGCCCCGTACTCCAAGGTCGGCTGGAGCGCCTCGGACACCCGCGAGCTGTCGTTCTCCGATGTCCGGGTCCCGGCCGCCAACCTGCTGGGCGAGGAGGGCCGCGGCTACGCCCAGTTCCTGCGCATCCTCGACGAGGGCCGGATCGCCATCGCGGCACTGGCCACCGGCCTCGCGCAGGGCTGTGTGGACGAGTCGGTGCGCTACGCCAAGGAGCGGCGGGCCTTCGGCCGCGCGATCGGCAGCAACCAGGCCATCCAGTTCAAGCTCGCCGACATGGAGATGCGCGCCCACACCTCCCGGCTGGCCTGGCGCGACGCCGCGTCCCGGCTGGTGCACGGCGAGCCCTTCAAGAAGGAGGCCGCCCTCGCCAAGCTCTACTCCTCCGAGATCGCGGTGGACAACGCCCGCGAGGCCACCCAGATCCACGGCGGGTACGGCTTCATGAACGAGTACCCGGTCGCCCGGATGTGGCGGGACGCCAAGATCCTGGAGATCGGCGAGGGCACCAGCGAGGTCCAGCGGATGCTGATCGCCCGGGAGCTGGGGGTCTAGGCCGACAGGGTCCAGGAAGGTACCCGGCCGGGCGGCTGCGGCCGCCCGGCCGGATCGCTCACTCCGCCGGCCAGGGCACTTCCGGCGAGCGGTAGTAGTTGATGCCCAGTGCGTCCCAGCGCGGCCCCTGGGCCGCCAGCCGCACCTTGTAGTCGTCCCAGTCGTGCGTGGACGCCGGGGACCAGCCCAGCTCCGCGATGCCCGGCAGCCGCGGGAAGGCCATGTACTCGATGTGCGCGGAGGTGGAGAGGGTCTCCGACCACAGGGGCGCCTCGACGCCGAGGACGGACTCCGCGGGCGCACCGTCGAGGTAACGGCCCGGGTCCCAGTCGTAGGACCGCTCGACGCCGACATAGCCGGCCCAGGACAGGCCCAGCGGCGTGTTCTTGTCGTACTTCATGTCGAGGTAGGCGCGGTCGGCCGGCGAGAGGATCAGCTTGGTGCCGTTCCTGGCGGCGTCGACGACCTGGTTGCGCTCCGCCGTGCCGGTCTTGTCGTAGCCCCAGTACTGGGCTGTGGCGCCCTTCGCCGGGTGCGCCCCGGTCAGCTGGTGCCAGCCGATCACGCTCTTGCCGTACTTGGCGACCACAGGCTGCACCTTGTCCATGAAGGTCACGTAGTCCTCATGGCTGGTGGAGTGCGCCTCGTCACCGCCGATGTGCAGTGCGCGGCCCGGCGTCAGGGCCGCCAGCTCGCGCAGGACGTCGTCCACGAACTCGTACGTCTCCTTCTTGGGGACGCACAGCGAGCTGAAGCCGACCTGGGTGCCGGTGTAGAGCGGCGGTGCCTGGCCGTTGCAGTTGAGCGGGGCGTAGGAGGCCAGTGCGGCGTTGGTGTGGCCCGGCATGTCGATCTCGGGGACGACGGTCAGATAGTGGGCGGCGGCATAGCGGATGATCTCGCGGTAGTCGTCCTGGGTGTAGTAGCCGCCGGGGCCGCCGCCGACCTGGGTGGAGCCGCCGTAGGTCGCCAGCCGCGGCCAGGACTTGAGGGCGATCCGCCAGCCCTGGTCGTCGGAGAGGTGCAGATGCAGCTTGTTGATCTTGTACATGGCGAGCTGGTCGATATACCGCTTGACCTGCGCGACGGTGAAGAAGTGCCGGGAGACATCGAGCATCGCGCCGCGGTAGGCGTAGCGCGGGGAGTCGGCGATGGTGCCCCCGGCGATCCGCCACGGCCCGGGACGGTCGCGCTGCCGCTCCGCGTCGGGAGGCAGCAGCTGGCGCAGGGTCTGGACGCCGTGGAAGAGGCCGGCCGGGCGGGCGGCGCTGATCGTGACCGCGCGGCCGCCGGAGGTCAGCCGGTAGCCCTCGGCGCCCAGGCCCTTGGTGCCGCTGCCGCCGAGCCGGAGGACGATGCCGTCCCGGCCGTCCTTGGTGGTCACCGGAAGGCTGTGGCCGGTGGCGGGCCGCAGCAGGCCCGCCAGATACCCGGCGATCTTCTTGGCCTCGCCGGAGCCGCCCGGCACCCGGATCCGGGTGCCCTCGCCGAGGGTGTACGCCTCCCCGCCGCCGCGTACGGACGCGGGCGCGGGGATCACCTGGTCCAGTGGGGTGGCGGCCGGGGCGGCGGCGCCGGGCCCGCCCATGGGCGGTACGGCGGCGGTCCCCAGCCCCGCCGCCGCGGCCAGCAGCAGCGAGAACAGCAGTCTGCGTCGTCTCATCGACGGTCCCTTTCGGCGAACCTCGTGCATGACGTCGTGCATGGCATGGAGCGACCGAACGGTGACCATGCGTACCGTGAGCCTGGATTCCGGTCAAGGTTTAGACCACTTTCCGGCCGCCAAATCGGGTACGTGCCCGATACCGGGCAGATTTCTTGCGTATCTTCGCGCCGCCCCGCAATATCGACGGGTGCTCGAACGCCGTAACCGCAGCGCTGAGGCGCCGCACGAAGACCTGGTGGACCACCTGGTGCGCAGCACACCGCTTCAGCGCGGTGAGGCCGCCCGGGTGGTGCTCGATGTGCTGGCGTACTTCGACGAGACGACAGAGGAATTCGTCCGCCGCCGCCACCGGGAGCTTCAGTCCCACGGACTGCGCAACGAGGAGATCTTCGAACGGATCCGCCACGAGCTGCCGCACCGCGCCGTGGCCCCGCCCGATCTCTCGGCCCGCCAGCTGCGCCGCCTCGTCTACGGCTGACGGCCACGCCCGGGGCGCCGGGCGGCACGAACCATTGCCACAACGTTTTCTCGGAGGGTCACTGTATGTGCGGGATCGTCGGCTATATCGGCAAACGTGATGTTGCTCCGCTGCTCCTGGAGGGCCTCCAGCGCCTGGAGTACCGCGGCTACGACTCGGCGGGCATCGCCATCCACGCCAAGGGCACCGGCAAGGCCGCGGGCGGCCTGAAGACGGCCAAGGCCAAGGGCCGGGTCCGTGAGCTGGAGTCCCGGGTGCCGAAGCGCTTCGCGGGCACCACGGGCATCGCGCACACCCGCTGGGCCACCCACGGCGCCCCCACCGACGAGAACGCCCACCCGCACCTCGACACCGAGGGCAAGGTCGCGGTCGTCCACAACGGCATCATCGACAACGCCTCCGACCTGCGCGCCCGCCTGACCGCCGAGGGCGTCGCCTTCGCCTCCGAGACCGACACCGAGGTGCTGGCCCACCTCATCGGCCGGTCCACGGCCGAGAAGCTGGAGGAGAAGGTCCGCGAGGCGCTGCGGCACATCGAGGGCACGTACGGCATCGCCGTGCTGCACGCCGACTTCCCCGACCGGATCGTCGTCGCCCGCAACGGCTCCCCGGTCGTGCTCGGCATCGGCGAGCACGAGATGTTCGTCTCCTCGGACGTCGCCGCCCTGGTCTCGCACACCCGCCAGGTCGTCACCCTCGACGACGGCGAGATGGCCACCCTCAAGGCCGACGACTACCGCACGTACACCACCGAGGGCTCGCGGACCACGTCCGCCCCGGAGACCGTCGAGTACGCGGCCGAGTCGTACGACCTGGGCGGCCACGACACCTACATGCACAAGGAGATCTCCGAGCAGGCGGACGCGGTGGACCGCGCGCTGCGCGGCCGGATCGACGACCGCTTCTCCACCGTGCACCTCGGCGGCCTGAACCTCGACGCCCGTGAGGCGCGCGGGGTCCGCCGGGTGAAGATCCTGGGCTGCGGCACCTCGTACCACGCGGGCCAGATCGGCGCGCAGATGATCGAGGAGCTGGCCCGTATCCCCTCGGACGCCGAGCCGGCCTCCGAGTTCCGCTACCGCAACCCGGTCGTGGACCCCGACACGCTCTACGTGGCGGTCTCCCAGTCCGGCGAGACCTACGACGTGCTGGCGGCCGTCCAGGAGCTCAAGCGCAAGGGCGCCCGGGTGCTGGGCCTGGTCAACGTGGTCGGCTCGGCGATCGCCCGGGAGACCGACGGCGGCATCTACGTGCACGCGGGCCCCGAGGTCTGTGTGGTCTCCACCAAGTGCTTCACCAACATGGTGGTCTCCTTCGCGCTGCTCGCCCTGCACCTCGGCCGGATCCGTGACCTGTCCGTCGCGGACGGCAAGCGGATCATCGAGGGCCTGCGCAAGCTGCCCGCGCAGATCGACGAGATCCTCGAAACCGAGGCGGACATCAAGAAGATGGCCGAGCTCTACGCGGACGCCAAGTCGATGATGTTCATCGGCCGGGTGCGCGGCTACCCGGTGGCGCGCGAGGCCTCCCTGAAGCTCAAGGAGGTCTCCTACATCCACGCCGAGGCCTACCCGGCCTCGGAGCTCAAGCACGGCCCGCTGGCCCTCATCGAGCCCGCCATGCCGACCGTCGCGATCGTCCCCGACGACGACCTGCTGGAGAAGAACCGCGCCGCGCTGGAGGAGATCAAGGCCCGCAGCGGCCGCATCCTGGCCGTCGCGCACCAGGAGCAGGAGAAGGCCGACCACACCATCGTCGTCCCGAAGAACGAGCCCGAGCTGGACCCGATCCTCATGGGCATCCCGCTGCAACTGCTCGCCTACCACACGGCATTGGCCCTCGGCCGGGACATCGACAAGCCCCGCAACCTCGCCAAGTCCGTGACGGTGGAGTAGAACCCATGGGTCGCCGCGGTGGAGTGGCCGCCCGGGGCACGAGTCGGGCCCCAGGATCACGGCAAGGTGATCCACCCCACCACCGCAGCGACAATTGAGCAACACCCGCGGCGCCCAGCCACCTCCGCGAAAGCGGCGGCGGTTCAGCCGCAAAAAACAGGCAGACGGCTCCGCGCGCGTGCCACCTATACGCGCGCGGAGCCGCCGCCTCCCCTTGGCCGGCGTCGCCCATACGCCGGCGGGATGCCACCGCCCCGGGAACCGTCACCTCCCGGCCGGCAGCACGAAGTTGCCGTGCGCGCGGCCGCCGGGCCCGTGACGCGGCGCGCCCACGTGACCGTTTTCTACCCTTCCCCCGCACACAATTCACCTGCGCGGGCCGGGAGAAATGCAGCTGCGCGCCATCCCCATGACGCCCCCTCAACTGTGCGCATACCGCGAAGAGCCGATCATGCGCGAGGCACGAAGGGGTCGTGCGGCGAGGGAAGTCGGGCCGTTCCGAGGAAGCGTCAGGGAATCACGATCACCGGGCGCTGCGCCCGGCGGGCCAGCCGGCCGGCCACCGAGCCGAAGATCCGGCCGACGATGCCGTGCGTGGAGCCGACCACGATCGCGTCGGCCTCGTACTCCCGGCCGACCTCCTCCAGCTCGTGGCAGATGTCGCCGCCGCGCTCGACGAGGATCCAGGAGACCTCGCTGAGATGGTCGGCACAGGCCAGCTCCAGGCCGAGCACTTCGGTGCGGTGATCCGGCACGTCCACGAAGACCGGGGGCTCACAGCCCGCCCAGACGGTCGTCGGCAGCCGATTGGCCACATGGACGATGATCAACCCGGAGCCGAGGCGCCGGGCCATACCGATTGCATACGCCAACGCTCGCTCGCTCGACATGGAGCCGTCGAAGCCGACCACGACGCCGTGCCGGAAGGCGGGGTCGCAGGAGTGGCGCGTCTTTTCCGCCGCTTCGAGGTCCGCCATCGGATCGGCGACCTGCTTGCGGTCCGCGGGTTCGGGGATTTCGTGACCGGCCATTGGTGTCTCGGCGAGGACGTCCTCTTGCGGAGGGGCGAACGGGGAACGGCGATTGACTTGATCCGGCAGTTGACTGAGCTGGCTCGCTCGAGGTGCGGGAGCCATAGTTCAAAGAGGAACGATAAGACTGGGAATCATCTTCCCAACCTGATACCCCAAGAGTACGGCGCCAGTCCCCCGCTGCCCAGACTTCACCACGGACGCGGGGCGCCCGTGCGAGGTGGGGTGGGGCCTCGAACGTTCCCCGGAGCATGCCGGAGCGTGGCGCGGATGGCAATGCCCCGGCCTGCCCCCGTACGTACCCCTCGCGGTGACCCATGATCGCCGACGGCGTTGTAGTAGCAGCCAGTCCGAGGGGAGCACACGGTGCCGTTGCCGTCCGACAGATCACCCGACCCAGTGAGCGATGTCATGCGCTGGGGAGCCTTCAGTTGCGCCCTGGTGCCCTTCGTATTGATCATCAGCGGCGCCTCCTGGGCCGGCGCGGCGGGCACCGCGGCCGGTCTGGCCGCGGTGACCGGCGCCTGCCACGCCCTGCTGCGGCAATCCGAACGGACCGCCGCGCGGATCCGCGTACGGGAGACCGGAAGGCACCGGGACAGAAGGGATTATTTGGGGTCTGCGGCGCACGGGGGCGGGCGGCACTCCGAAGGGCGTACGCCGGTCGATTGAGGCGCTTGCAAGTCTGCGCGCGACCGTTTTCAGCCAACTTCCGGCCGAGGTCCGCACCTTGTCCCCAACCCCCCTCAACCCTGGTGTGAGCTGGGAGGAAAGGACCGCTGGGCATGGTTGTGCCCTACTGCGAACGGGCAGAGCCGAGACGCGTACTTCCCATGTAGGCCCGACGAGTGGAACGCTTCGTGATCGAATGCTTCGCGCCAAGTTGCCATATCGACATACCAGCGGGTGGTGAACTTGGCACTCCATCCTCACGGAACACAGTAGATTCGATCTTGGTAGTAACGGCGGGGGAACTGTGCAGGACCGAGAGGGCGAGACGACCGAGGGGGGCTTAAGTGCCATGAGCCAGGACTCCGCTGCCGTACCAGATGCCGCACGCAAGCTCGCCGCCCGACGACGCCGCGAAATAGTCGCGGTGCTCCTCTTCAGTGGCGGCCCCATTTTCGAGAGCTCCATTCCGCTCTCGGTCTTCGGCATCGACCGCCAAGACGCAGGCGTTCCGCGGTACCGGCTACTTGTGTGCGCGGGCGAAGATGCGCCTTTGCGCACGACCGGGGGGGCTCGAACTTTCCGCCCCCTACGGGCTGGAGGCGATCTCCCGTGCCGGGACGGTCGTCGTACCGGCCTGGCGTTCCATCACCCAGGCCCCGCCGCCCGCTGCGCTCGACGCGCTGCGCCGCGCGCATGAAGAAGGGGCCAGAATCGTCGGGTTGTGCACGGGGGCGTTCGTCCTCGCCGCGGCCGGACTGCTCGACGGCCGCCCGGCCACGACCCATTGGATGTACGCACCGACGCTCGCCAAGCGTTACCCGTCCGTCCATGTGGACCCCCGCGAGCTCTTCGTCGACGACGGCGATGTGCTCACGTCCGCGGGAACGGCGGCCGGCATCGATCTGTGTCTGCACATCGTGCGCACCGACCACGGCGCGGACGCCGCGAACGCGCTGGCCCGCCGGCTCGTCGTGCCGCCCCGGCGCACCGCGTCCGACATGGGGCACCAGCGCTACCTCGACAGGTCATTACCTGAAGAGATCGGCGCCGACCCGCTGGCCGAGGTCGTCGCCTGGGCGCTGGAGCACCTCCACGAGCAGTTCGACGTGGAGACCCTGGCCGCGCGCGCGTACATGAGCCGCCGCACCTTCGACCGGCGCTTCCGGTCCCTTACGGGGAGCGCTCCGTTGCAGTGGCTGATCACCCAGCGGGTGCTCCAGGCCCAGCGGCTGCTGGAGACCTCCGACTATTCGGTGGACGAGGTCGCCGGGCGCTGCGGATTCCGCTCGCCGGTCGCCCTGCGCGGCCACTTCCGCAGGCAGCTGGGCGCCTCGCCCGCCGCCTACCGGGCGGCCTACCGCGCCCGCCGGCCGCAGAACGGGGCACCCGACCCCGCGCTCAGACCGGAGCGGGCCGAGCGTGCCGAGCGGCCGGAGCGCGAGCGGGCGGCCCTGGGGGCGGGTGCGGAGCGGTTCTCCGCCGCCGCGCTGGCCGGCCATGGCCTGGCCTCCGCCGAAACGGGCGAAGCGGGCAAACCGCAGTCGGACGTCTATGCCTCCCGGATGCCGGAGACCGCGGTGGGGAGGGGAGCCGCCCGCCCCGTGCTGCCCGGACAGCGCGAGCGCCCCGTAGGGTGAGATGTATGAACGATCGCATGGTGTGGATCGACTGCGAGATGACCGGACTCTCGCTGGCGAATGACGCGCTCATCGAGGTGGCCGCACTGGTCACCGACTCGGAGCTGAATGTGCTGGGCGACGGGGTGGATGTGGTGATCCGCCCCCCGGCCGAGGCACTCGGCACCATGCCGGAAGTGGTGCGCCAGATGCACACCGCCTCCGGACTGCTGGAGGAGCTGGACGGCGGGACGACGCTGGAGGCGGCCGAGGCGCAGGTGCTTGCGTACATCAAGCAGCATGTGCCGGAGCCGCGGAAGGCGCCGCTGTGCGGCAACTCCGTCGGCACCGACCGTGGCTTCCTGCTGCGCGACATGCCGACGCTGGAGGAGTATCTCCACTACCGGATCGTCGATGTCTCGTCCGTGAAGGAACTGGCCCGGCGCTGGTACCCGCGGGCCTACTTCAACAGTCCGGACAAGAACGGCAATCACCGGGCGCTGGCGGACATCCGCGAATCCATCGCGGAACTGCGCTACTACCGCGAGGCCGTCTTCGTGCCGCAGCCCGGACCCGACTCGGACACCGCGAAGGCCATCGCCGCCAAGCACGTCCTTCCTGCTGAGCAGCAGTCCACAC
>NZ_JAMJFM010000068.1:0-45264 GCF_023544705.1 Streptomyces sp. MCA2
GACTGCTTCGCTTTACGTCCCACACACCGGCCCCTCCGGCCCGTCCCCTCCCGTGAGTGGAGAAAGTAAAAGCGAGTGGGGGCGGGCCACCGACGTGCGCGTTTCCATGTGATCCACAAGGCGCACCGGACCGCCTACGTGCACCCCCACCGGCCTTCCCCCATCCCTCAACGGGAGGGGACGCGCCGCAGGACGAAGTCCGGAGGAGCGGCACCGCACCCGACAGCCCCGCGCAGCGACCCCGCCCGCCGCAGGCGCAACGGCGAACAACCAACCACGGCGGGACAGCCAAAAACGTGGGCCGCACGCAAAGCGCAGCGGACGGGCAACGGCGAACAACCACCACGGCGGGACAGCCAAAAACGTAGGAAGAAGACCGTTACGCGGCCGAACCGCTGAGTTGTGAGTCGATGATCTTCGACCATTGTTCGACGACCCGGTCGCGGCGGGCCGAGTCATCGGTCAGCAGGTTGGCGAGCCCCAAGCCCCGGGCCATGTCCAGCAGTCCCTGGACCGTCTCCCGGACGCCGGGCACCGCCTCGTCGGCGTCCAGCAAGGTCACGGCCGTGCGGTGGGCCTCCCGGCCGACGCGGGCCTCCAGGGCGGTGACCCGGTCACGCAGCTGGTCCTCGTCGGAGGCGGCCACCCACAGATGCAGCGCGGCGCGGAACAGCGGCCCCGTATAGAGGCCGACCAGCTCCTCGACGATGATCCAGGTGCGGGCGACGGAACCGGCCGGCGGCAGGTTGTGGGCGACGGCCTTGACCGCGCCCTGGCGCTTCTCCGCGACATGTTCGACGGCCGCCGTGAAGAGGTCCTCGCGGGTGCGGAAGTGGTGCTGGGCGGCGCCCCGGGAGACCCCTGCCCGCTCGGCGACCACGGAGACCGTGCTGCCGCTCCAGCCGCGTTCCGCCAGACAGGAGACGGCGGCCTCCAGCAGTTTGAGGCGGGTGGCGCGGCTGCGTTCCTGCTGGGGCTGTTTGGGGCCGCGGGCGGGGGTCAGCGCGCCCATGCCGGGGCCCGCCGTTCCAGGAAAGCGGTCATGCCCTCGCGGGCCTCTGCGGAGCCGAACAGCCGGGCGGACTGTTCGGCGAGCGCCTCGGTGTCGCGGTCGAAGGCGGCCAGCACCTCGGCGGTGACCAGCTTCTTCGACTCGGCCAGGCCCTGTGGGGAGCCCTTGCGCAGCCCGTCCAGTACGGGGGCGAGGCCGGTGTCGACGTCGTCGGCCGCGAGCGTGACCAGGCCGATCCTGGCCGCCTCGGCCGGGCCGAACTTCTCGCCGGTCAGGTAGTAGCGGGCCGCGGCGCGGGGGTCGAGCCGCGGCAGCAGCGGCAGCGAGATGACGGCGGGGGCGAGGCCGAGGCGGGCCTCGGTGAACGCGAAGGTGGTGTCCGGTCCGGCCGCGGAGATGTCGCAGGCGCCGAGCAGGCCGAGGCCGCCGGCGCGGACGTGTCCGGTGACCCGGGCGACGACCGGTTTGGGCAGTTCCACGAGGGCGCGGAGCAGCCGGGCCAGTCCCAGCGGGCCATCCTTCGCCGTGCCCGAGGTGGCCTCGGAGAGGTCCGCGCCCGCGCAGAACGTGCCGCCGGTGTGGGTGAGGACGACGGCGCGGGTGGCGTCGTCGGCCGCGGCGTCCGCGAGCGCCTCGTGCAGTTCGGCGACCAGGCGGGCGGACAGGGCGTTGCGGTTGTGCGGGGAGTCCAGGGTGAGGGTGGTGATGCCGTGTTCGTGGGAACGCGGCACGAGGGGTGTCGCGGGTGCATCGGTCATCGGGCCGTCGAACTCCTTTCCCTGGCGCGCAGTTCGCGCCGCAGGATCTTTCCGGTGGTGGCGCGCGGCACGCTGTCCAGGAACTCCACGCGGCGCACCTTCTTGTACGGGGCGACCTGCCCGGCAACGTACGCGATGACCTCGTCCTCGCTCAGGCGGGCCCCCCGCTGCCGGACCACGAACGCCTTGGGCACCTCGTTGCCGTCCGCATCCACGACACCGATGACCGCCGCGTCGGCGATCGCGTCGTGCCCGAGCAGCAGCGCTTCGAGATCGGCGGGGGCGACCTGGTAGCCCTTGTATTTGATCAACTCCTTGACGCGGTCGACGACATACAGCCAGCCGTCGTCGTCCGCCCGGCCGATGTCGCCGGTGTGCAGCCAGCCGTCGGGGTCGATCATCGCGTCGGTTTCGGCGGGCCGTCCCAGATACCCCTTCATGACCTGCGGGCCGCGGATGAGGATCTCGCCGCTCTCCCCCGGCGCCACGTCCTCGCCGGTCGCCAGGGACACCAGGCGCATCTCGGTGTTGGGGATCAGCTTGCCGACGGCGCCCGGCGGCGGGTTCGGGGCGTCGAGGGGGACGCAATGGGTGCCCGGGGACAGCTCGGTCATCCCGTAGGCCTGGAGCACCGGCGGCAGGCCGAGCCGCCGGGAGCAGGCGGCGGCCAGTTCGGCGTCGAGGGGCGCGGCGGCGGAGACGAGGTAGCGCAGGGTGGAGAGGTCGTAGTCGGCGACCAGGGGGTGTTTGGCGAGGGCGAGGACGATCGGGGGTGCGACGTAGACGGCGGTGATGCGGTGTTCCTCGATCGCGGCGAGGAACTGCCGCAGGTCGAAGCGGGGCAGCACCACGACGGTGGCGCCGTTGCGCAGCGGGGCGTTCATCAGGGCGGTCAGCCCGTAGATGTGGAAGAACGGCAGCACGGCCAGCACCCGGTCGTCGGGGCCGTTGGTGACGAGCGGGGTGAGCTGGGCGAGGTTGGTGGCGATGCTGCGGTGGGTGAGCATCACGCCCTTGGGGGTGCCGGTGGTGCCGGAGGAGTAGGGCAGTACGGCCACGTCCTCGGCCGGGTCGAGGGTGACGGACGGTTCCGGGTCGGTGCAGGCGAGGAGGTCCTGTACGGAGCGGTGGCCCTCGGCCCGGTCGCAGACGAGGATCTCGGCGATCTGGCCGGCCTGCTGTGCGGCGGCGCGTGCGGTGTCCAGCAGCGCCGATACGGTCACGATCCAGCGGGCCCCGGAGTCGGCCAGCTGCTTGGCGAACTCGCCCTCGGTGGCCAGTGGATGGACGGTGGTGACCGCTGCCCCGCAGCGCGAGGCGGCGTAGAACACGACGGGGAAGAGGACGCTGTTCGGGCTGTGCAGGGCCAGGACGTCGCCCTTGCGGACGCCGGTCGCCGCAAGGGCGGCGGCGAGGCGGTGGCTGAAGTGGTCAAGACGGTCGTAGCCGAGGGTGGTGCCGTCGAGGCCGTCGACCAGGGCGGGCCGGTCGCCGTACTCCGCCGCCCGGCCGAGGACGGCCTCGTGGATCGGGAGTTCTACGGGCGCGACGTCGGCGTACTCGCTGTGGAACACGTGGAACACCATGCCTGGGCCTTTCCCTTCGGCGGTGGGTGCGGCGGGGCGGTGCTGGTCCGGCGGGCGGTGCGAGTGGTGCAGGTCCGGCGGCGGTGCGGCCGTCCGTCCGGCCGGCCGGACAGGCGTCGGCCGGCACGGGCAGCATGGCGTGTTCAGTACGACTTGGGGAGCCCCAGCGTCTGGTGCGAGACAAAGTTGAGGATCATCTCGCGGCTGACCGGCGCGATCCTCGCCACCCGGGCGGCGGTGACCATCGAGGCGAGGCCGTACTCCTGGGTGAGGCCGTTGCCGCCGAGGGTGTGGACGGCCTGGTCGACGGCGTGGACCGCGGCCTCGGCCGCCGCGTACTTGGCCATGTTGGCGGCCTCGCCCGCACCCATGTCGTCACCCGCGTCGTAGAGATGGGCCGCCTTCTGCATCATCAACCGGGCCAGTTCCAGCTCGATATGGGCCTGGGCCAGCGGATGGGCGAGGGCCTGGTGGGCGCCGATGGGCTCCTTCCACACCTGGCGGGTACGGGCGTAGTCGAGGGCCCGGCCGAGCGCGTAGCGGCCCATCCCCAGGGCGAACGCGGCGGTCATGATCCGCTCCGGGTTGAGCCCCGCGAAGAGCTGGAGGAGCCCGGCGTCCTCGTCGCCGACCAGCGCGTCGGCGGGCAGCCGGACCTCGTCCAGGGTCAGCTCGAACTGCTTCTCCGGGGCGGCGAGTTCCATCGCTATCGGGCTGCGGCCGAAGCCGGGGGTCTCGCGCGGGACGATGAACAGGCAGGGCTTGAGGCGGCCGGTGCGGTCGTCCTCGGTGCGGCCGACGATCAGGGTGGCGTCGGCGATGTCGACACCCGAGATGAACACCTTGCGGCCGTTGAGGACCCAGTCCCCGCCGTCCTTGCGGGCGGTGGTCGTGATGCGGTGCGAGTTGGAACCGGCGTCCGGTTCGGTGATGCCGAAGGCCATCTTGCGGGAGCCGTCGGCGAGGCCCGGGAGCCAGGCCCGCTTCTGCTCCTCGGTGCCGAACCGGGCGATGACCGTGCCGCAGATGGCGGGCGAGACGACCAGCATCAGCAGCGGACAGCCGGCCGCGCCCAGCTCCTCCAGCACCATGGAGAGTTCGACGATGCCGCCGCCTCCGCCGCCGTACTCCTCGGGGAGGTTGACGCCGAGGTAGCCGAGTTTGGCGGCCTCCGCCCAGAGTTCGTCGGTGTGTGCGCCCTCGGCCACGACGCGGGCGAAGTACTCCCGGCCGTAGCGCTTGCCGAGCGCGGCGACGGCGTCGCGCAGGGCGCGGTGTTCCTCGGTCTCGATCACAGGGTTGCTCATGGCGGTCACGGCTCCTTGTGTGCGGTGGGTGAGGTGCGGGTGGTGCGCGTACGGAGGAGGCCGGCCGGGCCGGGATCAGCCCGCGTCCGCCACGGCCTCCTCGGTCACGGTCTCCTCGGCCGGGGCCGGCTCGGCCACGACGGCCAGCAGGGCCCCCACCTCGACCTGCTGCCCCGGGCCGACGGGCAGTGCGGTGAGGGTGCCGGCGGCCGGTGCGGTGATCTTGTGTTCCATCTTCATCGCCTCCAGCCACAGCAGCGGCTGCCCCGCCGCCACCCGGGCGCCCTCGGTGAGGCCCTCCGCGACCCGGACGACCGTGCCGGGCATCGGCGCCAGCAGCGAGCCGGGCTCCGTACGGGCGGTGGGATCGGGGAAGCGGGGCAGTGCGGTGAACGCGCAGGAGGCGGGTGCGGTGGTGCCCCCGCCGGGCGCGGGGGGCGCGTCGACATGGACGCGGTCGCCGTAGCGGGCGACCGCGAACTGCCGCCGTAGTCCGTCGACTTCGAGCACCACCTCGTCCGGACCGAGAGCGAGCAGCCGTACGCCCGGGAAGCCCTCGGCCGACAGTTCGTCCCGGCCGAGCCGGTAGCGGATCGCGTACTCGGTGCCGGCGCAGGCGTAGGTCTTGACCTGGGGCCCGGAGGGGACGTTGCGGAAGCCGCCGAAGCGGGAGCGGCCGTGTGCGTCGGCGAGGGCCGCGGCGAGCGCGAAGACGCCCGCCCCGTCGGCGGCGGCCTCGGTCAGCGCGGGGAGGTTGCGGTCGTAGAAGCCGGTGTCCAGCGCGCCGGGGTCGGTGAACTCCGGGTGGCGCAGGGACCGTACGAGCAGCTCGCGGTTGGTGACGGGGCCGTGGATACGGGCCCGCTCCAGGGCGCCCGCCAGCTTCCGCACGGCCTCGTCCCGGCTCGGCGCCCAGGCGATGACCTTGGCCAGCATCGGGTCGTAGTGGACGCCGATGGTGTCGCCGTCGGTCACCCCGGAGTCCAGGCGGACGCCGTCGGGCAGCGCCAGCCGGTGCAGGGTGCCGGTCTGCGGCTGCCAGCCGGCCGCCGGGTCCTCCGCGTACAGCCGCGCCTCGACCGCATGGCCGTGCGGCCGCGGCGGTTCGGCGTCCAGGGGGCGGCCCTCGGCGACGGTCAGCTGGAGGGCGACCAGGTCGAGGCCGAAGACCGCCTCGGTGACCGGGTGCTCGACCTGGAGGCGGGTGTTCATCTCCAGGAAGTACGCCCGGCCGTCCGCGGAGACCAGGAACTCCACGGTGCCCGCGCCGCGGTAGCCGATGGCGCGGGCGGCCTGCTCCGCGGCCCGGTGGAGGGTGCCGCGCAGCGCGTCGGAGAGACCGGGGGCCGGGGCCTCCTCGATGACCTTCTGGTGGCGGCGCTGGAGGGAGCAGTCGCGGGTGCCGAGCGTCCAGACCGTCCCGTGGGCGTCGGCGAGGATCTGCACCTCGACATGGCGCCCGCCCACGACGTACGGCTCGACGAACACCTCCCCGTCCCCGAACGCGGAGGCCGCCTCGGCCGCCGCCGCCTTCAACTCCACTTCCAGGGCGGCCAGTTCACTGACCACCCGCATACCGCGGCCGCCCCCGCCCGCCGCCGCCTTCACCAGCAGCGGCAGATCGGCCTCGGTGGCCCGCCCGGGGTCGACGGGGGCCAGCAGCGGCACTCCGGCCCCCGCCATCAGCTCCTTGGCCCGCGTCTTGGACGCCATGGCCTCGATGGCGGCGGGCGGCGGCCCGATCCAGGCCAGGCCCGCTTCGGCCACCGCCGCGGCGAAAGCGGCGTTCTCGGAGAGGAAGCCGTAGCCGGGGTGGACCGCGTCGGCTCCGGCGGCCCGCGCTGCCCGCACCAGCAGATCGCCACGCAGGTAGGTGTCGGCCGGGGCGTCGCCGGGGAGCCGTACGGCGGTGTCCGCCTCGCGGACGTGCGGTGCGCCCGCATCCGCGTCCGAGTGCACGGCGACGGTGGAGATGCCCAGCTCACGGCACGTGCGGAAGACCCGCCGGGCTATTTCGCCGCGGTTGGCGACAAGTACGGAACGGATCACTTCTGCCTCACATCCGGAAGATGCCGAAGCCGCCCCGCGCGCCCTCGACCGGGGCGTTGTGGAGGGCGGACAGGCACAGGCCGAGGACGGTTCGGGTGTCGCGCGGGTCGATGACGCCGTCGTCGTAGAGGCGCCCCGACAGGAACATCGGCAGCGACTCCGACTCGATCTGCTGCTCGACCATGGCGCGCAGCCCGGCGTCCGCCTCGTCGTCGTACGGCTGTCCCTTGGCGGCGGCCGACGCGCGGGCGACGATCGAGAGCACCCCGGCCAGCTGCTGCGGGCCCATGACGGCGGACTTGGCGCTCGGCCAGGCGAACAGGAAACGGGGGTCGAAGGCGCGGCCGCACATGCCGTAGTGCCCGGCGCCGTAGGAGGCGCCCATGAGGACGGACAGGTGCGGGACCTTCGAGTTCGACACCGCGTTGATCATCATCGCGCCGTGTTTGATGATGCCGCCCTGCTCGTACTCCTTGCCGACCATGTAGCCGGTGGTGTTGTGGAGGAAGAGCAGCGGGATGTCGCGCTGGTTGGCCAGCTGGATGAACTGGGCGGCCTTCTGGGACTCCTCGCTGAACAGCACGCCCTGGGCGTTGGCGAGGATGCCGACCGGGTAGCCGTGCAGTTCGGCCCAGCCGGTCGCCAGGCTCGGCCCGTAGAGCGGTTTGAACTCGTCGAAGTCCGAGCCGTCCACGATCCGGGCGATGACCTCGCGCGGGTCGAACGGCGCCTTGAGGTCGCCGGGGACGATGCCGAGCAGTTCGTCCTCGTCGTACTTCGGCGGCGCCGCCGGGGCCGGATCGTCCTGCGCCTTGCGCCAGTTGAGGCGGGCGACCACCCGCCGGGCCTGGCGCAGCGCGTCCGGCTCGTCCACCGCGAAGTAGTCCGCGAGCCCGGAGGTGCGGGCGTGCATCTCGGCGCCGCCCAGCGACTCGTCGTCGCTCTCCTCGCCGGTCGCCATCTTCACCAGCGGCGGCCCGCCCAGGAACACCTTCGCGCGCTCCTTGACCATGATCACGTGGTCGGACATCCCGGGGACGTACGCGCCGCCCGCCGTCGAGTTGCCGAAGACCACGGCGACGGTCGGGATGCCGGCCGCGGACAGCCGGGTGAGGTCCTTGAACAGCGCCCCGCCCGGGATGAAGATCTCCTTCTGGCTGGGCAGATCGGCGCCGCCGGACTCGACGAGCGAGATCACCGGCAGCCGGTTGGCGAACGCGATCTCATTGGCCCGCAGCGCCTTCTTCAGCGTCCAGGGGTTGCTGGCGCCGCCGCGCACCGTCGGGTCGTTGGCGGTGATCAGGCACTCCACGCCCGCGACCGTGCCGATGCCGGTGACCAGCGAGGCACCGACCTGATAGTCGCTGCCCCAGGCCGCGAGCGGCGACAGCTCCAGGAACGGCGTATCGGGGTCGAGGAGCAGCTCGATCCGCTCCCGGGCGAGCAGCTTGCCGCGCCCCCGGTGCCGGGCGACGTACTTCTCCCCGCCGCCCGCGGTCGCCTTCGCATGTTCGGCCTCGACCTCCGCGAGCTTCGCGAGCATCGCCGCACGACGCTCCGCGTACTCGGCACCCGCCGGGTCGAGCCCGGTTGCGAGCACGGTCACCACAACACCTCCGGTATGTCCATGTGCCGCGCGCGCAGCCACTCCCCCACGGCCTTGGCCTGCGGATCGAACCGGGCCTGGGCCGCGACGCCCTCGCCGAGCAGCCCGTCGACGACGAAGTTGAGCGCGCGCAGATTCGGCAGTACGTGCCGGTCGACGGGCAGACCGGCGGTCTCCGGCAGCAGTTGCCTGAACCGCTCGACGGTCAGCTCGTGCGCCAGCCACCGCCAGGCCTGGTCGGTACGGGCCCACACCCCGACGTTCGCCGAGCCGCCCTTGTCGCCGCTGCGGGCGCCGGCGACCCGGCCGAGGGGCCCGCGCCGGGTGGCTCCGGCGGGCAGCGGCTCGGGGAGCGACGGATCGGACAGCCTCTCCAACTCCCTTGTATTGCGAGGCGGTTGACTGCTGACCCGGGTTCCGTCGGCCAGTACGGCCCGATGCGGCACCTCGGCCGCGTCCACCGCCACCGCCTCGAAGACCCCGTAGGGGGTGCCCTTACCGGGCGGCGCGGTGACATGGAAGCCGGGGTAACTGGCCAGCGCCAGTTCGATCGCGGCGCCGCTGACCACCCGCCCCACCGCGTCCTGGTCGGCGTCCCGCACCACCAGCCGCAGCAGTGCGCTCGCCTCCTCCTGGACGTCCGCGTCGCCCCGGTCGGTGCGGGCCAGCGTCCAGCGCACCTCGGCGGGGCGGTTCCCCGCCGCGTCGAAGGCCGCCTCCATCTGCCGGCGGACCAGCACGGCCTTGGCCGTTACCTCCAGCCCGGTCAGGACGAAGGTGACCTCGTTGCGCCAGCCGCCGAGGCGGGTCAGCCCGGTCTTGAGGGTCGGCGGCGGCGCCTCGCCGCGCACCCCGTCGATCCGGACCCGGTCCGGCCCCTCCTCCGTCAGCCGCACGGTGTCCAGCCGCGCCGTCACATCCGGCCCGGCGTAGCGGGCACCGGACGTCTCGTACAGCAGCTGAGCGGTGACCGTGCCGGTGGTGACCGCGCCGCCGGTGCCCGGATGTTTGGTGATCACCGAGCTGCCGTCGGCGGCGATCTCGGCGAGCGGGAAGCCGGGCCGCAGCAGGTCGTGATCACCGAAGAAGGAGTAGTTGCCGCCCGTCGCCTGGGTGCCGCATTCCAGGACATGCCCGGCGACCACCGCCCCGGCCAGCTGGTCCAGATCCTCGGGCCGCCAGCCGAAGTGCGCCTGGGCCGCGCCGCTGACCAGCGCGGCATCGGTGACCCGCCCGGTCACCACCACATCGGCCCCGGCCCGCAGACACGCCGCGATCCCCCCGCCGCCCAGGTAGGCATTGGCGGTCAGCACGCCTTCGCCCCACCCCCCGCGTGCCAGCAGATCATCGCCTTCCACATGCGCCACACGAACGGACACCCCGACCTTGTCCGCCAACTCCCGTACGGCATCGGCGAGTCCGGCCGGATTCAGCCCGCCCGCGTTGGTGACGATCCGCACACCGCGCTCGACGGCCAGCCCTAGCCCGTCCTCCAGCTGCCGCAGAAAGGTCTTGGCGTAGCCGCGGCTGGGGTCCTTCAGACGGTCCCGGCCGAGGATCAGCATGGTCAGCTCGGCGAGATAGTCGCCGGTCAGGACATCCAGGGGGCCGCCGGTGAGCATCTCGCGCAGCGCATCGAAGCGGTCGCCGTAGAAACCGGAGGCGTTGCCGATACGGAGGGTGGCGGGGTCGGATCCTATGGGGCGTGGGGGTGCGGTGCTGTCGATGGGATGTGGGGGTGCGGTGCTTTCGATGGGGTGCGTGCCGCGGAGGGGCGTGGTGCTGTCGATGGGGCGCGTGGCGCGTGCGGGGCTGCCGATCGGGCGTGAGGGCGTGGTGCTGTTGCTGGGGCGCGTGGCGCGTGCGGGGCTGCCGATCGGGCGTGAGGGCGTGGTGCTGTTGCTGGGGCGCGTGGCGCGTGCGGGGCTGCCGTCGCTCACGAGGCGGCGCCCTTCCCCGACTGCTCACGGCCCTTCCCCGGCGGGCCCGCGAAGGCCTGGGCGATCCCCAGCCACCGGTCCGCGTCCGCCCCTTCCGCCCGCAGGGACGGCAGGTCGGCACGGTGCGCCCGCTGGGTCACCAGCAGGCAGAACTCCAGCGCCTCACCGGTCACCCGCTGCGGGGCGTCCGGCGGCCCGTACTCCCACACCGTGCCGTCCGGCGCCCGCAGCTCGACACGGAACTCCTCGTCGGGCGGGGTGAGTTGATGCGTCGCATAGGCGAAGTTGCGGGTCCGCACGCCGATCCGGGCGATATGCCGCAGCCGGGCGGTGGGGAGCCGGACGGCACCCAGCGCATCGGCGACGTCCTGCCCGTGCGCCCAGGTCTCCATCAGCCGCGCGGTGGCCATCGACGCCACGCTCATCGGCGGGCCGTACCAGGGCAGTTTCTCGCCCGTCGGGCGTGCGGCGAGCGCCCGCAGCAGCTCCTCGCGGCCGTCGCGCCACCCGGCGAGCAGTTCGGCGGGCGCCACCTTCGCGCCCGCCTCGGCAGCCTCGTCGACGAAGGTCAGAGGCGAGGCGAGCGCCTCCTGTGCGGCCCGCGTGAACCCCTCCGGGTCGGTGGCCGAGAGCAGCGCCTGCCGGTCGGTCCAGGCCAGATGGGCGATCTGATGGCTGACGGTCCAGCCCTCGGCGGGCGTCGGGGCCGCCCAGCGCTCGGCCGGCAGCCCGGCGACCAGCGCGTCCAGCTCCTCGCTCTCCGCCCTGAGATCCGCCAGTACGGCGCCGGGATCGGACACGCGACACTCCCCTCATCGGCCCCATGTGGCCGACGGCCAGGGCAGGTTGGCAGGTGCTGTGGTGCGGTACGGGTCCGAGAGTGGCAGCGCGGCAAGAAACAATCAAGCACGCCTGCATGATTTTCTGTTCGCCGACGCCTTTGCGACATGGCCGCTGAGGCGATGCCGCGTCGCCGGGGGGCGGGGCGGTCGAGTGCGGCAGGCGATGGCACGCGCATGAGGCAGGCGGCGGCGCGCCCCTGAGGCAGTCGGCGGCGCGCCCTGGAGGAGGGTGCGCCGCCGCTTGGGGGGCGAGGGTGCGGCGCCGTCTACCGGCGAGGGTGCGTTCCCGTCTAGCGATGAGGGTGTGCCGTCACGGCTGCGCGACAGCGGGCGGCGGTGTGGCCGTGGGGAGCAACACGGCTCACCTCACCGCGAGGCCCGCCCTAGGGAACAACACCGCTCACCTCAGCGCGAGCCCGCCCTAGGGAGCAACGCGGCTCACCTCAGCGCAAGGCCCGCCCTAGGGAACAACACCGCTCGCCTCAGTGCGAGCCCGCCGTCGCGCTCCGTACCGCCCCCACACTCGCCACCACGACCAGCCCGATGGCCAGCACCTCTGCCCAGCCCAGTGCCTGGTGCAGTACGAGGAAGCCCGCGGTGGCCGCGGCGGCCGGCTCCAGGCTCATCATCACGGCGAAGCCGGAGGCCGGGAGCTTGCGCAGGGCGAGGAGTTCCAGGGTGTAGGGCATGACGGACGACATCAGGGCGACCGCGGCGCCCAGCCCCAGCGTGACCGGGTCGAGCAGGGCGCTGCCCGCGCTGACGATGCCGAACGGCAGGCTGAGCAGCGCCGCGACGGTCATCGCCAGCGCCAGCCCGTCCGCCTGCGGGAAGCGCTGCCCCGTACGGGCGGAGAGCAGGATGTACGCGGCCCACAGGCCACCGGCCGCCAGCGCGAACGCGGCTCCGGTGAGGTTGAGCCCGTCGAACCCCTCGCGTCCCAGCAGCACCACGCCACCCAGCGCCAGCGCCGCCCACACCAGACTCAGCAGCCTGCGTGAGGTCGCCACCGACAGGATCAGCGGCCCGAGGAACTCCAAGGTGACCGCGGCACCCAGCGGAATGCGGTCGATCGCCTGGTAGAAGAGCGAGTTCATACCGGCCAGCGCGACGCCGAAGGCGAGCACCGTGGCCCAGTCGCCCCGCGAATGGCCCCGCAGTCTGGGACGGCAGACGATCAGCAGCACCAACGAGGCGACGACCAGCCGCAGCGTGACCACGCCCAGCGCACCGGCCCGCGGGAACAGCAGCACCGCCACCGACGAGCCGAATTGCAGCGAGACGATCCCGCCGATGACCAGCGCCACCGACACGATCCGCCCGCGCGCACCCGCCGGCCCGGGGGTCCCGGCCTGGGCCTCGGCCGTCAGTACCTCGGGCGAGGGCGGGACGGGATGCGGAATTCCCCCGTCACCGGCCGGCACGGTCTGGACGGGAGGGGCAGGGATACGGCCATCGGGGCTCTCGGGCGAAGCGTTCACGCCACCACGCTACGGGGCCTTCTTCCGGTCCGTGAAATGCCTTTTCCCCTGTTGTTATGCTCCGCACGCATGAGCATCGAGCTGCGTCATTTCCGCTGCTTTCTCGCCATCGCCGACACCCTGAGCATCACCCGCGCCGCCGAGCGCCTGCATCTGACCCAGCCGGCCGTCTCCCGCACCCTGCGCCAGCTGGAACAGGAAATGGGCATCCACCTCGTCGACCGCTCCACCCACCACCTCGCGCTCACCGCCGACGGCCTCTCCTTCCGCGACCAGGCCGCGATCGCGGTGACCGCCTTCGACCGGGCACTCGGCCACACACACCACACCGCCTGGCCCCTGCGCCTGGGCCACGCCTGGTCGGCCGCCGGTACGGACACCACCGCCCTGCTGCGCCGCTGGCACGAGGAGCACCCGGAAACCCCGCTCGAACTCCTCCGCATCGACGACCGCACGGCCGGCCTCGCCCGCGGCGACGTGGACGCCGCCCTGCTGCGCGGCGAGGTCCGCGCCCCCGGCCTGATCACCGAGCAGCTCACCACCGAGCCCAGGGTCGCCGGCCTCCCCGCCGACGACCCGCTCGCCCACCGCACCACCCTCTCCCTCACCGAGCTGACCGGCCGCACCATCGCCCTCAACACCGTCTCCGGCACCACCACCCTCGACCTGTGGCCCGCCTCGGACCGCCCCTCCTCGACGATCACCATCGGCAACACCGACGACTGGCTCGCCGCCATCACCGGCGGCCGCGCCGTGGGCGTCACCACCTCCGCCACCGCCGAAATGCACCCCCACCCGTCGATGGCCTACGTCCCCCTGACCGACGCCCCGGCCGTCCCCGTGGTCATCGCCTGGCGCGACAGCCCCGGCCACCCCCGTATCCCGGACCTGATCACCCTGGCTCACGAAGTCATGGGGAGAGGCACGGGCGGAGCCCCACCGCGCACCCGCTGAGCAAGCACGTCACCCACTGCGCCCGGGTCCGGTGTGGGATGCAGGTGCCGCCTTCGCTCCATAAGCTCGTAGGAGGAAACGCGCACCGACGGGAGGAGAGGCCCACCCGGTGCCGCTCGGCGTCACACCGGATGCCGGGCCGGTTGCTCAGCGACGCATCGCTCCTGACGCCCTGACGCCCTGACGCCCCTGACGTGGAGTCCTTCATGACCACACCGCGGGACCTGTTGTTCGTTGCCATGGACGTGGAGTCCAGCCGCACGGTGGAGCGCGGTGACCTGTCGCTCGCGCTCGCCGGAGCCGAGCTGATCGACCTCCTGGCGGCGCAAGCCGTCAGCCTGGACGGCGAACGCATCGTGCCGGGCTACCGGCCGTCCGTCGCGGATCGCCTCATGGACGAAGCCGCGTCGTCGCTCGACCAACAGCCGCCCTACGAGTCGGTCGGCGACTGGCTGTGGCGCCGGGGCCGCGGCCTGGCCACGGCCTATCTCGCCGCCCTTGAGGCGGAAGGGCAGCTCACTCAGCCCCGCCGCCGCTGGATGCGCTTCCGGACCGGTGAGTTGACCCTGGCCGATACACCCGCTCGCCGCGAGGCGGCGGACCGCTGGACCTCGGGCGAGCCCGTCCTCGTCTCCCTCGTCACGGCCCTCGGACTCCGCGGCGAGCGGACGGACAACCCTCCGGACGTGGCCGACGAGGCGGTGGCCACCGTGCTCGCCGCCGTCCATGACTCAGTGCGAGAGCTGGGAATCGAACGCCAACGACGGGCCATCGACGAGGAGGCCTTCAGCAACATCTGGCGCGGCCCGGACGGATGACGCCGCACGAACGAACGGCCACGTCCGGTCTGCCCGACGACCGCCCCGGCCGTCTCACGCACTACCGCCCCGGACATGCACAACCGGGCATGCGTAATCCAGCCGCACACGGTGCGGACTGCACGCGATCAGACTGAGCGAGAGGAAACGACCACCGCTCACCCACCATCCGCCGACCCGGTCCTCACCGGCCGACAGCGCCCGCACGGTCTCCTCGTACGGCACGTCCCCCGCGTACGAACCGACGAACAGCCCGGCGTACTGAGCGAGTTGCCCCGCATACCAGTCGGCCCCCTCCTTCGGCTCGTCGAACGTCGTCTCGATCCGTGAAGCCGGCTTCAGCAGCCAGTCCGCGCACTCCAGCGGCATCACCTGGGCGGAGCGGAACTCCGGGTGGTTCGGACGCCGGTGAGCGTCGCCCGGCTTCACGAGGACATCGGCGCTACCGAGCCAGACGTAGGCGTGGTGGTGGAGCCCGGCCATCTCTCTCCCTGGTGCGGCATGGTGCGAACGCGGTGCTTGAACTGCGCCGAACGGGCGGCCCCCACCCAGCCGAGGCACGAGGGCCGCCCGGTCCACGGACTACTGGCGGCCGCACCCTTGGCCGTCGCCACAGCCTCCGTTGGGACTGCCGCCCTGGTTATCGCCCTGCTTGTCGTCCTCGTCGCCGCCGTACTTGACCGGATCGAGGCGGTATCGCATGGTGCTCTCCTCAGGTGCGCTGTCGGCGCGCGGTCGGTCCACGCGCCGTCGTGCACATGCGAGGGCCCCCTTCTGGGCCCGCCCGCTCCGGCCGTGTCCTGCCAGGGAATGACGGCCGGGGCGGGAGTTTTTTCGTGGAGCCGCCGTGGGTGTGACGGAACGCCGTCCTGCCAACGGGCCGCTTCAGCAATCGCGTCGGCTACGGGCCATCCGGAGCCACAGCTCGTTCAAGCCGTAGGCGTGGTGCGGCTCCCCCGCCCCTTCACGGCGTCGGCTGGTGCCTCGCGCGATGCCGGGCGATGAGAACGTTGAAGTCGGTCACCCTGCTGAGATCCCGGGCCGCCGCGGCCTGCCTCCGGCCGCGCTCCAGGTCGTCGCACTCGGGGCACCTATGCGCCGTGGACGCGCTCGCGGAAGTGCTCATTCGGTTGCCTTCACAGGTCCCGTCACTGCTGTGTGTGTGTGGGGGGTGCGGTCATGAGCAGGACGTTAGGGAGCGGGAGAAGACGCCACCACGCAATGTTCTCCGATGTTCTCGAAGAATGGCCGAATGTTCTCGCCTGTTCTCACACGACCGAGTGCAAGCTGTGGTGCGGGGATCCGAGGCCCGGTGATGCTGAAGGCTCGCACCCCCGGCACGAGGGAGACAGCCATGGCACGACGACTGCGTTTCAGGGGCACGGACAGCAAGCACGGCAGTTGTCCCGCTCTGCACGAGGACCTGGAAACGAGCGAGATCATCGTCCAGGGAGCGCCGCTCAGCGACGCCTTAGACGTTGAACAGCTCCAGCACTTCAGCCCGGGGGATTCCGCGGTCGTCGTTCCTCGCGAACTGCTAGTGAACTGGGGTCCGAAGGAGACCGATCGCGTGCCTGAAATCATCGATCAGCAGCAGTTCCGCAAGCTCTTCGAAGCCTTCGAGCATTCGGCATGGCACCTCGAAACCCGCCGCGGCTACGCCTCTGACCAGGAAGACGAGGATTACCGGAAGTTCCTCGATACGGGCACCGTGACGTGGGACCTGGATGGCGCATGGTGCACGAACATCCACGCGCAGACGACGGCCGGCAAGCACATCGGACGGGTGCGCATTGTCGACAACCCCCCGACGAGCGGTCAGCTCTACCTTCTCGGCTACTCACAGTGCAACGCCGCCACAGGCGAGGACGTACGCAATCTGTGGCGCGCCGACGCGGAACGCCTGCGCCTTCCTGCCGAAGATTTCTGGATCTTTGACTCCCGATTGGTCGCCCTGCTGAACTTCGACGACGCTGACGTTCTTCTGAACGTCGAGCTGATCACCGAACCGGCTGAGGTCGTCCGGTACTGCCAGGTGCGTGACGCCCCATGGCATCACGCCATCCCGTATGAGACGTTCGCGGCGGAGGTGTCTGCCGCAGAGTAGTGAGTGTGAACCGGTGAGCACCGACTATCAGCAAGCCCGGATCGCCCTTGGGGCCAGACTCCGAGAACTACGGGAATTCTGTCCGACGGGCAAGCTCACCGGTCCCCAGCTGGCCGCCCGCCTCGGCTGCGTCCACTCCAAGATTTACAAGCTGGAGAACGGAAACCAGACGGCCACCGCCGAAGATGTGCGAGCGTGGGCCGAGGCGACGGGCCATCCGGAGGCTACAGCCGAACTACTCGCTCGCCTGGCGGGTTTCGAATCCCATATCCGTTCGTGGCGTCGGCAATTGGCGTCCGGCCACCTTCCTGTGCAACAGACCTGGAACGCGGAAGTGGCACGGTCCAAGGTCCTTCACATATGGGAGGAGGCCATCATCGCAGGCATGTTGCAGACGGCCGATTATGCGCGCCACGTCTTCATTCGTTACGCGGAGTTCCAGCAATCGAAGCCGGATGCAGACGAAGCGGTGAAAGCAAGGATGAAGCGACAGGAATGGCTTTACGAATCGGGAAAGAAGCTCCACGTCGTGATGTGGGAAGCAGCTCTCCACGCTCTCATCTGCCCACCCTCCGTACTTGCTGCCCAGCTCGACCGACTCTCTGGAGTCATCGGCATGGACAGCATCTCGCTGGGCATCGTTCCCTTCGGGGCGCCGCTGAAGCTCGCCCCGGCCAACGGATTCTGCGTCCTCGACGACCGGTTGGCGATCACTGAGGACTGGCACGCGGAGCTGTGGCTGGACGACGCTCACAACGTCGCGACGTACTTGAAGGTCTGGAACACGCTCCGGGAGTCTGCCGTCTACGGCGTCGAGGCACAGAACGTGATCAACAGAGCACGTCGGTCGCTCTATTGCCCATGACGCCCAATATTGAATTCACAAGGATGCACACCGGCTGCCAGACGACGGGCCCTGCGGAGCCTGGTCGGCGGAGGAACGCGGAGATGCCGACGCGGTGCGGGTCCGGTCCTTCTGACGGAACGAAGGGCCGGACCCGGATCGGACCGTGATGCCTATTCCACCCAGATGTAGAGGGCGTACCGGTTGTTGCCACCCCTAGGGGTGCAGTAGGCCGGGCCGGCGTAGGACGCCACCAGCGAGTAGCAGGCGGACTCGGAGTACGTGCCGTCGTACTTCCAGTGCCCGGCCGCGATCGGCGTCGTGGCGGTCTGGGCGGGCACGGGAGCAGCCTGTGCGGTGGCGGCGCCCGCCAGCACGGTGGCCCCGACAGCTATTCCGGTGAGCAGCAGACGTACGCGCATGGTGTTCTCCTTGGCTCGGATGAATGGGGACGAACTTCCAGAACCTTGCTGAGCTGCGGAGTGGTGAACCGGGACCGGGCGTTGGCGTTTGTGCTGTGCCGCGGGACGTGCTCACCGGGTTCGGCAACGGCTCAGGGGCCTGTTTGACGAGGGCGGCGCTGAGGTTTTGCGCGGAGCGTGCAGGTCCTGCTGCCGCGCCGCCGTCTTACGGAACTGCTAGCTACCAGGCCGGCGTGACCGCGCTTCGTGGTCACGCCACCGGGCTCGTTCTCGCGTCACTCAGCTTTGCCGCAGCCGGCTGAGCGTGGCAAGCACTCCTGCTGTCCCGGACAGTCCGGCGGCGTTTCCCCTGGTCATCAAGCCGGCAAGGGGCGCCGTCCGGTGGGCCGGACAGGCCCCGTTGCCCTTATTCCACCTGTGCGCTAACTCTGAGCGGGTGGATGACGATTCCCTGCACCCCGCCGACTTACGCAGCGCCGAGGAGTTCATGGCGGCGTTGCGGGCGCTCAAGGCCCGTTCCGGACTGACTCTTCGGCAGCTGGAGAGCCGGGCGGCGGACCGCGGCGACGTCCTGCCGCGCAGCACCGTCGCCGACATCCTCCGCAAACAGACCCTGCCACGCCCCGATCTGGTGGCCGCTTTGGTTCGCGCCTGCGGCGAACAGGACCGGTTGGCGGAGTGGACGGGAGCTTGGAAACGCCTGGCCTGCGCGGTCCCCATCGCTGATACGGGCCCGACCGATACCGGCCCGGCCCATGCCGGCCTGACAGACGTCAACGCCAACCCCGCCACCAGCACTGGTACTTGCGCTGGCCCGGACGGCGATACCGACAGCGGCAGCGGCAGCGGCAGCGGCAGCGGCACTGACGTCGACAGTGACGGCGACAGCACCCCGTCCCACGAGCGGCAGATGCCCCCGCCGGTTGCCGGATCCGCCCTCGCGCCTCACGCCGGGCAGGCAGCGAAAGCGGGGCTAGCGAAATCGGGGCTGCGGAGACGGCCCTTGGTCCTGGTGGGCGTTGCGGTGCTGGCGGGTGCCGCCGTGACGGGACTCCTGCTGGCCGGTGTTCTGACGACGTCACAGTCCCGCGCGACCCGCGCGACGGATGCCGCCCGCGCTCGGCTTCCGGAGGTCCTTGCCGTGAGGTCCGCTGGGAGCTGGGCCCGTATCCGCCCCGTGCGGCCGGCCGGGCTGTGCCTGACGGCAGGGCGGGAGCGTTCCGGACGGTACCGTTCCGAGGTGGCGGTCCAGCGGCCGTGTACCGAGCCGGGTCCGCGCACGTTCCTCCAGCCCGCCACCGGCGACCTGACCGCCATCAAGTGGGAACACCCGGTGGAGAAGGTCATGGGATGCCTCACCATCCTCGACAGCGGCCCGGCCCAAGGGCTCGTGGAGCCGCAGGAGAACTGCCAGAGCGACAAGGACGCCCAGCTCTTCCGGATCGAGCGTTTCAGCCCCACCGCCCAGGGCTACCGCCTGCGGCGTGCGCGGACCGACCTGTGCCTGGGCATCCGCGACGGTGCGACCGAAGCCGGAGCCGAGGCCGTCCAAGAACCCTGCGGTGCCGAGCCGGCCCAGCGTTTCCTCGTTGATCTGATTCCGCAGACCAACGGCCCGGACTGAGCCGACCACGTCCGGACGGGCCTCCGAGACACCCACGCCCTATCTGTCGTCGTCGGCGGCGGCATCCGCCGTCCCCGCCGTCCCCGCCGTGGACGGCCCGTCAGCCGGTCCGGATCCTTGAGTGTCGTCCGCGGCTGTCGTGGGCCTCTCGCTGCGCTCACGCGCCAGTTCCTCGGCCAGTCGGTCGGAGTGCAGCCGCATTTCCGCTTCCGCCTTGAGGTCAAAATTCCGCACGTCGCCCCCAGAACCTCACGGCGCCCCTGGATCGGGTAGGGCGCGGAGTTCGAACACGCCCGTTCGCTGCGCTGCCCTTCCGCGCCGACCGCACAGGCCCGCCGGTCGACTTCTCACCTGCTCTGTCAGTTCTGCCAGCTCTACCAGCTCTGCTAGTTCTGCTAGTTCTGTCAGTTCTGCCAGTTCTGCCAGTTCTGTCAGTTCTGTCAGTTCTGTCAGTGTTCCCGCCGCACCTGCCCTCACCCCGCCGACGCCGCCACGGAAGCGGCCTGCGGATGCACGCACTCCCGTCCGTCCAGGCCGGTTACGCACCGGTGCGTGCCCCCCGGCGCGCACCTCGCGGGCGCGCACCGGCCCCGTACAGACTGGTGTGCCTTCCCGCTACGCGCCAAGGGGTCCCGGCTCTCCCGACTCCCCCGGCTCTCCCGACCGCCCCACCTCCCCCGGCTCCCCCAACGCCTCCGCCAGCACCTCCGCCAGATGACGACCCGGCCGGTCGCCCAGCTGGTCGAGCTGGGTGCGGCAGGAGAAGCCGTCCGCGAGGATCTCCGTTTCCTCGGTGGAATCCCTTACGGCGGGCAGGAGTTGGTCCTCGGCGCAGGCCACCGAGACCTCGTAGTGGCCGCGCTCGAAGCCGAAGTTGCCGGCCAGGCCGCAGCAGCCGCCGGTCAGCGGGCCGGTGAGGCCGGCGCGTTCGCGCAGGCGGCGGTCGGCCGCGTCGCCGAGGACCGCGTGCTGGTGGCAGTGGGTCTGGCCGGCGACGGGGCGGTCGATGCGTGGGGGCTGCCAGTCAGGTGCCAGCTCCTCCAGGGCCTGCGCGAAGGTGCGCACCGCATTGGCCAGTTGGGCGGCCCGGGGATCGTCGGCCAGGAGTTCCGGCAGGTCCGTGCGCAGGGCGGCGGCGCAGCTCGGTTCCAGGACGACCAGGGGGTGGCCGTCCCGCAGCAGCGGGCTCAGGATGTCGACCGTGCGGCGCATCACCGCGCGGGCCTGGTCGAGCTGGCCGGTGGAGACATAGGTCAGGCCGCAGCACAGGGGGCGGTGGCGGCGCGGCAGCGGAGGGGCCCCGGCCGGGCGCAGGGGCGCGGTCGGCGGCAGGAGGGGACGCAGTCCGGCGGCTTCCAGGACACGTACGGCGGACCGGCCGACCTCCGGGGAGAGGTGGTTGGTGAAGGTGTCGGGCCAGAGGATGACCGTGCGGCCGGGCGGGGGCTCGTGGGCCGCCTCGGAAGGTGCCCCGTGGGCCGCCTCCGAACGTGCCCCGTCAGCCACCTCCGAACGTGCCCCAACGACCGCCTCCGAAGGCCCCCCGCCGGCCCCCGTCTTCCTGCGGCGCCACCACCAGCGGGTGAAGGTCTCGGTGGCCAGTTCGGGGATCGGGCGCTCGGGCGCGATCCCGCCGAGGCGTTTGCCGACGGCGGCCAGCGGTGTACGGGCGAGGACGTTGAGGGCGGGTGCGGCGGGGGCCGCGGCGTGCAGCCACTGGGGGAGGCGGCCCATCGAGTAGTGCGCGGCGGGGCGCCGCCGGCCCTCGTAGTGGTGGTGCAGGAACTCCGCCTTGTAGGTGGCCATGTCGACCCCTACGGGGCAGTCGCTGCGACAGCCCTTGCAGGACAGGCAGAGGTCGAGGGCGTCACGCACCTCTGGCGACTGCCAGCCGTCCGTGATCACCTCGCCGGCCAGCATCTCGTGCAGCAGACGGGCCCGGCCGCGGGTGGAGTGCTGCTCCTCCCCGGTGGCGCGGAAGGACGGGCACATGACGTCCGTCGAGCCCGGACCGGTCGCGGTATTACGGCACTTGGCGACGCCGACACAACGTCGTACGGCCGCGGAGAAGTCGCCGTTGTCGTGCGGATAGCCGAACTCGACCGGGACCGGGCGCTCGGGCAGCACCTCGAAGCGGAGGTTCTCGTCGAGCCGGGCGGGGCGGACGAGCATGCCGGGGTTGAGCCCGGCGGCCGGGTCCCAGAGCGACTTGAAGCGATCGAAGAGGCCGACGAGCTCCGGGCCGTACATCTTCGGGAGCAGTTCGGCGCGGGCCTGGCCGTCGCCGTGCTCGCCGGAGAGCGAACCGCCGTGCGCCACCACCAGCTCGCCCAGGTCGTAGGAGAACTCCCGGAAGCGTCGGATGCCGGGCGCGGTCAGCAGGTCGAAGTCGATACGGACATGGATGCAGCCGTCGCCGAAGTGCCCGTAGGGGGTGCCCCGCAGGCCGTGCTGGGTCAGCAGGGCGCGGAAGTCCCGCAGATACGGGCCGAGCCGGGCGGGCGGTACGGCGCAGTCCTCCCAGCCGGGCCAGGCCTCCGAGCCGTCGGGCATCCGGGTCGCGGTGCCGGAGGCGTCCTCGCGGATCCGCCACAGGGTGCGCTGGTCGGCCGGGTCCGTGACGAGGGTGTGGTCGGTGGCGCCGTCCGCGGCCGCCGCCCGGCAGAGCGCCTCGGCCCGCGCCGCCGCTTCACCGCGGCTCGCGCCGCCCATCTCCACGAACAGCCAGGCGCCGCCCTTGGGCAGTCCGGCCGCGTCGCCCACCAGGTCGGCGGCCATCCCCTCGACGGTCATCGGGCGGTGCGGCAGCAGGGTGTGGGCGGCCTCGGCCGCCGCGCTCTCGTCGGGGTAGCCGAGGACGGCGAGGGCCCGCGCCTCCGGGGTCTCCACCAGCCGTACGGTCGCCTCGGTCAGTACGCCGAGGGTGCCCTCGCTGCCGGTGAGGGCGCGGGCGAGGTCGGTGCCCGCTTCCGGCAGCAGCGCGTCCAGCGCGTAGCCGGAGATCCGGCGGGGGAGGTCGGGGTAGCCGGTGCGCAGCAGCGCCAACTCCGCGTCGACCAGGGCCTTGACGCCGTCCCGCAGCCGCGGGGGCAGTCCGGTCGGGGCGCCGGTGGGGCCCGTACCGCGGCCGGCCCGCACCTGCTCGCCGCCGTACGTCAGCAGCTCCAGCTCGCGGACGCTGTCGGCGGTGGTGCCCCAGACCACCGAGTGCGAGCCGCAGGAGTTGTTGCCGATCATGCCGCCGAGGGTGCAGCGGCTGTGGGTGGACGGGTCGGGGCCGAAGGTCAGTCCGTGCGCTCCGGCCGCCGCCCGCAGGTCGTCCAGGATGACGCCGGGCTGGACGACGGCGGTACGGGCGGCGGCGTCCAGCGACACGATCCGCCGCATGTGCCGGGTGAAGTCCAGTACCACGCCGACACCGGTCGCCTGCCCGGCGATGCTGGTCCCGCCGCCGCGCGGCACCACCGGCACGCCGTGCTCCCGGCACACCCGCAGCGCCGCCGCGACGTCCTCCGCGTCCTTGGGCGCGACCACCGCTCTGGGCACCCGCCGGTAATTGGACGCGTCCATCGTCATCAGTGCCCGGTCGGCCGCGGCGAACGAGACCTCCCCCCGTACCGCGGCCGCCAACTCCTCCGCCAGGTTCCGCTTCTCCGTCTCCGTACGATCAGCCATGTCTCCAGCCTGCCCACTGGGGCGGGTTCATGGGGCATCGGCAGGCCGGTGAGTTGGGGAGGTTGACGGCTACCGGGCGGGGACAGCGGTGAGCGGGTCAGCCGTGGGCAGTGGTGACGGCTGAACGGTGGGCGGCTACGCCGCGGACGGGGGTGACGACGGCCGGTGAGCGGTTCAGCCGTGGACAGCGGTGCCAACGGCCGGTGAGCGGTCGGCCGCGGCGGCCCCGGACGGGTGGAAGCGGAAGACGTTCTCCGGGTCGTGGTGAGCCTTGAGCCCGGCCAGCCGCCGGTGCTCGTCGGCGTCGTGGACACTGCGCGCCACCTCCGCGGCGTCCGGCCGCTCCCCGTGCGAGCCGAACAGGAAGTTCACGCTGCGGCCGATCCGCCAGGGCGCGACGGCCGCCAGCGCCTCGGCGTGCAGCGCCCGTACGGTCGCGAGGGCGGCGGCGTCGGGCCCCTCGGCGGAAGCCTCACCGGAGCCGGGCCCGTCGGTATCGAGGCCGTCTCCCATACGGGCACCGAGGTCGTCGCCCGTCTCGGCGCCGAGGTCTTCGCCCGCCTCGGCGCCGGGCAGCGGTGACAGCAGCCGCAGCGCGAACCGGGCGTCCCGGTGGCCGACGGAACCGGCCGCCCCCTCCGGCCCGCCCCGCTTCGCCATCGCACCCCCGAGATGGTTGAGCTGGAGTACGCACATCGTCGGCGCGTCCGGCCCGGTCAGCGCGGCCACCCGGAGCAGCGCGGCCGCGTCCAGCCCGCTGAGCAGCGCGTTGTCACCGTCATAGGCGTGCGGATCGCTCGGGTCCCGGTGGATGGTGTGCGAGTCGGCGTACGGCATCTCGCGCAGCTCGTCGCTCACCCGCGGCCCCACCGCCCGCAGCGGCGCCACCAGCCGCTCGCCCTCCTCCGCGCTCCCCGTATAGGCGATCCGGATCTGCGCGAGGTAGCGGCCGCGCAGCGGCTCGGGCAGCTGCGGAAGGTCCGGGTACGCGATCAGCGCGAGCGACGACGTCAGCTCGTCCGGCACGGTCCCGGTCCAGCGCAGATACGCCGCCAGCGCCTCGTCGATCCGCTCGCCGCCGAACACCAGCTGCCCGCCGTACAGCCGGGCCACCGGCACCAGCCCGAACTCCATCGCGGTCACCACCCCGAGGCCGTGGCCGCCGCCGAGCAGCGCCCGGAACAGTTCGGGATCGCTGTCCGCCGTGACGTGCAGCTGCCGCGCGTCGGCGGTGACGAGATCGACGGACCGCACCTGGTCGGCGGCGAAGCCATAGGTACGGGCCAGCACCCCGACACCGCCCCCGAGGGTGTAGGAGATGACGCCGACGCCCGGGGAGGAGCCGTTGAGCGGCGCGAGCCCGTACGGGGCCGCCGCCTCGACGACCTGTCCCCAGACGACGCCCGCCTCGGCCCGCGCGGTACGGGCCGCCGCGTCCACCCGCACCCCGGACATCCGCCGCGTACTGATCAGCAGCCCGCCGTCGGTGGCCGCGGACAGCCCGTGCCCGGTGGCCTGCACGGCGACCGGCAGCCCCTGGGCGCGGGCGAAGCGCACCGCGGCGACGACGTCCCCGGCACACTCCGCCCCGACGATCACGTCCGGCCGGTGCCGGTACGCCAGCTGGAATCCGGACCGCTCGGCGTCATATCCCGCGTCGCCGGGGACGAGGACCGGGCCACGGGTCTGCCGTACGAGCTCGGCGAGGGCGGCGGGGGTGGCAGGGGTGTTGGGAGTGGTGGGAGTTGCGGGCGTGGCGGGAGCCGTCGTGACACCCGTGCGGCCACCGGGGCCACCGGGGCCGTCAGGGCCACCGAGGCCGCCGGGCCGGGCCCCCGGGGCCTGACGCGTGTGACGGGTGTGACGGCTCTGGCGGGTGCGCGGTGTGCGGTCGTTGCTCTCCATACCGCGCACTCTGGCGCGATAACTTGACATCCACCGTCATATATAAATGCGCCTGTGAAAGCGGACCGGCTCCTCTCGATCCTCCTGCTCCTCCAGACCCGCGGCCGGGTGCCGGCCGGGGAGCTCGCCGAGCGCCTGGAGGTCTCCACCCGGACCGTCTACCGCGACATCGAGTCGCTGTCGGCGTCCGGGGTACCGGTCTATGCCGAACGCGGCCGGCACGGCGGGATCGCGCTGCTGCCCGGCTTCCGCACGGACGTCACGGGCCTGACCACCGACGAGGCACGCGCCCTGTTCATCCTGGCCGCGCAGGGCGCACACGCCGCCCTCGGTCTGGACGAGGCGCTCGGCTCGGCGCTGCGCAAGGTGATGGCCGCGCTGCCCGCCCCGCACCGTCCGGCCGCGGAGCTGGCCGGCAGCCGCATCCTGGTCGACCCGGACCGGTGGATGGGCGGCCCCAGCCCCGCCGTGGACCTCGGCATCCTTCATACGGCCGTCTTCACCGACCTCCGGCTCCGTATCCGCTACCGGCACAGCGGCGAGACCCGGCTGCGGACGTACACCGTCGACCCCTACGGGCTCGTGGCCAAGGCCGGCACCTGGTACCTCGTCGCGGACCGGCGCGGCAGACCGCAGCTCTTCCGGGCCGACCGGGTGGCGTCGGCCACCCTCACCGACTTCCCGGTACGCCGCCGCGCGGGGGTGGCGCTCGCGGAGGTCTGGCAGCAGCTGCGACGCCAGGTGGAGGACCGGCCCGCGGACGTACGGGTGACCGCCCGGATCCGCCGCGACCGGCTCGACCTCGCCGTACGGATCCTCGGCGGGGCACTGACCGGCCCGCCCCGTACGGGTGACGGCGAGGACGCCGGAGACGGCGAGGACCCCAGGCACAAGGCAGGCACCGGGGACGGCGAGGACGCCGGGAACGAGGCCGGCACCGGAGACGGCGAGGACCCCAGGCACAAGGCAGGCACCGGGGGCGGCGAGGACCCCAGGCACAAAGCCGTCGCCGGGAACGGCAAGGGAACCGGAAACGACTGGGCCACCCTCGATCTTGCCTACCCGGTCCTCCCCGCCGTCCGTCAACTGCTCCAGTTCGGCGACTCCCTCGAAGTGCTCGACCCGCCCGAGGCCCGCCGGGTGATGGCCGAGGCCGCCGCTTCCCTCACCGCCGTCTACGCGGCAGACACCCCGTCCGCATGACCGGGTGGCACTCCGCCCCGGCCGTCCACCGTACGAGCGGCTGACGTCTCACCCGCTGGACGCGCCGCCGGGCGCCGAAGCGCGACGGATTAGGCTTCCCCCGTGGCTGATATCCAGATTCCCGCTGACATCAAGCCCGCCGACGGACGCTTCGGCGCGGGCCCCTCCAAGGTGCGTACGGAGGCGCTCGGCGCCCTCGCCGCCACCGGTAGCTCCCTTCTCGGCACGTCCCACCGCCAGGCCCCGGTCAAGAACCTGGTCGGCAAGGTGCGCGACGGCGTACGCGACCTCTTCCAGCTCCCCGAGGGCTACGAGGTCGTCCTCGGCAACGGCGGCTCCACCGCCTTCTGGGACATCGCGACGCACGGCCTGATCGAGCGCAAGTCCCAGCACCTCAGCTTCGGCGAGTTCTCCTCGAAGTTCGCCAAGGCCGCCAAGCTCGCGCCGTGGCTTGACGAGCCCACCGTCCTCTCCGCCGACCCGGGCAGCCACCCTGACCCGCAGGCCGAGCAGGGCGTGGACGTCTACGGCTTCACCCACAACGAGACCTCCACCGGCGTCGCCGCCCCCATCAAGCGCGTCGCGGGCGCCGACGAGGGCGCACTGGTACTGGTCGACGCCACCTCCGGCGCCGGCGGCCTGCCCGTGGACATCACCGAGACCGACGTCTACTACTTCGCCCCGCAGAAGTCCTTCGCCTCCGAAGGCGGCCTGTGGCTCGCGGCCTTCTCCCCCGCCGCCCTGGAGCGCGCCCGCGCCCTCCACGCGTCCGGCCGCCACATCCCGGAGTTCTTCTCGCTGCCCACGGCGATCGACAACTCCCTCAAGAACCAGACGTACAACACCCCCGCGCTCTCCACCCTCTTCCTGCTCAACGAGCAACTGGAGTGGATCAACGGCCAGGGCGGCCTGGACTGGGCGGTCCGCCGCACCGCCACCTCCTCGCGCACCCTCTACGGCTGGGCCGAGGACTCCAAGTACGCCACCCCCTTCGTCACCGACCCGGCCAAGCGCTCGCAGGTCATCGGCACCATCGACTTCGACGACAACATCGACGCCGCGGCCGTCGCCAAGGCCCTGCGCGCCAACGGCATCGTCGACACCGAGCCCTACCGCAAGCTCGGCCGCAACCAGCTGCGCGTCGCGATGTTCCCGGCCATCGACCCGACGGACGTCGAGGCCCTCACGGCCTGCATCGACTACGTGATCGGCAAGCTGTAACCGGCTGACGGCACCACGCCTCACGCACCACCCCGGGCCCCGGCGGGCAACCGCCGGGGCCCGTGCCTTGCTTCACTGCCTGCCGACCGGATCCGAGAACATTCACCACCACTGGCACCGCCCGCACCCCCTCGCCTCCTCGCCACGCGTACCGCCCGAACGGACGCATCATGATGTGACGAAACAGGCCGGATGTGCCTGTATGGGAGTCATGACGAATCCCCCGAGCCCCGGCCTCGCCCCCTTCGAGCGGCAAGGGGCGATTCTGCTGACCACGTACAAGCGGGACGGCACGGGCGTCGGCACGCCGATGAACATCGCCGTCGACGGCGACCACGCCTACCTCCGTACGTACAGCAGCGCCTGGAAGGCCAAGCGGATGCGGAACTTCCCCGACGTGGAGATCTGCGCGTCCACCTGGCGGGGCCGCCCCACCGGGCCCACCGTGCCGGCGCGGGTGCGGCTGCTGGACCCGCAAACCCGGGAGTACCGGCGGGCCGAGCGCTCACTGACCCGCAAATACCCCCTGATCCACGGCCTTTTCGTGCCGCTGGCGCACCGGCTGAAGAGGGAGCGGACGCTGCATTACGAGCTGCGGCTGACCGAGGGCGAGGCGGGCGGGACGGGCGGAACGCGGCCGGCGGAGGGTACGGGGCTCGGGACGTAGGCCACGATCGGCGGCCTCTCGTGGCTAGCGGCGCCGCAACAGCCTCCGCAGCGCGACGATCAGCGCCGTGGCGACCGCGAGGACCATCGCCCCCTTGATGAAGCTGGGGTCCAGGTCCGTCCCCGAACCGCCCTTCCCGCCCTGCCCGTTGGCGCCGTCACCGTTCGCCGGGTCGCCCTTCGCCGTGTCCGGCAGCTGCTCGTCGCTCAGGCCGACCGGCTCGACCTCGCTGTCGCTGCCCTCCGAGCCGTACATCAGGGTGCGGCCGTCGGCGGTGAAGGAGACCGATTCGCCCTGCTGTTGGACCGGTACGCCCACGCTGCCGAGGTCCTTGGGGTGGCCGTCCTGCCAGCGGTAGATCCGGGCCCCGAAGTAGCTGCGCATCACCAGACGGGTGCCGTCGGGGGAGAACGCACCGTCGGTCGCCCACAGATCGATCGGCGCGACCTTGCGGAAGACGTTGGCGCCGGCGGTGCTGAGCCGCTGCGGCCCCTCGTAGAGGGCGCCGCCGCCGTCCTGCTTCTTGCTGGCGATATAGACCCGGCCGGTCCGGGGGTGCACCATCAGCGCCTCGGCGTCGCGCGGCCCGTCCGCGTACTTCACATCGAACTGGGTCGCCGTGACGGTGGCGTCGCGCAGCTTCTTCGGCTCGGGGAAGCGGTAGATCCAGACGTGGTTCCACGTCCCGCCGAGGTTGTCGCCGATGTCGCCGACGTAGACGTTGCCATCCGGGCCGATCGAGATCGCCTCGACATCGCGCGGTGTGCCGATGCCGCGCAGGGTGATCCTGGCGACCGTACGGCCGGACCTGCCGTCGACGGCGTAGACGTACGGGCCGTCGTCGCTGTCGTTGTGGGTCCAGTAGATGCCGGGGTGCTTCCGGCTGGCGGCCAGACCGCTGGACTCGGTGATCCGGGGATCGCTGATGGTGAAGCCGTCGGGCTCGTCGGCGGCGGCGGGCACCACGGCCGCCGACCACAGGATTCCCGCGGCACCGGCCGCGCACAGAAGCGAACGCATGGGCACAGACTGCCATCCCGGGACGCGGTGCGGGGCGCGTCCGCCGCCTGGTCACCTGCGCCCGCGCCGCAGCGGTGGCCCCGTCACCGCGCCGCGGGCCGGGGCGTGTCCAGCGTCACGTACCGGGCAGTAGGGGTTCTCGGACATCATGGCCGGATGAGGATCATGTTCGTCGGTGACTCGATGACCATTGGGAGCACCGGCGATTTCACGTGGCGCTACCGGATGTGGCAGCACCTGAACGCGACGTTCGACGGCCCGTACCGCATCGTCGGACCGCGCCACACGCTCCATGACCCCGTCGAGGGCGCCCCCACCTCGTCCGCCTACGCCGACCCCGGCTTCCCCGACGAGGCCCGCCGCCATCTCGCCGGCTGGGGCGAGGGCTGGCTGCACATGGCACCCCTGATCGGTGACATGGTGCGCCGCTACGACGCCGACACCCTGCTCGTGTCGCTCGGCCTGATCGACCTCGGCTTCTACACGAACGCCGAGCAGACCGCCGGGAACGTGCGGGAGTTCGTGGCACAGGCGCGGGAGGCGGCGCCGCACATACGAGCCGTGCTGATGCCGGTGATACCCAACGTCCGGGCGGCGGCGGACACCGCGTTCGGCGCGGAGTGCGAGCGCTTCAACGAGCTGCTGGCCAAGGCCGTCGCCGATCTCTCCACCCCCGGCTCACCGCTGCTGCTCGCCTCCGAGCCGGACGGCTGGGACACCGACCGCGCCACGTATGACGGAACGCATCCGTCGGAGTGGGGGGAGCGGCTGCTGGCGGGGGCGTTCGCCGGGGCGATGCACCAGGCGTGGGGCGTCGGGGCGCCGTACGGGGTGCTGTCGTCCCACTGAGGGTTCTCTACTGGGCGTTTCCGCTGGGGCCGCTGGGGGTTCCGCTGGGGGTTCCGCTGGGGATTCCCGGGGCGCACGGCCCTCGCCGGCGACCACGACCAGCCGAACTCCCGAACTCCCGAACTCCGCCACCCCGTGGGGTCCTTGCTTCGAGGGCACTCGAAGGCGTTGGCTGGACCACCATGAAGTACACGCAGCTCGGACGCACCGGACTCAAGGTCAGCCGACTCGTCCTCGGGACGATGAACTTCGGGCCTCAGACGGACGAGGCCGAAAGCCACACCATCATGGACGCCGCGCACCATGCGGGCATCAACTTCTTCGACACCGCCAATGTCTACGGCTGGGGCGCCAACAAGGGCCGTACCGAGGAGATCGTCGGGTCGTGGTTCGCCAAGGGCGGCGGCCGGCGCGACAAGACCGTGCTGGGCACCAAGCTCTACGCCAACATGGCGCCGAGCGACGACGGGGTCTGGCCCAACCACGACAAGCTCTCCGCGCTCAACATCCGGCGCTCGGTGGACGCGAGCCTCAAGCGGCTGGGCACCGACTACATCGACCTCTACCAGTTCCACCACGTCGACCGGGACACGCCCTGGGACGAGATCTGGCAGGCCATCGACATCCTCGTCCAGCAGGGCAAGATCCTCTACGTCGGCTCGTCCAACCACGCCGGCTGGCACATCGCCCGCGCCAACGAGACGGCCGCCCGCCGCGGTTCGTACGGCCTGGTCAGCGAGCAGTGCCTCTACAACCTCGCCGAGCGGCGCGCCGAGATGGAGGTCATCCCGGCCGCCCAGGGCTACGGCCTGGGCGTCATCCCCTGGTCCCCGCTGCACAGTGGGCTGCTGGGCGGCGCCCTGCGCAAGGAACGCGAGGGCGGCGCGGCCCGCTCGGGCGCCGGCCGCTCCGCGGAAGCCCTCGCCAACTCCGCGATCCGTGCCCAGGTCCAGTCCTACGAGGATCTGCTCGACAAGCACGGCCTGGAGCCCGGCGAGGTCGCCCTGGCCTGGCTCCTGACCCGCCCCGGCGTCACCGGCCCGATCGTCGGCCCCCGCACCGCGGACCAGCTCGCCTCCGCGCTGCGCGCCGTCGAACTGGAGCTGTCGGACGAGCTGCTCGCCTCGCTGGACGAGATCTTCCCCGGCCCCGGCCCGAGCCCGGAGGCCTTCGCCTGGTGAGCGGACCGGGCGCCCGGCGGCCGGCTCCGGCCGGCGCGGGGCGCCCGGCACCGGCCGCGGCAGCTCTCAGCGCAGCGCCGCCGCCACGACCACGACGACGAGCAGTACGGCGAGCAGGCCGGACATGATCCGGTTACGGGTTTTAGGGTCCACCCTCTGAGCGTAACGGGAGCGGGCTCGGAGGTTTCAGCGGCCCGGGGTACGCGGCCCGGGGCCCGGGGTACGCAGCCCGGGGGGACACGGCCTGCGGCCCGGATGCGCACGGCCCACGGCCCCGGGCGGGACACCGCCCTCGGCCCGGGGGGACACGGCCCGCGGCCCGGGGGGACACGGCCCGGGGATCCGGTGGCCACGGGCCCCCGCCCCGCCGTACTCAGTGCCCCAGCGGCCAGGTCCCCACCGTTTCGTACCGGGGCTGCTTGCCCGCCACCCCGGCGACCGGCGGATGGCTGCACACCAGCGAGAGCGCACCGACCGTCCAGGAGACGCCGGCGAAGTCCTTGAGGGCGCTCGCGTACGGGCGGAGGTCCAGGTCGGGGACGCGGTTCCTGGCGAGGGTGAGGTGCGGGGTATACGGGCGGTGCTGCTCGTCCATGGAGATGCCGGTCCGGCGGGCCGCTGCCGAGGCCGCGTCGGCGAGCAGGCGCATGGCGGGGCGGTCGCCGTCCGCCCCGGCCCACACCACCCGGTCCGAGAACCGGCCGCCGCCGGCGATCCGCAGCGCGTAGGGGTCGCGGCGACGGGCGGCACGGGCCAGGCGTTCGTGCAGTTCGGGGACGAGACCGTCGGGTACCTCGCCGTAGAAGGCAAGGGTGTAGTGCCAGCTGTCCCGGCCGGTCCACCGCAGCCGGTCGGCGGCCGGGAGCTTCTTCAACTGCGCCACTTCGGCGGCCAGTTCCTCGAGCGCGGGAGCGGGGGGCAGGACGGCGGCGAAGAGTCTCATGCGGTCAGTGTGGCGCAGGGCATAGGGGGTCCGGCGGACCCCGACGACGTCCGCATCGCCACGCCCATGTCCGCGCCGCCGGAGCCCCGCCCCCTTACGCCTACGCCGCCGGAGCCCGCCCCTTACACCTACGCCGTCGGCGCCCGCCCCGTTACCTCTACGCCGTCGGCGCCCGCCCCGTTACGCCTACGCCGCCGGCGCCAGATCCTTCTCCACCTGCGGAGCCGTTCCGGAGACCCGGGGCACAAAGGCGACGTGCTGATGGCCGCGGCGCAGGTCGATCTTGAGGCGCAGGCCGCCGACCCTGGCGAGGATCAGACCGATGACGGCCGCGGAGACCATGGAGACCACGCCGCCCGCCAGGAAGCCGATCCGGGGGCCGAAGGCATCGGTGATCCAGCCGACCACCGGCGCGCCGAGCGGGGTGCCGCCCACGAAGACCATCATGAACAGGCTCATCACCCGACCGCGCATGAGCGGATCGGTCGCCATCTGGATGCTCGAATTGGCGGTGACGTTGATCGTCAGGCCGACCATGCCGATCGGGGCGAGCAGCGCCGCGAAGACCCAGAACGACGGGGCGAGCGCGGCCGCGATCTCCAGGGCGCCGAAGAGGATCGCCGCGCCGACCAGCAGCCGCAGCCGTGAACTGGCGCGGCGGGCCGCGAGCAGCGCGCCGATCAGCGAACCGGCCGCCATCAGCCCGTTGAACAGGGAGTACGTGGCGGCGCCCTGGTGGTAGACGTGGTAGACGAACGCGGTCAGCCAGATCGGGAAGTTGAAGCCGAAGGTCCCGATGAAGCCGACCAGCACGATGGGCCAGATCAGGTCGGGGCGCCCGGACACATACCGCAGCCCCTCCCGCAGCTGGCCCCTGCTGCGCGGGACGCGGTCGACCTTGTGGAGTTCGGCGGTCCGCATCATCAGCAGGCCGGCGACCGGGGCGATGAAGGAGAGCCCGTTGAGCAGGAACGCCCAGCCGCTGCCGAAGGCGGTGATCAGGACACCGGCGACGGCGGGCCCGATCAGCCGTGCGGACTGGAAGTTGGCGGAGTTGAGGCTGACGGCGTTGCGCAGCTCGTCCTGGCCGACCATCTCGGAGACGAAGGCCTGCCGGGACGGGTTGTCGAGGACGGTGACCAGGCCGAGGACGAAGGCGACCAGGTAGACGTGCCAGACCTGCACATGGCCGCTCAGCGTGAGCACGGCGAGGGCGAGGCCGGTCAGGCCCATGGCGGACTGGGTGAACAGGAGCAGCTTGCGCTTGCCGAAGCGGTCGGCGATGACGCCGCCGTAGAGCCCGAAGAGCAGCATCGGCAGGAACTGGAGCGCGGTGGTGATGCCGACCGCGCCGGAGGAGCCGGTGAGGCTGAGCACCAGCCAGTCCTGGGCGATGCGCTGCATCCAGGTGCCCGTGTTGGAGACCACCTGGCCGGTGGCGAAGAGGCGGTAATTACGTATTCGTAGGGAGCTGAACATGCCCTTGCGCGGTGTGGCGGCGGGGCCTGCGGCGACACCCGGGGCGGTGCCCGGAGTGGTCGCGGTCGCGTCGTCGGAAACCGTGTCTTCTTGGGAGTTCGGTGCGGGGGCGGAGTGTGCTCCGGATCCCGTACTCAAAGTGGGTTCGCCTCCTCGGCCTCGGGTTCTACAACTGTGCGAGTTTCTCCAGCACGGGCGCGGCGGCCCGCACCTTGGCCCACTCGTCCTCGTCCAGCCCGGAGGCCAGCTCGGCGAGCCAGGCGTTGCGCTTGCGGCGGCTCTCTTCGAGCATCGCCTCGGCCTGTTCGGTCTGCGTGACGACCTTCTGGCGGCGGTCGTCGGGGTGCGGTTCGAGCCGGACCAGTCCCTTGGCCTCCAGCATGGCCACGATGCGCGTCATCGACGGCGGCTGCACATGCTCCTTGCGGGCCAGCTCGCCGGGGGTGGCATGGCCGCACCGGGCGAGGGTGCCGAGCACCGACATCTCGGTGGGGCTCAGCGATTCGTCGACCCGCTGGTGCTTGAGTCGGCGCGACAGGCGCATCACGGCGGACCGCAGAGCGTTCACCGCTGCTGCGTCGTCTGGGGGCACCTCCCGGCCGTCAGGCAGGGGGCGGGACAGTTCCGGCATGGTCTTTAGCATAACTCATTACCCTTTCTAAGGAAAGCCAAGGGGTGCCGCCCGTCGGGGTTCACCCATACGAGTGAGGACGCCGTCGAAAGTGACGCGCCTGACCGCGTACGGACGCGACCGTGTCCGTATGGGATCGCGAGTGCTCAGCCTGCGCGTGGACGGGGAGCTGCTGGAGCGCATTCGGCAGCACGCCGCAAAACGCGGAATGAGCGTCCAGGACTATGTGGTCCGGACGCTCATCCGCGAGGACTTCGACGAGCGCTTCCAGTCGTCTCTCGACGAGACGGAGAAGCTGGGGGTGCGCTGGCCCGTTACTTGACCCCGAGCACCTGCTCGATCGGGTCGAGCAGGAAGTAGACCAGGAAGCAGAAGCCGACCGCATTCAGCAGCCAGGGGATCTCCTTGACCCGGCCGGTCGCCGAGCGCAGCAGGATGAAGGCCAGGACGCCGATCCCGATGCCGTTGGTGATGCTGTAGGTGAACGGCATCGAGACCATCGTCAGGAACGCCGGGATGCCGATCGTGGGGTCGCCCCAGTCGATGTCCCGCACGTTCGAGGCCATGATCAGGAAGCCGACGACCACCAGCGCGGGCGTCGCGGCCTGCGAGGGGACGACGGTCGCCAGCGGCGTGAAGATCAGCGCGAGCAGGAAGAGGCCACCGGTCATCAGGTTGGCGAGACCGGTACGCGCGCCCTCGCCGACACCGGCCGTGGACTCCACGAAGCAGGTGTTGGCGGAGGCGGAGCCGAAGCCGCCGCCCGCGACCGCGATGCCGTCGACCATGAGGATCCGGCCCATGTTCGGCAGCTGGCCGGTCTCGTTGTTCAGCAGCCCGGCCTCCTCGCCGACGCCGATGATGGTGCCCATCGCGTCGAAGAAGCCGGAGAGCAGCACGGTGAAGACGAACAGGCAGCCGGTCAGCACGCCGACTTCCTTGAAGCCGCCGAAGAGACTGATCTGACCGATCAGACCGAAGTCCGGGGTGTCGACGATCTTGTCCGGGACGTTCGGCACCGCCAGGCCCCAGGACGCGTCCGGGATCTGCACGAGGGCGTTGATGCCGATGGCGACCACGGCCATGGTGACCATGCCGATCAGGATGGCGCCCCTGACCTTCCGCACGATCAGCACGAACATCAGCACCAGGCCGAGCACGAAGACCAGCACCGGCCAGCCCTTGAGCTGTCCGCCCTGGCCCAGGCTCATCGGGACGGTGGTGTGCGCGGCGTCCGGGTTACGCGTCACGAAGCCGGCGTCGACCAGGCCGATCAGCGAGATGAACAGGCCGATGCCGATGGCGATGGCCCGCCGCAGCCCGTTGGGGATCGCGTCCATCACCCGCTGCCGCAGACCCGAGGCGACCAGGAGCATCAGCACGAGACCGGCGAGCACGACCATGCCCATCGCGTCCGGCCAGCTCATCTTGGGTGCGAGTTGCAGGGAGACCACGGCGTTGATGCCCAGGCCCGCGGCGATCGCGATCGGGACATTGCCGATGAGGCCCATCAGCACCGTGCTCAGACCGGCCATCAGCGCGGTGGCGGTGACCAGCTGGGCGTTGTCGAGGTGGTGGCCGAATTTGTCGACACCGGCACCGAGGATGATCGGGTTCAGCACGATGATGTAGGCCATCGCGAAGAACGTCGCCAGACCGCCGCGGAGTTCGCGGCCGACCGTCGACCCCCGCTCGGAGATCTTGAAGAACCGGTCGAAGCCGTTCTTGGCAGGCATCGGACCCGGGTTCTCGGGGGTGTCGACCGGCGTGGTGGCCGAGGGGGGCATGCGGGACCTCAGTCGGACAGGCCTGGGCAGGCGCGGGGGCCCGAGGGCCCGGAACACGAACAGAAACAGAAAAAACCGGATCAGGTTGGAGGAAAAGACGAGCTAAACCAGCCGTATCCAGAAAGGTTCAGTATGAATAAACAATGCGTTGATCGCTATCTCCGCGCGTAGACCCTTGTGCCGTACGGACCACACCGCCCGCACCGCCCTCTCCGGACCCCCGGCGACCCCCGACAGCCCCCGACGGCCGCCGCCCGCCCCCTGCCCACCGCCGCCCGCAGCTCCCGCACCCCCTCCCCGTAAGCTGACCCCTATGTGGAAGAAGTCCGAACTGCGCGAGGCCCCGGCGCCTCTCGAGGGCCCCGTCGTCGGCACGATCATCGGCGGCACCGTCATCTGGTTCGTGCTCTTCCTCGGCCAGCTCCCCTTCTACGGCTGGTTCGCCGACCACGGCCACACCTGGTGGGTGTGGACCTGTCTGGCCGGCGGCGGCCTCGGCCTGGTGGGCATCTGGTACGTACGGGCCCGGGACGCCGCGATCAAGCGCGCCGAGGCGGGCGACCGGCCCGCCGACCAGCTCTGAGGCATACCGCCCACCACCCGCCCACCCAGCGGGTGAAGTGCGCATTCCGCCCGTAACGTCGGGGGCATGACGGAGCGGGCGAGGGCCGAAGCCGAGCACTCCGGACCGGGCGCCGAGCCGGCCCGACGGACCGCTCAGGAACCGGTCAACCCCGGACTGACCGCCGCCGAGGTCGCGGAACGCGTCGCCCGGGGCGAGGTCAACGACGTCCCCGTACGGTCCTCCCGCTCGGCCACGGAGATCGTCCGCGCCAATGTCCTCACCCGCTTCAACGCCATCATCGGCGTGCTGTTCGTGATCATCCTGATCGTCGGCCCGATCCAGGACGGCCTGTTCGGCTTCGTCATCGTCGCCAACACCGGCATCGGCATCGTCCAGGAGCTGCGCGCCAAGAAGACCCTGGACGCCCTGGCGGTCATCGGCGAGTCGCGGCCCCTCGTCCGGCGCGACGGGGCCGCCGCCGAGATCCCCGCCTCCGACGTGGTCCTCGGCGATGTCCTCGAACTCGGGCCCGGCGACAAGATCATCGTCGATGGCGGGGTACTGGAGAGCGACGGCCTGGAGGTCGACGAGTCGCTGCTGACCGGCGAGGCCGATCCGGTCCTCAAGAAGCCCGGTGACCGGATGATGTCCGGCAGCTTCGTCGTCGCGGGCGGCGGCGCCTTCACCGCGACCAAGGTCGGCCGGCAGGCGTACGCGGCCCAGCTCGCCGAGGAGGCCAGCCGCTTCACCCTGGTCCACTCCGAGCTGCGGAGCGGCATCAGCCGGATCCTCAAGTACGTGACCTGGATGATGATCCCGACCGCGATCGGCCTCATCCTCAGCCATCTGCTCACCCTCGGGCTGCCGGGCGACGAGGCGATCCGCCGGATGGTCGCCGGCATCGTGCCGATGATCCCCGAGGGTCTGGTGCTGCTCACCTCCGTCGCCTTCGCGATCGGTGTCATCCGGCTCGGCCGCCGGCAGTGCCTGGTCCAGGAGCTGCCCGCCATCGAGGGGCTGGCCCGCGTCGATGTGGTGTGCCTGGACAAGACCGGCACCCTCACCGAGGGCGGGATGGACGTCAACGGTCTGCGCGCCCTCGACGGCGACGAGGCGTACGTCAAAGAGGTGCTGGGCGCGCTCGGCGGATGCGATCCGCGGCCCAACGCCTCCCTCCAGGCGATCATCGACGCGTATCCGGCGGACGACGCCTGGCGCTGCACCCGGGCGCTGCCGTTCTCCTCCGCCCGCAAATACAGCGGCGCCGCCCTCAACGGCCCGGACGGCGAGAGCACCACCTGGCTGCTCGGCGCCCCGGACGTCCTGCTGCCGCCCGGCGACCACCGCCTCTCCGAGATCGACGGCCTCAACGCCCAGGGCCTGCGCGTCCTGCTGCTGGCCCGTACCGCACGGGAGCTGGACGACCCCGAGGTCATACGGGGCGTGCGGCCCACCGCGCTGGTCGTCCTGGAGCAGCGGCTGCGCCCGGACGCCCCCGACACCCTGCGCTACTTCGCGGAACAGGGCGTCCGGGCCAAGGTGATCTCCGGCGACAACGCGGTGTCGGTGGGTGCAGTGGCCGGCAAGCTGGGGCTGCCGGGCGCGGACGACCCGGTGGACGCGCGCGAACTGCCCGGCGACCGGGACGCGATGGCGGCGCTGGTCGAAGAGGCCGCGGTCTTCGGCCGGGTCACCCCGCAGCAGAAGCGGGAGATGGTCGCGGCCCTCCAGTCCCGTGGCCACACCGTCGCGATGACCGGCGACGGCGTCAATGACGTACTCGCCCTCAAGGACGCCGACATCGGCGTCGCGATGGGCTCCGGCTCCGAGGCGACCCGCGCCGTCGCCCAGATCGTCCTGCTCAACAACAGCTTCGCCACACTCCCCTCGGTCGTCGCCGAGGGCCGCCGGGTCATCGGCAACATCACCCGTGTCGCCACCCTCTTCCTCACCAAGACCGTCTACTCCGTCCTGCTGGCGATCCTGGTGGCCTGCTGCCAGATCCCCTACCCGTACCTGCCGCGGCACCTGACCCTGCTCTCCACCCTGACCATCGGCATCCCCGCGTTCTTCCTCGCCCTGGCCCCCAACAAGGAGCGCGCCGAACCGCACTTCGTCCGCCGGGTGATGCGCTACGCCGTGCCGTCCGGCCTGATCACGGGCCTCGCCGCCTTCACCACCTACCTGCTCGCCCGCGGCTACTACACCGGCCCGGGCGCCCTGCCGGCCGAGACCAGCGCGGCCACCCTGACGCTCTTCCTCGCCGCGATGTGGGTCCTGGCGATCATCGCCCGCCCCTACACCTGGTGGCGGATCGCCCTGGTCCTGGCGATGGGCCTCGCCTTCCTCGCGGTCCTCGCCACCCCCTGGCTACAGACGTTCTTCGACCTGCGCCTGGTCGGAACGACGATGCCGTGGACGGCCGTCGGCATCGCGGTGGTGGCGGCGGTGCTGCTGGAGGTCGCCTGGCGGTGGGTGGGACGGCGCTTCCCGGCCTGACGAACGGGCCGGGCGCCTGAGCCCGGCCGCCGGGACCGGGCCGACGCCTCAGCCCGACGGACGAGACCGGGACGGGACGGGACGGGATGGGATGAGGAACTGGCCCGTCCGCCTCCCGTCCGCCACATCCGCCCCGGCATCGCGACACCCACCCCGCCTCCCCTAGAGTCCGTGCCCATGACATTCCTCTCGGGAGCCCGCGCATTCGAGCTGCTGGCCCGCTCGCGTCACCACTCCAGCCACTACGGCGGCCACTACGACTCCCACTCCACCGGCGTCTCGTTCGCCGGCGCGTGGTGGATGATCCCGGTCGGCGTCGTGCTCGGGGTCGCCTGGGTATTCGTGAAGCGGCGCCTGCACTCCAGGTGAGCGCCGGCCGCGTCGCGCAGGGTGCGCCATCGGGCTGAGGAGCACCCGCGCTCCCCCACCCGGCGGGCGGTACTCGGGACCGAAGAGAACCTGCCCGGCCGATACCCCGGGCACTTCTGCCGTACTACGCTCCAGCCCCATGACATCCCACGGGGACCTGGCATACAGGGTGCTGGCGAACTCACACCGCCACTACCACCACCACTACGGCGGCCACTACGGCGGCACCGGCGACGGCACCCTCGACTGGTGGGTGTGGCCCCTCCTCGCCCTCTCCGCGATCGTCGTCATCTGGAGCCTCGTCAAGAGATTCCACTCGAACTGACCCCTATGGTGCGCGTCGCGCCCACGTCCCCGCGGTGTACGTCGCGCCCACGCCCCCGCGGTGCGCGTCGCGTTCACGCCCCCGCCGCGGCCAACCGCGCTCCCCGGCTCTCCGCGACGCGCCGCACATCCCGCAGCGCATCGGCCAACCCCCGGGCAAGGAACCGCAGCTCGCGACTGGTGACCTGACGGCCGCCGAGCATGTCCTCCGCGTGACCGAGAATGCCGTCCGCCATGCCGAGCTGTACGCCCTCGATCTCGTCAGCGACCCGGGAGACGTGCCCGCCGCCCTCACCCACGAGATAACAGGGCTTGCCGTCGGGACCCGACCAGGGCAGCAGCCGTACGGGGCCCTGGTGTTCCTCCGTCACGCCGGAAAGTTTCCCGATAGCGTGATTCATGTCGTCGACCTCCACAGGGCTGATGGCCACACCCCCGGACCGTGGCAGCGGTCGCGGGGGCTTTTCGTCCTCACTCAGCATTGCTGACGGAATACGCTGAGTGCACGCCGTACGTGTCACCAAAGTCCGCCCGTGGACAGCGAGTTGAAGGTGTGTTCGAGCAGTGGAGCTGAACAACGAGGACGACGACAGGGCCACCCCGCGCTCGGTACTGGGCCGGCGCTTACGCCGCCTGCGGGAGACCGCGGGCCTTTCCCAACGAGCCCTCGCCGACAAGGTCGGTTACCCGCATACGTACCTCAGCCGGGTGGAGCGCGGGGAGCAGTTGCCGTCGGAAGCGCTGGCCGAGGCCCTGGACGCGCACTTCGCGACGGACGGACTCTTCGTCGAGCTGCTGTCCATGGCACAGGATGCGTCGATTCCCGACTACGGCCGAGCGGTCCTCGAAAGCGAGAGAAAGGCAGCTCGCATTCAGGTCTTCGGCAGCAGCCTGATCCCGGGGCTTTTGCAGACCAAGGATTACGCACGCGCCCTGTTCCGCACATCGCTGGCCGGGGAATCCGTGGAACGGATAGAGGAACATGTCGCCACGCGGATGCGCCGTAAGCGCGTATTCGAAAGGGCGGATTCTCCGCTGTACTGGGCAATCACGGATGAAGCGGCACTCAAGCGCCCTATCGGGGGGACAGAGTGCATGTGCGGGCAAATTCGGCATGTCCTGAAGGTGGCCGAATCGCCTCATGTCGCGCTTCAGGCGCTACCTTTCAGCCAGGGGGAACACCCCATGCTGGGAGGCAGTTTGAGCCTTCTCACCCTTCGCAACGGAGCCACGATCGGATATGTCGAGAGCTTTTTCTCCGGCGAGCAAGTGGAGTCGGCAGGAAAGATTCTTGAACTCACGCACATGTTTGACATCGCTCGCTCCAAGGCGCTGCCGGAGAGCGAAACTCTCGACCTCCTCAGCAGCTACCTGAGAGAGTACGAGGATGAAGACGATTCCTGACGCGTCCGCACTGAGCAGGTGGCGCAAGTCCAGCTACAGCAACGGCCAGGGGGCCGAGTGCATCGAGGTCGCCGACGGGATCCCCGGTGCTGTACCCGTCCGTGACTCCAAGGATCCGCACGGCCCGGCGCTGGTCTTCCCGGCTCACGGCTGGACATCCTTCCTCGCCGCCGTCAAGGGCGGCGAGTTCGGCAACTGAGCCACCGCGCAGCGCACCACGGACGGCCAGCCCCCGCCGAATCATGGCGAAGTGGACAGAAGACGGCCCGTACCAGAGTTGGCTGCGAGGGAGCGTCGACAACTCGTTCATGGTGCCGTGGACACAGCTCATGAAGCGCGTCACCGGCTCCGGGAAGACCGTGCGCCGGGTGCGGGTCGTCACCGAGCCCCATAGCTCCTACATCCAGTGGGAGTACGCGACGGCCCACGTCAACGTAGCGGCCGGCGAGTCCATCCGCTGGCTACCGCGCCACAAGCTGCACGAGGATCTGGTCTTCCCTGTAGCGGGCAACGACTGGTGGCTCTTCGATGACAAGCTCCTGGCCGTGGGGCACTTCGACGACACGGGGAGGGTCCTCGGGTCCGAAGTGACCGATGATCCCGAGACGGTCGCCGCATGCGTCCGCGTGCGGGATCTGCTCTGGGCCTCCGCCGTCCAGCACTCCGAGTACACGCCCTGAGAACCGGTCATGCCGCTCCGCGGCTTGACCGGCGGGCGCCGGCCCCCGTCGCAACGCGGCAGGGGCCGGGCCCATGGCAGCCCTCCGTCAGTCGAACCAACGCGCCCGTGCCAGTTCCTCGCCGCGGTCCGGGTCCTCCAGGAGGGCGGCGACCTCGAAGCGGCGGGGCCATTGGCCTGCTGCCCAGGCGAGGGCTGCTGCCACGCCCTCCAGGGTGGCGGCGTGGAGGGTGCCGTCCGGAGTCCGGCGCCAGTCCAGTTCGGTGGTGTCGTCGGGGCTGTCGCCCACGAGGAGTTCCTCGTGCTCCAGGTACGCCTCGGGGGTGGCGGCGCCGAGCAGTGCCCGTACGGCGTCGGGCACCTCGTGGCGTACGCCCTCGGAGCGGACCTCGGCGTTGAGCACCTCGCTCAGGCGTCGCACCTGGAGCAGTTCCGCCAGCTCGGCGGCGCGGGCGGGGCGTACCGGCAGCAGGGCGCGGCCGGTGGCCAGCGGCACCAGGTCAGGGGCGTCGGCGACCACCGTCTCCGCCGCGTCGACGACCCGGACCTCCCGGTCGAGCACGACCCGCAGTTCGTCGGGCAGGGTCACCTGATCGGGGTCGAGGTCCGCCAGCAGGCCGTAGATCGCGTGCAGTTGTGCGGCGCCGACGGGCAGCTCGGGGTCGGCGAGGCGGGTCAGCAGTTCCGCCGCGCCGCCCGGCTCGTCCAGGAGTGCGGCGACGGACGTGCGCACGCCGAGCGCCCGCAGCACCTGCGCGTCGACCTCGCCCGCGTCCGCGGACTCGTACAGCCCGGCCAGCAGCGGATCGCCGCCCGCCGAGCGCAGACCGGCGGGCCGGCGTCCGTCGAGCACCGGGTGTCCGCGCAGCCACCAGGCGGTGTACGGGCGGACGGATTCGGTGGTGCCGTCGGGGAGCAGCACCCGCACCGGTGCGGTCAGGGCGTCGCGCAGGGGCGGGCGGGAGAGCATCGCCAGCACCTCGGGCCAGGCATCGTCGTCGACCAGGTCGAGGTCGCGCACGGCCACCAGTTCGGTCACCACCGGCGGTACGGGGCTGTCCGGCAGCGCGTCGAGGATGTCCTCGCACCAGACGTCCACCGCGTCCAGCAGGCCGACGTCGTCGGGCTCGGCGAAGTCCCCGTCCCGCGGCTCCATTTCGTCCGGGTCGAGGACGACATCGGTGGCCCGGACGAGCGCGAAGTCGGCCAGGACGCCCACAGCAGTCAGCGGCTGCTCACCCCAGCGTTCGGTCAACTCGCTCTCACAGGCCGCGAGTTCACCCTCCCGGATGACCCGCTCGAAGGCGCTGCCCGGGTACACCAGCTCGCCCGCGGGCGCCAGCTCGCCGTCCTCGTCGGGCAGCGCGAGCGCCCCGAGCCAGGGCTCGTCCCCCGGTGTGAGGTTGGCGTCCCGGACCAGGCCGAGCACCGTCTCCGCCAGTTCCTCGGCGCCCAGCGGAGCTCCCGCCCCGCCGTCGATCTCGTCGGCGAAGACGTCGTAGGCGTCCTCGTCCGCGTCCAGTGAGTTCGCCACGGCCGCACGTACCTGGGGCGTGGTCAGTACGGCACGGGGCTGGGCCGGGGTGGCGCCCAGCTTCTCCAGCAGCGGGTGCACCGCGTCGGGGTGCGCGACCTTCAGTCCGAGCCGGGCGAGCGTACGGTGCCGGGCCGCGGCATCCTCGTCGTCGCCGGGCAACGGCAGCAGCACCTGACGCGGCCCGATCGTGGTCCGTACGCCACCGCCCCCGCCGGGCCCCTGGCCCGCCGTGCCCGCCAGCGGCACCGGCAGCCCGCTGAGCCGGTCCGGGTCGGTGCCGGCCAGCGCGTCATAGAGCCGCCACCACCAGCCGGGCGACCGTTCGACGCCGGCCAGCCGGTCGACCATCTCCCCGAGCGGCACCCGGGCCACACCCAACGCACGCAGCTCAGGACGGCGTTCGAGACCGGCAGGCAGCAGGCTCGGGAAGAGCTCGGCCAGCACCCCGACCGTCGCCGCGCCCGCGCCCTCCACCAGCTCGGCATCCACCGGACGCAGCACGAAGCGGTCCACACCGCTGTCGTCCTCGTCCCACTCGCCCGCCGCCGGCACCTCGGGCTCGGCCGGCCGGTCTCCGGGCGCGCCCGCGCTCGGCAGGAAACGCACCCGCGGCAGCAGCTCCAGCACCTGCCGGCGCAGCTCACCGTCCAGACCGCCCTTGCCCAGCGGCCCCGGCACCAGGTCGAGGGTGCCGACCGACACCGGCTGCCAGTCGCCCAGCAGCCCCGCGTAGGTCGCGGCCGCCCGGTCCACCAGGAAGTCCGTCAGCGGGCCCGGTGCGACATGCCGGCGGGTCGGCTCCAGCGGGAACGAGGCGATCAGCAGCGCGGGCAGCCCCAGCGGCTCGTCCGTCGGCGTCGGCGCATGCACCACCGCCGCCGTCCCCGGACGCGCCGGTGCGCCCTCGTCGTCCACCGGCACCGCCCAGGTCACCGACCAGGCCGGCCGCAGCCGCTCCTCGACGGGCCGGTCCGCCAGCAGCGCCGGGTCCAGCGGACCGCCGTCGCTCGCCACCCGCCACCGGGTGGCACCGCGCTCGCTGTCCTCGATCAGTACGTAGGGGCCGTCCTGGCTCCGCCGCAACTCCCGTACGTGTTCCGGGGTCTCGACCACGACCTCGGACAGCCCCGGCAGGGTCAGCAGCAGCGCCGCGTCGATCCCGTGCAGCAGCCGCTCGGCGAGATCCTGCGCCGCGATGTCCCGCAGCGGCAGCACGACGGCGGTGTCGTAGCCCTCGGGCGCCGTGCCCTCCGCGGGCAGCGGCAGCCGCAGCAGCGGCACATGCCCGTCGCGGCGGCGCAACTCGCCGCCCAGGCCGGGGCTGTGCGCCGCGACCTCCTCCGCCATCCCCCGCGCCTCGGCCAGCGACCAGCGCACCCCGCCGGTACGGCCCACCAGCGCCGGCTCGTCGCTCACGGACAGCACCGCGGCGAAGCCCACACCGAACCGTCCGACCGCCCCGGCCGACACACTGGCCTCACGCTTCGCGGAGGCACGCAGCGTCGACAGCGACTCCACGCCGGTGGCGTCCAGCGGGGCGCCGGTGTTGGACGCGACGAGTACGGCGGGCGCGTCGCCATTGGCCGCATGCAGGGTCAGCCGCAGCCGGCCGGTGACGCCGGCCCGCGCCGCCGCGTCCGCCGCGTTCTGCGCCAGCTCCACGGCGAGCCGGTCGCGGTAGCCGCCGAGCGCGAGGTCCTCCTCGGCGTTGGCATCCTCCCGGAACCGGGCCGGCGAGGTGGCCCAGGCATCCAGCACGCCACGCCGCAGTCGGGCCGTCCCGAACGGGTCTCCGGCTGCGCCTCGCACCCACGACGTAGCTGTCACTGTCCGTCTCCCTAAGCGTGTGTCGGTGGGCCGACGGTATCGCCCCACGTCTGCGGGTGCCCCGCCGTGCCTGTTTCCCGCCTTCGGCGGTCGTTTTCCCCGCCCACGGCGGGAGGTGTGTCCGCCTACGGCGGGAGGCGGTGTTTGGG